>NZ_BBWW01000003.1 GCF_001485215.1 Leptolyngbya sp. NIES-2104
CGCCGTTTGATTTAACCCGTTGAGCTTCCTCAACAGCTGTAATCTGCGACGCGATCTCGTGTAGGAAAGCCACGCCCACCTCCGATGGCAGACGGGTCGATCCTCATAGTTCATCCCAATTGTTGCAAGGCTTCATTCACCTCAATTAGCTCAAATGCCTCTGGATTGAATGCTCCACCCACCCACTCTCGCATCGATTCATGCTCTGGATGATTGGGATCGCTCAGCGTTTCTACTAACTCCGTATACCCCCAAGTCCCACCGCAGTCTTCGGGTGGACAGGCTCGCTTCCCGGTGACACAAACGCTATGACGAGGAAGGTCAGCGGCAGGCAGAATTTTTTCAATCAAGAGTTCATGCTCCCAACTGTCTCCCATATCGTAGGTGTAGCGAAACTTGAATTTTTCGCCAGCCACAACTCGGTTCAGCTTCATTTTGCGCTCATTCTTCACTTCCCAATCATATTCTGGAGCGGGTTCACCGTACTCCTCACCCTGAATAAGAAACACGTGCAGATGAGAGTTTGTCCAACCCATTGCGGTTTGAATGATCTCATGGAGATCGCCTAACGTGATGTCGCTGCGAACTTGTACACGTCGCCAGATGGGAGGGCGCAACTCTAGCAGCGTGATCTTAATTTGATAAAGGCTGACAGAAGCTGAGGATTTCCGAGCGGGCATGGTTGTAAGCCTCTGAGTTCTAATCTCCTAGATTAGTTCACCCGGAAACGCTCAGATGCGGATGCTAACAAAATGCGATCGAGCTTCACTCAATGTAACCTCTCAAATTGTTCCGCTGATTTCAGCGATCACTGCCGGGTAAGCGACAATTCACAAATATTTTGCAGTTCCCGTTGAGCCGTGGCACGAATTTCAGGGGGAATGTGGGCATTGATACGATCGATCACATTGGTCAGTCGGTCTTTGAGTAGAACATCACCGAAGCTTTGACGTTCAGGAGCGCGCTTCAGGCTTGATGTCAAAGTTTCCTTCAGGGCGATTAGAGACTGCTCAGACCTCCCAAGGGTTGACGATCTCAATGCCGCAGTTTGAAAAATCATCGACATTCCGAGTTGCAATTGCAGCTTGATGGGTGCGGCAGATGGCAGCGATTTGAGCATCCGACTGAGAGATCGGTCTGCCTCGTCTTCGGCGATCGCTGCTAATTGTGGCAAAGTGTTCGGCAGCTTGTGAGTCAAACAAAAGAATTTGATTGAGAAATTCTTGGTTAAACGCGGCTTGAGCGGCAGATTGAAGCCGTTGTTTTCGGTTGCCCTCTGGCAGAATGGCAATCCCGTACAAGATCTCAGCCTGGGTAATCGTGGTTGTGAATAAGCGCTCTCTAGGTTGTGCATCCGCCCACGATTTAACGGTCTGTGAGCCTTGAGGGTTCATCAATTCAGAGAGAACGTTGGTATCAAGAACGATCATTGTGGTTCTCAAAGTTGGGCGGCGTTCTCATGGGTTCTCTTAGAATTTCAGGAATCTCGAAGTCCTCAATGCCGGCAAAGTGCTGTTGGATTGCAGTGGCAAGACCCAGAGTAGCGTTCTGAGGAGATTCTGGAGTGAGGACGCTGGCAAGGATCACAGCGATTTCGTCTTCGATCGTGCGTCCGTTTTGGCTGGCGCGTTGTTGCAGTCGCTCTGTGAGCTGTGAATCGAGTTGGCTGAGTGTGATTTGGGTCATGGCAGTCGATTCAGGTTGGGTGGATGGCTCGATTATAAAGGCTATTGAGTGATACGGAGTTTGCCACTCATGAACTGAGGCAAAAGCACGTCGCGGGTTTGGGTCAGGGACGGATGCGTTGAAAGCTAAGAGCAATGAATTTTTCAAGCGGTTCGAGAATCGTAAAGAACTTATCTTGAGATCCATCAATTTTGAGTAAAACTATCCTGAGTCAGAGTGCAATCTGACTCAACTCCTGTGTCAGAAGCTTACTTTATCGGTTCCGGGTGTCCTCACACAGTCGCTGATACCAAGACTACAATTGTTGTAATGCGACGGGTCGAAGTGGATGATTGGTCTCTAGTTTGAGCAAGTCTGCGATCGCTTTTCGCTGCATTGACCCACGGCTCAGCAACCTTAACCATAGTGTTTCTAGCGTTTCTGGCAGTTCGCGAGTGCAGACAATTGTTGTACAGTACACTGGCGGTAGCTCGTAAAGACCTGCGATAGGGCGACAAGACACTGTTGCTCCCCATCCTTCCAGTTGTTGATTTGTCATCTGCGGAACGATCACGAGCAACCGTCGATCGCACTTTAACACTTCATCTTCGGACTCATCCTTGTTGTCGATTAGAGTTTCTTCATCGACCGGAATGATGCTGCTGTTTGGGCGCATCTATTAGTTGGGGGAGTACAACGAAAGCGATAAATTTTCATTAGAGAACAAAGAGTCAAATCGCTGATTCGTCCAAGCTAACCGGAGATGAAGCAGATGGTTGAATCCGTCTTCACTCCATCGCATCCCTGCTCCCTTAAAGCGCTGTTGAATCATCCATTTACAAGCACTCTCAACCATGCCACTGCCAATGGGCAAGCCCATCTGCTTAAAGGAGCGATACTGAATGTGGTCAAGGTGGAGCTTTAAGTAATCTCGCACTTGGCGCAAAATTGGTTTGGTTGCTTCGGCAGTATTCTTAGACTTGCTCAACCAGTCGAGTTCTTTAATAATACCTTTGCCGAATCCGTGGCGCAACCGATGACGTAAGCTAGCAAACCACTGCTGAGGCGTTCTGTGTGGATTGCCATCTTGATAGACGCTTGCTGCTTGCCACAAATGTTGTGCCGCATGATAGAAATCTAAAATACCAACAGCCCCAATCGGCGCAAAGCATTCGCGGTAGAGTCGCCAAAAGCCCCGTGCACCATCGGAGATCCAAACGACTTGTGAGGCTGTGATCATCCCCTGCTTGAGTGCTTCGAGTTGAAGACGAGGTTTTAAGTGATTAATGTCTCCGAGGCTTGCCACAACGCGCCTCTGGTGTAATTGCGTTCTCGTTGCCTCTGTTCTAGTCTGATAGTTGCCGAGACGAGCTAAGAGCGCGACTTTCACCTCTCGCCATACAATTTTGCCTTTCGGGGTCTTAGCCTGTGGGCGAAACGGGACTGTGACCCCATCAGCAGCAATCATCAAAGGCATCGTTAAGAGCGGTGCATCTAGCGTTTCTGTTTGAATTGGCTGTCCCTCGCCTAACTGCTGAAGTTGCAATTCCAAGTTTTCGTTAGCTTGTTGTCCAGCAGATTGCACCCAGTTCCAAATCGTATCATCACTGACTTGAATGCCACTCAACTGCTGAAGCATCCAAGCGGTAAGTTCAAAGGGCAAACATACTGCTAGCAAACATCCGAGTCGCATTAACTCGACTGATGTTTGTTGATAAGCATTAATGCCAAGAACCTGATCAAAAGGAGTACTCTGGCTGCCTCGACACCTACGAGGGCAGCGTCCAACTCGACGTTTCCACTCGACCCAACCAACTAAGGTAAGAATTCGGCGGTTGGCAAATCCTTTGCTCACCAATCGAGCTTGGCAGACAGGGCAAGCCTGCCATTCAACTGAAATAGCAGCTTGCTCCTGTAGTTGATGTTCTAGGATTGTTCTAGCTAACCAAATTCCCATTTGCCAAGCAACTAGCACCTGTTCAACCAATGTTACCTTAGCCTTGAGAATGTTGCATAACTGTTGCCAATCCGGGTCATCTGGCAGCAGTTGTTCAATTGAACCTTGCATAGAAGTCATTTTGATTGCTCCTAATCATTTAGATTGGTAGCGATGGATTTAGGCAACCTGAAAGGTTGTAATTTGCTCATCAACTTGGTTGTACTTCAATCAACTTAAGCCTATTAGAACTAGCTCTGGAAAAGAGCTAGAGAGATTGTTTGACCTGACATTGATTAATGATTCTCAGATGCCCCACGTCCCCAACATTCGCGCTCCGCCACATCGGGCATGAACGTAGCGTTGACTGCGAATTGGTCATACACTCGTTGGTAAATGCGCCACTGAGCATCGGTCTTGCGTAGACTGTCAATCACAACGGCATGTCCAATGATTCGGGGTAGGCTAGAGTCTTCGCGCCCTTAGGTGTTGAATAACTCTATACTGATCAGGTAGCTCGCCGCCTCCGCCTCATTATCGCCAACTCGCCGTGTCACGATGTTGAGTGCGTGATGCCGTTTCCCATCGAAACCAACTGAGAATTTCTGAAGAAAAGCGATGAATGCCTCCAACCCTTCCGTGTTGCCTGCTGGATGAATCTGTACAAAATCTTCAGTGCAAATTTGGTGTAGCGCGTCGTAATCGCGTGTGTCTTCGACCAGGTACACTCTTGTAACCAATTCGTGAATTTCAATTCGGTCTGCGGCATCTAGAGGTGTCGCACTCAACGGCTTGACAAATCGGTCTGGAATATTAGTGCGTTCGTGCATGACAAGTTTACTCCTGTATTATCAGTAGGGTTAATCTAAGTACAGGACAAAAATTGTAGAACTTGCATAAACTCGCTCATCTTTTCATTCAAGTTGAGTACAATGTGACGGAGATGATCGAAGCCATAGCGAAAGATACTTTTGGCTTTGCGACCATGCTCTTTGAGCTTGAGCGGTGTGTGTTGATGCAACCACTCTCCAACTAAGAACGCCCAGCACAAGGCTAATGAGAGCAGCGCGAGTAGCTTGCTCAATCGCTCGGCATCGGTCAGGTGGGTCGATTCCAAGCAGAAGCCACGGGTCTTGAAAATGCCGAATAGCGTTTCAATTGCCCAACGCTTGGCGTAATCGGCAATCGCAGACTTGGGAGCGCTTTGAGTGGCAACGACAAGGAGTTCGCCATCGGCTAAACGGGTTGCCGCAATGTAAACCCAATGTCCCCACAGACGACGCTTGTGCCGCAGAATCTTCGTCTGACCGATTTGCACATCAGCAAAGAGAGTCCGAACCTTGCGACTGATGCGACCATCACTAAGCTTGTGATTTTCGCGAATCCGAATGCGAAATCGGGTGAGGGGGTCTTGCAAGAGATAGCCAAACCAAGCTTTGCCGATAAACTCTCGGTCTGCGGTGAGACAGGCAACTTCGCGATCTCCAAAGCGTTCAAGAAACTGATTGAACAGTTCCATGCGTTCAGTACTGTTTGAGTTGCCTCGCTTATCGAGACAACACCAGACCAATGGAAATGCGACTCCGTCATGGACGACTCCCAGCATCAGGATGTTGAACACACAAGTGCCAAACTGCCAATCGGTTCGGTCTATCGATAGCACCCACGGTTCTGGAATTGCCATCAGGGCGACAACGGCTTGGGCGATCTCGACATAGTCCATCTCGTAGTCTCGAAAAAACCGTTGCAGTCGCTTGTAATGAGAATCTGTCTGAGTCTTGCCACTGAAGGCAGTTGAGAGTTCGCTAAAGTTGACAGTCTTGACCCGAAACAACGCAATCAGAAAGGCGGCAACAAAGCTCAATCTTGCACCGTGCCAAGCGAGGTGGGGACGCAATTTTTCTCGAAGTGCAGTAACCCGATTCATAGGGGTTTCGTGTTTTGGAATGTGGTAATTCTCATGAAATCCCGCCCCGTCAACTATTTGCAAGTTTTTGTCCCGTACTTAGGAATTCTCCATACAACGAGTTGCACAATTTTTCGAGATGCTTCGCAGAATTCCTGCAAAAGATATTCTATTAGAAAATTTGCTTTGCAGAATTCTGAGGGATCGCTGCATAAAGAGATTATAGAAGAACCCACTAAACAAATAGGAGGTGTTGCTAGGTCTCAAATGTCTATTACTAGAAACTCACGGAGTATCAGTCACAGTCCTAGAAGTACGCGATCGCACTGTTGGTCGCGTTCATACTCTAGACGACGTTCCTGTCACCGAAGGGGGAGAACAGGGATTTAATGAGTTGCTTGCAAATGCCCGTGAAGTCGGTAAATCAGCACCGAAGTTCTGGCGCGCGTCAGCTCGTAAAGTGCATTCCTGACCTGGGTATTTTACGAATTCATTAGAATAGGCATTTCGGCACTTATTGTTCAAAAACTGTGTCTAAATCATAAAGCAGCGTTGAACTTCAAATTAATTATCAGGGTATTTTTCATTCTGCAATACTTTCACGTTAGCAAATCTTTTACAAGAAGACAAAAAATGAAACAACAACAGGGATCGACGAATCCCAAAGCAAATCGGCGAATGCGGGTCGGGGCAATGACAAAAGTGATGCTGGTTGGTGCGATCGCGCTTGTCTGTATTAATCGAGCTGTTGCAGGAAGTGAAGCCAACCCAGTATCCGCACACCTGCGGCAACCGTCAGCAGAAGCTAAGCAAGATTTGGGCGTTGCGGGTCAGGAGCAGAAAGCTGATGGCGTGAAATTGCAAAATAGCTGGAATTCTGCTTCTGTGTATGTCCTCGGCTTTAGCCCAGATGGACAAATTATCGCCTCTGGGGGTGAGATGAATGGCACCGTCAAACTGTGGAATCGAGACGGCACATTGATCAAGACGCTGAAGGGACATACTTGGGCTGTGAAAAGTATTAGCTTCAGCCCGGATGGACAAACACTCGCCTCTGCAAGTGAGGATGATACGATCAAACTGTGGAATCGAGACGGCACAGTGATTAAGACGTTGAAAGGACATACTGACGCTGTGAGAAGTGTCAGCTTCAGCCCGGATGGACAAATACTCGCCTCTGGAGGCGATGATGAGGATAATACGATCAAGCTGTGGAAGCGAGACGGCACACTAATTAAGACATTGAAGGGACATACTCAAGGGTTGAGAAGTGTCAGCTTCAGCCCAGATGGACAAACACTCGCCTCTGGAAGTCAAGATAGCACGATCAAGTTGTGGAAGCGCGATGGCACACTGATCACTACGATCGACAACCGCGTAGATGCTGTAGAGGGTGACAACGTTCGTTTGGCTCGTGTGTTCAGTGTGAGCTTCAGCCCGGACGGACAGATTATCGCCTCTGGGAGTAATGGGGGTGCGGTCAAGCTATGGAAGCGAGACGGAACGCTGATTACTGCACTAAAGGCACACAAGAGTTTGGTGACTAATGTGAGTTTCAGTCCGAATGGACAAATCTTCGCCTCCAGTTCTACAGATAGCGCCATCAAGCTATGGAGGCGAGACGGAACGCTGATCACCACGCTGAGTCCAGTCAGTTTTATTGTATCGGGTCTAAGTTTCAGCCCAAATGGAGAATTTCTCGCCTCTGGTAGTAATTTCGCTGAGTCGTTTGGTGAACGATCGGTTAATCTGTGGGATTTGAGCGGGATTAGGTTGCAAAGATAACGGAATGAGCGGAGCTAATTTTCTGCTAACTCGATCTAAAGAGCTTCTCAAAATACTTTAATCAAAAGCTTTGAAAGCAGTGAGAAAAGACGATGTGGGCTGTTTTGCTCCGCTGCTTCGTCGTCCCTTCTACGAACTGAACAATGCTAGAATTGCACCCTTTACGTGCTTGTTTGCAAAGAACAAATCGTTAACGATTCAAGCCAAAACGCTTGCCAAATTGTCGAACGATTGGCTATTTCAGACCTTCGCCCGAAGAAGTTCCGAAGCTTGCAGATAGAGAGTATGTACCTTGAGTAAGACAATGAGCCTCGTTCAGTTTGCTAACCTGATTGAATTCTGCTGCAACCGGAGAAAGTGATGTCAATTCAAACCGCAACATTGACCTGGGAGCAATTATTAGAACTTGCTCAAAGTCATACTGCTGCGCGACGGGTTCGTAGACCTGGACAATTACCGTCTACTGTACCGATTCCAAGCAGCTTGTCTCAACTACCTCCAGGAACTTCCCCGCCTGTTGTGTTCTATCGTGACGCGAATTCTTGGTGTCCGTTCTGTGAGCGGGTATGGTTTGCGCTAGAAGAAAAGAAAATTCCGTTTTCCACTGAATTTATTGACTTAAATCACAAGCCGAAATGGTACACCGACCTCGTTCCATCAGGGCTTGTTCCCGCTATTGAAATCAGTGACACGATCGTATGTGAATCAAAAGACATCCTGCTGGCGTTAGAGTCACAGTTTCAAGATTCACCCCTGCTGCCAATTGATCCCGAAGAAAACAGCGTTGCATATCAGATGATCGAAGATGCTGAAACGAACGGAGCAAAAGAACTCGGCTACAAATTCATGATGGGAATGAGCGATGATTCTACAGGCGCACAAGCGGCTTTTGAAGCAAAGCTAGACGACCTAGAGCAAGCTTTAGCAAACTATCCGGGTTCCTACTTTCTGAGTACCTTTAGCTTGGTAGACATTTTGTATGCTCCGCATCTTGATCGACTTGCGGCAGGTCTACCTGTGTATCGAAACTATCACATCAAAGGCAATCCCCGCTTTCCCAATCTCAATGCTTGGTTTGCTACCTTAGATCAACGTTCTGCTTTTCAACGGGTCAAAACAGATGCAACGACATTTAATCTTGTTCTGCGTCGGATTTGGGGCATTGAGTCGATCGCACCGCCATTACCAATCGATTCGATGGAAAGTGAAGTGATGCACTACCGGGCAGAAGCAGCAGAACGATTAAGCGACAATCGCGAAGCTGCGATCGCCGATATTTTTAAGAATTCTGGCGTACAAGCGCTAGAGGGTGATGCTCCGATTGTAAAAAACGCGATCGAGGCACATCTCAAGCTGCTGGCAGCCTATTTGCTCGATCGCAATACTTTGCTACCGTGGGGGCGAGTCGGGGGAAAAGAAAACTTTGATTCAGTTGCGGCGGCTGTCGGTGCAATTACACTTGCTTATGTGAGAAATCGAATTTGTGCGCCGCGTGATATGAGTGCAGGCGCAGCTACCGCATTTCGATCAAGTGTCGATCATCTGTTGACAGCAATCTATTAGAAATATTAAATCAGCGATCAATTAGGAACATTCAACCGATTGAAGCTGTTGGGTAAGCCATGTATTCTTAGACTAGCAACGGGAGAATTGTTCAATGGATGTGCAGATTCGATCAATGAAGCAAGAAGATGTCGAAACCTGTGGGTTAATCTGTTACAACGCTTTCAAACATAGTGCTGAGCGCCACAATTTTCCTCCCGATCATCCGTCTCCAGCGTTCAGCATTCAGTTAGCACAATCTTACTTCGCGAACCCTCAGATTTTTAGCATTGTTGCCGAACATGACGGCAAAATTATCGGCTCTAATTACCTAACGGAATATGATGTAGTTCGAGCCGTCGGACCGCTGACGATCGACACGACGGTTCAGTCAGAAGGCGCAGGTAGACAATTGATGCAAGCTGTAGTGGAGCGTGGCACCGAAGCGAACAGCATTCGTTTGGTTCAAGATGCTTTCGATCAAGCTTCGCTTTCGCTTTATACTTCGCTGGGGTTCAATGTGAAAGAGCCATTGGTTGTGATTGAAGGCACCATTAAAGCTGATGCTCCGACTAACATTGAGATTCGTTCGCTCCGAGAACAAGACTTAGCCGAGTGCGCCGAATTATGCCGCAGCGTGCATGGGGTTGATCGCACCGGAGATCTCAAGAACGCACCATCTCTGACCGCTTTTGTGGCGGTGCGCGACGATCGCATTGTTGCTTATGCTTCAGCCCCGCATTTTTGGGCATCGAATCACGCGGTTGCTCAGTCAGGAGCAGACATGCAGGCTTTGTTAGCGGGTGTGGGAAATCAAAGTAGCGACCGTCCCCTCTCGTTGCTACTGCCGACACGCCAATCCAATCTATTTCGATGGTGCTTGAACCAGGGGATGCGCGTTGTTAAGCCAGCAACACTAATGGCAATGGGCAAATACCAAGAACCTGACGGTTGCTATCTCCCCTCCGTGGGGTACTAAAGTCTGTCGTTGTAGGGGGTAAGTCTGCCTCTCAATAGTGGGTGTAGAACCGCGCAATGGTAAAAGAAGCAACACCTTCGGTGAGGCTTCCATCTGAGGCAGCAGAGCGATGTTGACTTGTTCAACGTTACGATAGTCTCCAGATAGATGTTGTTAGTTAAAGCTCAAGGCTGTCAGTATTTGAGAGAAGTCAAGACTTCGTTGTAGGGAATGACACCTGCAACGGCATGGGTGATCTGTTGGGCAACGCGCGGGTTTCGTTTCATTAACCAAATGAGCAGGTAATTCATCGAGGAAAGTTTTCTGAAGGCTTTGATGCGTAGAGCCGCACGCAGATCTGCTTCAAAGTGAGATTCATAAAGATACTGCCAATTCTCTGCGATCGCACTAGGGGTATTGCTCATATTCACGGCTTGCGCGGCGTGAAAGCCACTGAGTACCGCATTTGCAATTCCCTCACCCGTTAATGGATCAGTCAAATTCGCCGCATCGCCAATTCTAAGAACTTTTCCATCAGCAACTCGATTTCCCTTCTTGGCAGTGGCTAGAGGAAAGACCTTTGGCGGTTGTTGGCTCACTGCCTGACTCAGCATCTGTCGGGTTGTTTCATTATTGTGGATAAACTGCTTGAAGAGTTGAATAATGTTTGTCTTGAGTCTGGAGTATTCGTCTAACCAAACGCCAACTCCAACATTCAATCTGATCAGATCATGCTGTGTAGAAACGGGAAAAATCCAACCATAGCCATTCACTCCTAGGCTGCGATCGAAATGAATTTGGGCTTCAATCAACGCGGTTTGGGATAGATCTTGCCGCTTTAGAACCCAATAAGCGCGAATCGCGATGGCATTCACTTCCCCCGCAGAAACGCCACGAGCATCAACAATCGTATCAAACGCATCATACAACCCTTGATGATGCCAATCATTTCTGCGAACACTCTGAGTGATAAAACTACATCCTGCGCCGATCGCTTTCTCGTATAAGAGTTGATCAAACACAAATCTAGGAATACAGTAGGCTTCTAGCTGGGTCATCTCACTATGAGAAATTTGATTTGAGATCCCCAAAAGAAAGCGATCGATTGGCGCGTACTCTGAAGCTAATTTTCTAATGTCTTGCGGATAAATTCCCATCATCGACACTGCCTGTATCGACTCAATGCTGATGCCATCGCCGCATACCTTGTCTCTGGGAAAACAGTTCTTGTCCATGAGCGTGACCTCATGCCCACTTTTTGCCAAGTGGTACCCTGCTGAACACCCGGCTGGACCTGCACCCACGATCGCAATTTTAGGCATTATTCAATCTCAGTCAGTTAGGAGTATACGGTTTCAGAAGAAGGTGACTAGCCATTCAGAAGGTCGAACGTTTCGATACAGATTGAACATTCTGCTGCCTCTTTACCTGAAACCCGTTAAAAAGTAACAGAAGAAATGGCTAGAACCTAGGTTAGATTAGGCATAGAAGTTTCCAGCAGAAGTGCAAAAATGCTCGCTAAAACAACAAGCTTGCTAAGCGAATGCTACAAAATGGTGATGACTAGAAACTCCATCTTAAGGAGTAAACATAGATTAAGCATCGTGATTGTTAAACCTCCTCTGGTTGGAATCAGCGCAGGTATTTTGCAAGGCAAAAAGCTGTTGATTGAAACTTTAAACGTTGGCGTATTTGCGAACGCGATTGTTTCCGCTTGGCTGAAACGTAAAAGCAAGCAGCCTGATCAGTTAGATCAATAAGCACGAATCATTCACTTGCAGAGAGATATTTTGAGAGAACAGTGCTATCAAGCGGTTCTTGCAATACATTGTGCTGACCAATCAAGCGACCTAACACTGTGATAGCAGCGGTATGGCTTTCTTGATCTCCATTAGAGGCTGAGTAATACGTTAAGACGCAAGGACGGATGAGCTGTTCAAACAAATCAACAGCCGTTAGCATAACACAGCAATCTATATCAATCCCACAGACAAACACAGTATCAATCTTACTATGCTTTAGGAAAGCAATTGTTTCTTGATTAATGCTGCTGTAAGTGTATTTATCAAAAACCACTTCAGCAAAAGGCTGGAGAGAACTAACCAAATTTCTCTCTTCTTCAGAGATGAGGTGTTGCCAGTTCAAAAAATTGACCCAAGGACTACCACCAGTATTCAAAAACCTTGTAAATACTACATAATCAAAGAGAGATTGCTTTAGTAAAGTCTCGATGCGCTCAACAACGTATTTAGTGTTTTGACTAACGAAGCCAGTCTGGACATCGATCACAAAAAGGCATGACTTCATCTCTTGCATCTCCGAGAAATATCTTTAATAGATTGATGCCAACACTTTGTCTGCGGCGGCTCGAAATGCGGTTGCTGCACCTGCACTCATATCACGCGGCGCACAGATGCGATTTCTTACATAGGCAAGCGTGACAGCTCCCACCGCAGACGAAAACGGGTCAAGCTTGTCTCTGCCACCCACCTGACCCCAAGGTAATAGCATTTGATCGCTCTGTTGGCAAAAAGGACACCAAGAATTTGCATCGCGATAAAGTAAAACAGGCGTTGGAGTTTCTGGAGAAAGCTTGTGCAAGCTACTGGGAATAGGGGCAGTCGAAGGCAATTGTTCAGGTCTGCGCACTCGTCGAGCAGGAGTATTGTTTTGAGCAAGTTCTAAGATCTGATCCCAACTCAATGAAGTGTTCTGAACTGACATCATTCACTCCGTTTCTAACAATGTTCACATCATACTCATTTCCTGATCCTATAACTATCTCAAGTTTAAATAGGTTCGTAACTTCTTCGGGCGAAGGGGCTGATGATGTTCAGATATCGTTTTGTTACGCTCGACTTACGCCGAGCTTCAAAGAATTTAGCCTATCGATAAGCCTGGAAAGCATTCAGGTGAGCAATGCTCAAGGATTAGGGAGCATAGGGCTTTCGTTTGGTACGAGATTTCTCCAAGCAGTTTTTACTTGTTGGAGCGATGCTTTTGGTATAGAGAACCTGCTCGCTGCATAAAGAGATTACAGAAATACCCATTAGAGCAATAGGGAAGCTTTGCAAATTTCACGAACTTCTTCCGGCTCGTTGTCCAAAGAAATTCTGAAATTTTCCAACCGCTTTCGTTGAGTCCTGAAAGTAGAAAGTTCGTCAACCAGAACCGTCGAAGTTTGAATCAAAGCATTATGTCTACAAACCGTTGGAATCGCCGCGAATTTCTTTGGCAGTCCAGTCAATCTGCCCTCGGTCTACTCGTTTTGGGTCGTGCTGCTGAGCGCGTTGTTGCAGCTCAGCGTCAGCCGACCACAGTGCTAGTTTTGGGAGCTGGATTGTCGGGGTTACGAACTGCATCCTTATTAGAAGCACAAGGATTAAAGGTCACGGTTCTAGAAGCACGCGATCGCGTTGGCGGTCGCGTTCATACCTTAGATAACATAGTCGGAAAACCCGAAGCGGGAGGACAGGGATTTAGCGAAAAATATCAACGATTGCTTGCCCTAGCGAATCGCTTGCAAGTTCCTGTCAAAACGAGAAACAGGGTAGATCAAAAGACGCTGCTACAAGTTCGAGGACAGACCGTGTTGCCCCAGGACTGGGCAAAATCTTCCGCGAATCGCTTAGCCGAGCCTGAGCGCCAGTTACTTCCTGCACAGTTGCTGTCCCATTACCTCCGACCCCACAACCCACTCAAAGACGCGATCGCGTGGACAAACTCACGCTATGCAAGTTTGGATGTTTCTCTAGTAGACTACCTCCGCACTCAAGGAGCTTCCGCAGAAGCACTTCGGTTAATGCCCTTTAATTCTAGTTCGTTGCTCAATGACTTAGAAACGACCTCCGCGCTGTTTGCTCTACGCAATGATCAGCGCTCACAGATTCGCGCTCGACAACCGATGCAGATTCAAGGTGGAAATAGCCGTCTTCCAGAAGCGATCGCAGCTTCTCTTAAATCTCCGGTTCAACTTAAAAAAGTGGTGGTGTCATTGCAGTCTCGCGATACTGAGGTCGAAGTTCACTGTGCTGATGGTTCAAAATTTCGGGCAGACTTCGCAGTCGTCACTCTACCATTTTCAGTCTTACGTCAGATTGAGATTAGCCCTCCGCTACAAGGGGCACAAGCTGAGGCAGTTCAAACCCTGCCCTATACCGCAGTGACCCAAATTCACCTGAAGGTACGCCAGCCATTTTGGGAGCAAGATGGGTATCCGCCCATGATGTGGACGGATTCAACGCTATCAACTGTGATGCCCCATCGGGATGATCAAGGACGGCTGCAAAGTCTGGTTTGCTGGGCGAATGGAAGTCAAGCTCAACGGTTAGATGCTATGAGTGCTTCGGCATTAGCTCAATTTGTGCAATCAGAACTGAAGAAAATCCGTCCGTCAATGGAAGGCAAGGTTGAGTTAAATCGAATTGTATCCTGGGGGCGTGATCCTTACGCACGAGGCGCTTACTCGTACTTTGCACCCGGACAGGTTCGCCGCTTTCAAGCACAGATGGCAAAGCCCTGGAAACGGATTCATTTTGCGGGTGAACATACCGCGATCGCATCCCCAGGACTAGAGTCGGCACTAGAATCGGCTGAACGTGTCGCAATTGAAATTCTGGCGCTGGTAAAACCGCGATCGTGAAATGCTGGTAGTTCGCTAATTCATCAGCATCCACTTTATGGCTCTTAATTTTTATGACTTTCATCCTGCAAAAACTGCGTCTAAATAAAGCTCGTTGCAAAAGAATTTTGCTGGGTTTAGTTTTTGGTAGCACGGGTCTTGGTTTTGCCTTAGCAATCGACCTTTTGCTTGCAAAAACGAACTACTCGCTTACCCTGTTGTATCAAGCGGCGAGTGCTGGAATCTGTGTGCGATCACCCGCTCCTTCCTGTGGTTCGACTGCGACACCAACACCACCGACTGCAAAGCTTGGAACAACTGGGATGGTGGTGAGCGAACAACGGGAAGCAACCCAAGCTGGAATCGACATTCTCAACCAGGGCGGAAACGCGATCGATGCGGCGGTCGGTGTAGGGTATGCGCTTGCGGCAACCTATCCCTGCTGTGGCAATCTGGGCGGCGGTGGGTTTATGCTAATTCGGTTTGCAGATGGTCGCAGCCGATTTGTAGATTTTCGGGAGATAGCACCCGGTGCAGCAACCCCAACGGTGTATTTAGACGCTCAAGGAAAAGTGATTAAGGGACTGAGTACGAAAGGCTATCTTGCAGTTGGTGTTCCGGGAACGGTGAAGGGACTAGATTATGCTCTAGCGACTTATGGTAGTCGCGATCGCAAACAGGTGATGGCTCTGGCAATCACTCTTGCTGAGCAAGGATTTGTTCTACAATCGGCTGATGCAGAGTTATTGCAAGGGTTCACGCAGACTTTCAAAGCGCAGCCGAATGTTGCAGCGATCTTTCTCAAGAACGGCAAGCCTTATCAGTCAGGCGAGCGACTTGTGCAATCGAATTTAGCGCGATCGACCCAGTAACCAAAACAATGTATGGACTCCACGACTCACGCAAACCCACAGGATCAGTAATGGTTCAACCGTAATCAACAGTCTGTGTAAAAGGTCTTCAACCATACATTTCAATTTCTGTGCCATCGCAGTCCTAGCTTGTCTTTTCCTTAATCGATGATTTCAAGGTGAAAAATTCGTTCTTTTGAGCAATTACTGCATAAATGTCTACTCGAAATACCCACTCAGTAAATAGAGGAGAATTGTTGAACTTCAGTGGTGTTCTAGACCTATGGATTGCATAGCAAAACAGAACTCCTTAACCGTCTCAGTTTTCATCGATTTTCAAATAAGCTATCTTGGTGAAAGATAGCTTAGGTTAACTCAAGAGATTTTGCATTCTACACAGCTTTTACGTCAGTAATTTTTTAATTAAACCAAAATGAAACGACAACAGAGATCAACAAACCACAAAGCGCATAAGCAGACACGAGTCAAGGTAACTGCAAAGATGATGTTAATCGGAGCGGTCATGCTTGTATGTGCCGGAGGCAGCGCAGCAGGATTTACGGCTTGGCAAAGTTCAAAAGGGATGACTGCTAATCTTGATTCGCTCCGCGAAGTTCCGAAGGATCGATCAGTTGGATCGCTTGAAACAGTTCGCCCAAAGCCCGAACCCTTGGCAGCCACTGAACAAAATTTGTGAGGAGATGTTGTCAAATGTGGTGTACGGGAGAATTAAGCCGCATCTTTTTTTCGATTTAAACGATCGCGCTCATCACTGCGAATTCCATCGGTAAATTTCACGCCTTCAATCAGCTCCGCTAATCGATTAAACTTCTGAATTCGCAACCATCGCTTCTGAGCCGACTGCACTAACTTGAAAACTAACAACAAGATGCTAGATTGAGAGACGCAACCCCTAGTTTTATCAGTTCTCAAGCGTACGGTGGCAAAGGTGGATTCAATTGGATTGCTGGTACGAATGTGCATCCAATGTTCTGCCGGAAAGTGGTAGAACGCAAGCATTGCTTCCCGATTTTTACTCAAGCATTCGACAGCCTTCGGGTACTTGACCGCATAGGTTTCGATGAAGCGGTCAAAGGCAATTTCTGCGTCTGCTTTGGTGGCAGCCAGATAGATATCTTTGAGTGCTGTCTTCGCCTGCGGTTGTTGTGAACTCGGCAACGTGTTGAGGACATTGGCAGTTTTATGCACCCAGCACCGTTGCACCTGAGTTTGCGGGAACACTTGACGCAATGCTTTCCAAAATCCTAATGCTCCATCGCCAATCGCCAGTTCTGGAGCCTCTTTCAGTCCTTGGTCTTTCAGGCGCAACAACAGACTTTTCCAGTTCAACTCAGCTTCGCGAAATCCGATTTCTAGTCCCAGCAGTTCCTCATGTCCGGTGTCGCTTACCCCAATCAACACCAAGATACACTGTCGGTCATCTTCGGCTCGAATATTAAAGTACACTCCATCTGCCCAAACGTACACGTACCGCTTTTCTTTGAGACTGCGGTTCTGCCAGTCTTGATTCATCTACTTGGCACAAATATCGGCTTAAAAGCCAATTAAACTAGGGAGATTGCACTAAGGAATCGTTGAACAGCAATGCTTTAGAAAACTGCTGCATCTGAGCAACAGTTTTCGAGCGGCTGTTCTGAGTGCGCTCTTTCAGTCGGTTAGGGCACTCCTGCTGAATCTGCGCCAGTGTCTCAGTTCGCCGAGTTCGTTGAATCAAGGTTGCCCCGTCTGGTTGCCAAGCCGCTTCAAAAGTCATGCCGCTCTGAGGTGTACGTTTCTGAATCCCCAGACGGTCATAGATATCGATCGCAGTTCCATCTTGGGTATGCCCTTTACCAGTGCCGCAGTAGTCTGCTCGAACCATGCGGGTACAAGCTTGATGAAACGCTCGTAGCGATCGTCCTTGAACCGTCTTCCAAGGTTTATAGCCCCATCGGACACACTTCGCTAACGCGCCACTGGTGCAGCCAAATGTGATTTTTCCATCATCTAGGTGTGCGCCCGTCTCATCCCAACTACCCGATAGCGGAATTGCTTTAGCCACCTGGTCACGATCGGGTTGGCACAGGTTGCGCCACTGCAAAGAAGTTGGGTCTTGATAGAGTACGGTGTAGAGATACGTTTCTCGCTCTGGGTCTTGAGCATCTAGCGTTACCTCGCTGATTTTGAGCTTGAGCGATCGTTGAAGCGAGTTGCTGCTTGCATCAACACCCGCAGTCTCTAAAACGGTTCCTTCTGCATCTTTGCCTTTGATCGTGTATTCAGTTTGAATGGCAGTAGATGGATGAGTCGGGCTGGCAGAACGAAGCGATTTAACGGCAGGTAGTGCGATCGCGATCGCACTACCAAACAGCAGGAAAAAGAATTGCTTTTGCATTGTCTCAATGCGTCCCTCTGAGAATGATGAGTTTGTGTTGGGACGCTGCATGGAACGCCCCAATCGTGTCTACCTCCTGCGAAAATTTAACGAACTGTGCGCTGCAAATGGAACATCAATTGACTGCCTTCTAGACTGATTTGCTGGACAGGTACACCATTCAACGCAGCGGTTGTCACTGTAGACTGAGTTGATTTTGTTCCATGCGTCGAAAATCCATTAAAACTCAAGCCGTTAAAACTCATCCCGTTGAGAGTTATTCCATTAAAACTCAAGCCGTTGAAAGATGTTCCGTTAATAGATACTCCATTAAAACTCAAGCCGTTAATAGATACTCCATTAAAACTCAAGCCGTTGAGAGATGCTCCATTAAGCCTCATCCCGTTGAGAGCTACTCCGTTCGTCACGGTTCGAGCTTCTGCAACGGTATTCACAGAAGCAATTGTCAAACACAGACCAGTCATCAAAGCAAATCGGTGAAACATGCGATATCTCCTTATAAAGTAAATTAGTATCAGTTGTGTTCAGCCCTGCAAGTCATCAAATCAAGGAAAATTGCAGACGAAATCCTATCCTGCTCGTTTTAGAGCAGTGCAAACTAAAACAGTCTGCCTGTGACAATTTCAGCGATCGTTTAGTACCGATTAAGCATCAGGTAAGCAATCAAAAGCGCGATCAATCTATGCTTGAACCCCTACTCTTATTTTGCTGACACAAACAGACCGTGAAATTCTAGGGGAATGTGATGAGGCAAATAAGCACGACCTAGCTCTCGAAAGGAACTGGCATCCAACACCAGTAAAAAAGATTTCTGCTCAACCGCATCCAGAACGACACTCAGAATGACCCCATCATCTTCAGTCTTGGCATGGGGAGCAGCGACGAAGACGGGTTCACCAGGATAAGTATCCGATTCAAACCACGCTGTCGTGCTGCTGTTCTGGATATCAATTTTAACTAACTGACCGACTAAAGTTGACCAGTTTTGATTGTGGCTGACGGCATAAGCATAGCGGTAGTGCCGTGAACTACAGCGATCGTGATTGATGCAAGCCATTTCGATCCGCTGATCTGACAATCGTTCATAATCAACAGTGCTAGAGCGAGAAGCACGTCGAAGGGGTAAACGATAGTGTCTATACTCTGCTAAGGGATGATCCTCAGATCGCGTTGCGGCTCGTAAGGGTTCTAGATAGGATTTATACATCAAATCTGGTTGAGCAGAAGCGGCAATATCGATCGCAATTTCATCACCCTGTTCATAAGCATTAATGTGATGAAACGCGAAGAACGCCTCGCTTTTGAAACGAGCGACTTGCTTGCCGCTATGCTTGTTGACGACCAGAAAATTGGTTCCGCGCTGGGGTTTCCATCGTAAACACTGCATCGGTGCTTTACCATCCAGGATTGCTGCCTTTGTGTCAATGACTAGGGGGAACTCCACCAGAATAATGAAGTTTTCAGTTAAGGCAAAACTGTGCATATAGCACGCTTCGCGCACGGGAATTCTGGCGATCAGGCGGCGTTTGCTGCTCGTTGCCTTGACGCGGTAGAGATTGTAGGTATTGATCAGACCGAAGCAAGTTAGGTAATTGATGTATTCCTGGTTTTGGTAGTCATACTGAGGATGACCACAGGAGAGATGTCCTAGTAGGTTGTCATCAAAATAGAAAGCTCCTTGAGTTTCGAGGGTGACTGGATCGAACACTGTAGGGACAGGTTGCTCGGTTAGAGCCATAAATTTCTCAGCGAGGCAAAGAATACTAACATTGGTGTTATAGGTCTGTCCCGTCCGATAACCAATTGTCTCCAAAAGCATCTTGCAAAGACGACTAGCTAGAGAGGTTGGTCGAACCATTTCAAAGCCGGAGCTAAGCTGTCCGGTAGACATCATTTGGGTGTAGGGAGAAGTGCGTAGAAAGCGATTGCGATAGGCAATTCGACCTTCGCGAAAGGAATAGCGATGAATCATCGCCTGTCCGTCGAACCAGTGATTGTAGCTAGCCTCACTCATCTCGAATTTAGCAGGACCATTGCGGAATAGAGCACCATTTAGCCAGCGAGGGATTTCTCCTTTCACGGGCAGATCGTCGATTTCGACCTCAGAGTCAAGACTGCTGAATGCTAGTTTCACCCCAGTTTGAGTCGGAGAGATTGAAGAAAGCATAGGATAAGAACCTTGGTAAACAATTATCTAGAAGCGCAGAGCTAATAATCTTTGCGCTGAGATGCTCATCGAAGCGATCGCTTCGTCGTCCACTAAAAGCAACCTTTATCAGCAAACGTCAGAGGCAGCCGATTTCGTGATTTGGCGGACGGTAGGCGTTACGGATGTTGTTGGAAACTCGATCAGCATCGTTGGTCACGCCTGCGACGGCAAACACGGGCATCGTTCCTTCTCCACCACAAAAACCTTGACTGGGCAGCGGAACGCAAGTGACGAAGACTAAAGTATCTCCTACATTCGGCGAATACCCGCTTACAAACGTATTATCACTGTGATTGCTATTAACTTGGGGAATTCCTGCCCGCTTCAATGTGTTGGCGATTCCTGCTTTACAGTCATGTCGATCGTATTTTGTTGATGCACCGTAGAACATCGTGGTTCGAGGTGCAGCCGAAACTGGAGCTTGAAACAGCGCAAACTCTAAACTCAGTATCAATGCGATCGCGAAAATCGCTCGAATCCGCTTGAAAAACACTGACACCGCTTTGTCCTCCTGAAAAATATGGTGAATGCTACCGTTCTTCACGATTAAGGTTGGTTTAATATGCGTCACACTTGGCGAAATCATCGTGCAGAAGAGCAACTCCTGTTTTGGTCAGTTAGACTGATGACAATTCAATCACCAAAGTTTGCTCCTCTGCGTCACTTTTTAGGGTCACTCAGCGTGGTCTCTAGTTCTTCAACACCTAAACAGAGGATGTTGTGAACTCGCTACCCGCTTAGCAACCTCCCGAAGGAGTCGGTTTCGGGGTCGCCCACCAAATTCCTGCCCAAGTGATGTAGATTCGGATGCCATTATCGTTGGCAATTGCTTTTAACGCTCCAACAATCAAGGCAATTACAGTTGCAGCGATTCCGCCGATTCCCATCGACGCAAGGATGCCTGCGGCGGCTCCGCCTGCACTTGCAAGCCAATTGACCGCAGTTCGGTTGAAGCTGATTCGGACTCCCCACCAGTATTTTTTTCGCCACCACTGCCATCCACAGCCTTGGGCAACAAGTGAGTTGAGATCGCTGCTCATGGTTCGCTCAGCATCAGTCTCCGGAGCCAACAGTGAAGCATCCGCAGGAGCCTTTGTCACGACACCTTGATGTTCTTCTTCTGGCTCATCGGGCAGCGGAACAAATCGTTGGTTGGTGCCCCGTCGTAGTTTGATCGCTCCGGCTTGCAATTGGCGTTGATAGCCGCCAAGGAGTTGCTGTACGACTTGTTCTTCATCAGAAGACAATTCAACTCCAGCACTTCTAGCGACCTGTCCCGTCGCCGGATCAAATGAGAATGCTTGATTTAGATTGTCGAAAGCTGCTTCAACTTCAGCCGGGGCGACTTTTCCGAATCTAGAAAGCGAGATTGGTTGATTCGGCTCTGCTGCCTTCAGCGCTTGTAATAGAGATTGAGTGGACTGGGGTAAACGATTTAACGTTGGCATTGTTACTTCTCCTTTTGTTGTTGATTGAGTAACGAATCGACCTTAACCAGCGATCGTCTACGTTCCGTCCACAGCAGCGTGAATTCAGCGTGAAACGATGAAGCGTTGAAATTCGCAATTTGAGTTCTATCTATAAACTGATTTTTAGTAAGGGTTTTAGTTACTCCCTTATACTGATAATGCTCAAAATCTTACCCTTGCGGGTAGTC
Source organism: Leptolyngbya sp. NIES-2104 (assembly GCF_001485215.1). Lineage (NCBI taxonomy): Bacteria > Bacillati > Cyanobacteriota > Cyanophyceae > Leptolyngbyales > Leptolyngbyaceae > Leptolyngbya > Leptolyngbya sp. NIES-2104. Next base: position 21,526 of record NZ_BBWW01000003.1, read on the forward strand.
TTTGAAGGGTTGACGCATCCTCGTGCATAATTCCTAGCTATCATTCCTGAATAGATCATGAAGGTAACGTGAAAAGCAGGAGTCTTCATGTCGCAACTAGAATTGTCGCTTCTAGGGTCGTTTCAAGTTCTTAAGAATGGGTATCCGGTGCCACATTTTCCCTATGAGAAAGTAAAAGCGCTGCTTGTGTATCTCATGGTTGAAGCACACGCGGTCCATCATCGAAATGCCTTGGCGGTTCTACTCTGGTCAGATCAAACAGAGTCATCCGCCCGGAGCAACCTACGGAAAGCGCTATCGATGCTGCGAAAAATCTTGGACGATCGCGATTCCGCTCAGCCCTTACTGCTGACCACGCGCAACACCATTCAAATCAATGCTAACCACAACTACACTGTAGATGTGGCAGCCTTTACAGCCCATTTCAAAGCAGCAACGACCCATTCACATTCATCTACTGATCTTTGTTTAGATTGTGTGGAGCATCTAGAACAAGCGATCGCACTTTATCAAAAAGAATTTCTGTCCAATTTTGCGCTTTCAGAGTGCGATCGCTTTGAGGATTGGCTTGCTTGTACCCGCGAACACCTGCATCAACAAGCAGTAGAAGTTTGTACGCAATTAACCACTCACTTTGAGCATCAGCAGAAATGGAACCGAGCCAAGTTTTATGCAAAACGTCAACTAGAACTGGAACCGTGGAATGAAGGGGCACATCAAGCACTGATGCGTGCATTAGTGATGGACGGGCAGCGTAACGCCGCCTTGATTCAGTACGATCGATGTCGCCAAATTCTCAGTGCGGAGCTTGAAGTCGAACCAGAGTATGCGACGATCGCGCTTTATGAACAAATTCAGAACGGCTACTTTAGCCCAATTAATCGATTGCCCTTCTTGTCGATCGAGCAGCCCGATGCAATACCATCCCTTCAAATACCAGCACAACTTCAGGCTTCTGAAGAACCAGATTTAGTACCTTCCCCAATCCACAGCGAACCAGTTCATTCAGCTACTCTGATTTCCAACGAACCAATCCATCAGAGTTCGATTCGTCAAAGCTCAAAGGATCGCAACCGTATGATCCAAAAAGTTCAAAGCTTTTGGATCAAAGGAGTATTTGAGCGATCCCTGTATGAATCGGTCTTGATCGACTTAGAACTAGAAGAACATCCAGCGGCATTGGCTTCTTCCTGGACGGTTGAAGCTCAGTCTCCTCTTTCTGAGCCGTCGCAACAGTGTAAAGGCACGATTCTTGAGGTTTACGATGCCCTAGTCGGAACGCTGTTAATTCTGGGGGCACCGGGTTCTGGAAAAACAACCTTGCTCCTAGAATTAGCTCGATCGCTGATTGAGCGGGCAGAACAAGATCCAAATCAGCCAATTCCGGTTGTCTTTCATCTTGCCTCCTGGTCGATTCAATCATTGCCAATTGATCAATGGCTCGTTGAAGAACTCCACGATCGCTATCAAGTGCCCCGCCGCCTTGCTCAAGTCTGGGTTAACGAGGCTCAGGTGCTTCCGCTGCTCGATGGACTTGATGAAGTGGCGCGATCGCATCGAGAATCTTGTGTTGAAGCGATTAATGAATTTTGCAAGCAGTCCTGGCTATCAAATCTAGTCGTTTGCAGTCGAGATGCCGATTATGAGGCACTTACGACTTGTCTTCAGGTTCAAGCTGCGGTGATGATTCAATCGCCAACGATTGAGCAAATCGATGCTTACTTCTCAAGCTGTGGTGAAAAATTGGCAGGAGTACGATCGCTGCTCCAACATCATTCAGGATTGCGTGACCTGGTCAATACGCCCTTAATGATCAACATTCTGACGCTTGCTTACCACGGGCAATCGATCGAGGACGTATCGCCTGACGTTGCTCCAGAACACTGGCAGCACACGCTGTTTACAGCCTACGTTCAGCGAATGTTGACTCGCCGTAGCTCAAACCCTGCTTATCCGCCTGAGCGCATTCTAACTGGATTGTCGTGGCTTGCCAGAGCCTTAAAACAGCACGCTCAGTCTACTTTTCTAATCGAGCGGATTCAGCCCTCTTGGTTAATCTCCGAAGCACAACAGCGCCTGCTCGCTATTAGTGAAATCGTTGTTGTGGCGCTGCTACTGGGATTAGTTGGCGGGCTAGGTGTAGGAATTCATGCGGGGTTAGCAACGGGCTGGAATAGCGGCATGACAATCTGGTTGCAACATGGATTACGAGGAATGTTGACTGGCTTAGGCGTTGGGTCGATCGCGGCAATTGGAACAAGTGCGATCGTCGGCTGGCTGACCGCAATTCAAATGAATACGAAATATCAGCAACAGCGAATCTGGTATGCTGCTCGGCTAGGACTTGCGGCAGGTGGACAGGGAATTTCTGTAGGGATCATGCTGGGACTTGAATTTGGTTTGGGCGATATGTTGATTACCGGATTCGGTGTGGGACTGACGGCTTGGCGGTTCTTGTGTCCTAGCCAGATTACTCTTTTAGAAGCTTGGGGCTGGTCATGGAAGCAAATGCACCGGGGCATTGTCCCTGGGATTGTTCTCGGTGCATCATCTGCTATCATGAACGGTCTCGTATACGGCGCGATGTACGGTGCAATCATTGGTCCAATTGTTTTTCTACTAACGCTCATTGGATTTGGACTGACGAGCAGTGAAATCGAAACCAAAATCCTCCCAAATCAGGGAATTCGCCGCTCTGGGCGAAGCGCATTGCAAATGAGTCTTTTTATGGGCATTCCTTTCGGAATTGCTCACGCTGTAGGGTATGGACTTACCCTTGACTGGGCAGGAGCAATTGGGAATGGGTTGAGTGCTGGATTGGTCGGCTGCACTACACTCTGGCTGATGTGCGGTGGTTTGACCTGTATTCAGCATCTAATTATCCGGGTTTTCCTCTGGAAAGCGGGCGTTGCCCCTTGGAACTATGCTGAATTTCTCGATCACGCCGCAGAGCAAATGTTTCTGCAAAAGGTGGGCGGTGGCTATTTGTTCGTTCACCGTTTACTACTAGATCATTTTGCGATCGCTGCTTTAGAGCCATAGCGCTGCGATCACATCAAGTATTCAAACCGAAAAATAAGACATCAGCCAATAATTGATCTGAGCCAGTAGATAAGGTCATTGTTCGCGACTGAATATGAATATCGCTTGGTTGAAGGATGCTGGGCAAGTTGGAGATTGTGGCATGTTGAATCGATTCAATCCTGCCCGATTCTGCCGATCGTGGTCGCTCAACATTTAGGGAGCACCATGATCGAGCAAATTCGATCTGCCTTACTTCAACCGGATGCAGAACTAAAAGTAGGAATGGGACAAACGAATGCGAAGCAGTATGCAACAGAAGGCAGTGCATAGAAGCTTGCATGAGCACCGCAGAGACATGATTTTGGTTTCGCAAGTTTGTGGCGCGATAGCGATTCAACTCACTCAAAGTTTTACGCTTACCGACGAATTGAGAAACCGCAGCTTTGGCGATCGTCATTTTTTCACCACCTGCGACGCTTTCTGCTATTGAACCAGAGGAATCAAGCGCGACCAGCACGTTGAGAGGTTGAGCCGCTCGCGGTTTGTTTTTGCCCGGAAAGTCACTGTCTTGTAAATGACCGTTGTAGTATTTTGCGAACCCGTACAGCTTGCAAACTGAGTACAAATGATCGCAAGCAACGCTATGAAGGGAATGGGTCGAGTTAACCGCGTCTTTTTCTCTAGCATAGGAAAACCATAATCTCAACGGCGACAATTCAGCATGAGCAATCTTGCCTTCTACTCAGTCTAGCTACCGATTTTCTCAAAAAGCTTGATTTGAGATCTCTACCATTTAACGGACGACAACTCTCGAACAATCTCTGACTCTATTGATCGATGGGCAGCTTGATGAATGCTGCTTTCTTGTTAAGATTTGCGTCACTTGAATAGGTCATTGTTCGCTGAAAAGTTGGAGAGCAGCAATACCGCTATTGTTATCGTTTATTAAGGCATAAGCTTCATAATGCTTTTTTGAAGCCTTCTCGAAACGTGCGGTTGAGTGTAGATATCGCTTAGCTGAAGAATACTGAGCAATTTGAAGATTTTCGCGTCAATTCTGTTCAACCTTGGGTGGGATCGCGCTGGTTTTCCATTCACTGATTTTTCTACGCGATTTGCTGACGAACACCGGATAGGAACTCGATCAATTGCTGCATTAGGGGGTGACGCTGAAGGCTCTGCACTTGGGCTGCTGTAAGGTGATTAATCAACTTTAAGTCAAGTGCAGTTTATTGACTGCTCTTACTATCACACAAGGCGCATTAGGGTAAGTTTTCGCACGCTTCTAGTAATCTATCTGCATATGCTTCTGCTGAACTCTTAACCCAAGCAGAGTTAATCCATAGCAACCAAGCAGTAAGCAGAAAAACATTTACTGTTAAGCACGCGAACGACAGGGCAGAGAATTTGGGAAACTGTAAACCTATGATTGCTTGAACAAAATTACCCATTTGCATGATTGTAGGTGAATTCAGCAAACCCATTGTAGAGGTATACTGTCCAATTAATAGCAGTATTCCCATGCAAGAAAGAGCAATTCCATAGGGTTTCATGCCCAGTAGGTTTCGCCGAAATCCGTAATTGCAATTCTCTTCATAAACTAGAGAAAATTTACTGTGATCTCGCGTTTTGGACAGGAGAAATTTGACATAGGTAGCATATATTTGAGCGTATAGTGCTGATGAGTACCTGCCGTTTGGGGGCGGGTCACGGCGGTGTATTGGGGCAGAATTTGCCAAGTTAGAGATGAAGCTGATTGTGGCAACCATCCTAAAACAGATGCAGCTTGCAGCCGTTGACAGGGGTGAGATTCGCCCGGTGCGGTATGGCATTACAATGGCTCCACCGACCGACCTAAAGTTGAAGGTGCTGAAGCCAATGGAAATTGCACCGTTGCGATAAACAGTAGCAGCGCGTCGGTTAGATAGATCCAAATCCACGCTCGTTTAAGTCGCTGTGCCGCCGCTTCATCTAGGTCAACACTTAACTGCCGCAGGCAACGAGACCCACATCAAAGCTCAGGGCTACACCGCCAAATATTGGTGAACCAGTGCATCCGTTAACTCAGATGTTTCACCGTTTGCAACGATCGCTCCCTTTTCCATAATGAAAAACTTCTGAGCCAGTTGCCGAGCAAAATCAATCTTTTGTTCAACCACCACCACAGTGATCCCCTTTTCGCAATTAATTCGTTTCAGCGTCTCTTCGATTTCCTGCACGATCGACGGTTGAATTCCTTCGGTCGGCTCATCGAGCAACATGATCTTGGGATTGCTCAATAGTCCACGAGCGATCGCAAGTTGTTGTTGTTGTCCACCGCTCAACAATCCACCTTGGCGATTTAGGTGCTGCTTGAGCATCGGGAAAAACTCAAAGATTTCATCAGGAATCTTGCGACGCTTCTTTCCTACCGCCGACATTCCCAGCTTGAGGTTGTCGAGAACAGATAGGTAAGGAATAATCTCGCGCCCTTGAGGAATGTACGCAATGCCATAACGAGCGCGTTTAAACGTAGGAATTTTCGTGATCTCGTCCGCATCAAACACAATGTTACCGGACATCACTTTGTTTAATCCAATGACACTTCTGAGCAAGGTTGTTTTACCAACTCCATTTCGACCGAGAATGCAGGCAATTTCACCTTGCTCGATCGTCATATTGACCCCGAAGAGAACCGGGGTCTGATCATACGAAACAGTGACATCTGTCAGTTCAAGCAGCTTTGTCAATTTGTTCACGACCTAAATACACCTCAATGACTTGATTGTTTGATTGAATCTCCTGGACTGATCCTTCTGCTAACTTCTCGCCTTGGTGGAGTACTACAATGCGCTCAGCGATTTGTTTAACAAATTCCATATCGTGTTCGATGACGACAACCGAATGAGCTTGAGCGATCGATTGAATAATGTCGCCCGTTGCAAAAGTTTCGTCAGTCGTCATGCCTGCGGTCGGTTCATCGAGCAGTACAACGGTCGGATCTTGAGCAATCACCATGCCAATCTCAACCCATTGTTTCTGTCCGTGAGACAGCGAAGAAACTTTGGCATAGCCTTTATCGAGGAGTCCAATGCGATCGAGTACTAATTCAATCTTTTCTCGTTTTGCACGAGTTAATTTTGAGCGAATCGATGCCAAGACACTATGCGACCCTTTGAGCGCTAATAACAGATTCTCAAACACAGAGAGTTCGTTGTAGACGTTCGGGTTTTGAAATTTGCGACCGATGCCCATTCGTGCAATGTCGTATGGACTGGAATTCGTAATCTCGCGCCCGTGATAGAAAACATGACCGGATGCAACGGGTGATTTGCCGACGATCGCATCGAGTAGCGTACTTTTGCCTGCTCCGTTTGGTCCAATGATCGTTACAATCTCTCGGTCTGCAACCTCTAAATCAACGCCCTTGAGCGCTTTGAAGCCAGAGAAGACAACCTTGAGATCTTGAACAGATAGAACAGGTTCCGTTCTAGAGTCTGCTTGCATAACATTGATTCCTCACCGTTTACTGCGAACACTTTGAATCAACCGAACTAAGGGCGTGTACCAATCGAATAGTTCAACTCGTACAAATCCAGCCGTAGAGCTAGACCCTCTTGGTAGGACAATTCGATTGATTTCAGTAAAGCGAAACTTCTTCGGCAGCAGACTCATCAAGCCATTCGGCAAAAATAGCACCACTGCTAAAAGAATGATGCCAACAATCAATTGCCAATCCTGCGTAACACGATCGACTGAGTTCTGTAGCTGTCCGAGCAAAATCGCTGCGATTACAGGTCCGAACAATGTTCCTCGACCGCCAACCGCTACCCAAATCACAATCTGCGTTCCAAATGCAACGGCAAGATACACCGGAGAAATAAATCTGTTGAGCGGCACAAACAAGCCACCTGCAATTCCGGCAATTCCCGCTGATAATGTCCAGATGAAGATCTTGAAGCTCGCGACATCATAGCCCAAGTAAGAAATGCGCTGTTCGTTTTCTTTAACTGATCGTAGAATCAATCCAAAATTTGATTGCGTCAACCACCAGCTACCAGCAATCACAAATGCTGTAAAAAACAGAATGATGTAGTAAAGACCAAGCTGGGGTACAACAATGCCGAAGAAGCTCAGCTTTGAAACATCTGTGATGCCGTTTGTGCCGCCAGTAAATGCTTGTTGACTCACAAAGAAGGTCGTCAGCGCGGACGAAATCGCCAGGGTAATGATCGTGATGTAAACTCCACTCACTTTAGAGCGAAAGATAAACCAGCCGATGATATAGGCAAATCCGGCAGGAATCGCGATCATTGCGATCGCGGCGATCGGGAAAAACTGTAAGGGTGCAATAAACCAAGGTAGCTCTTTGAGTCCGTTCCACACCATGAAGTCCGGCAGTGCAACTCCATAAGTATTCGCGGAGGCTGACAAGTTTAGCTTAAGATAGTACGCCATCGCATACCCGCCCAGTGTGAAAAAGACACCGTGGGCAAAGCTCAGAATCCCAGTAAATCCCCAAACCAGATCGAGCGAAACCGCTAAAGTTCCAAACAATAGCAGCTTTGCCATCAAATTTGTTTGAAAGCTGCCTGCGACGAGTGGGAATACGAACAGAATTAGCAGCAGAACTGCACTGATTACAATTAACCGTTTCGGTACATTTGTTGCTCTTTGAATTTTTCCAATGACTTCCGCCATGATGATTAGCCCCGCTTCTGAACCGTGAACAAACCTTCTGGGCGATAGCGAATCAGCACAATCACGGCTGCTAACACAATCACTCTAGCAGTCGGATCGTTGAGCAAATAGGCAAGCGCAGCATTCGATTGCCCAATCAGAAACGCACCTGCTAACACTCCGATCAGTCGATCGACTCCTCCGGTAACAACCGTCATCCAAGCATCCACGAGATAATCCTGCCCCATCGGTGGAGCGACACTTTTTAGCGAAGATATGACAGTTCCAGCAACCCCTGCTAAACCACATCCATAAGCAAACGTTGCCATGTCAACGAGGCTGGTATTTACGCCCAGACACTTCGCCATATCTCGGTTCTGGGTTACCGCCCGAACTTCCCGCCCTAGGGGTGTGCCATACAGTAAGTAGGCAGTTAGCGCTAACAATAACAGCGCCATCAGAATGATGAACAAGCGATAGATCGAAATTTGAACTGCCTGTCCTCCTGCTTCAAATAAAGTCCAGTTGCCGCGAATGTAAGGCGGCGCTTTCACGTACTTCAACTGAGCCGTAAAAATGAGCTTAACGACCCCTTGAAGGACAATACTCAACCCCCAAGTCGCCAAGAGCGTTTCTAAAGGGCGACCGTAAAGGCGGCGAATAATCGTTAGTTCTACGATCGCACCTACGATCGCGGTAAACAGAAACGAAAATGGAATGGTTAGGAGCAAATCCATCTTAAAGGTACTCTGAAGCACAAAGGTTGTGTAAGCGCCTAGCATGATAAATTCGCCGTGTGCAAGATTGATAATCCGCATCACTCCGAAAGTAATTGCTAACCCCAGCCCTGTGAGCAGAAGAATGCCTACGATCCCCAGCCCGTTGAGAAGCTGATTTGCAAACGAGATCAGATCAAATTCTTTCACGGTCGGAGACTGTGCAAGATAGATGATCGAATTCGCGATCGAGGCAATTGGATGATCTATCGAAATGGTGTGAGGTATCAAAGCAGTTATGTCCTCTCAACTATAAATGGGTTAAAACTCAGACTCTTCAGCCTGTGTGATCAAGCTGAAGAGTGATTGCCGCGAACTAAATCTTTAGAAGCTCGACTGCCAGATCTTTGTTCGTTTCAACGATCGGATTGCTGCGCTTATCTGGAGCTTGGTGAACACAAATTCGACCTTTGTAGAGCGCTTGGCTCCAAGGAATCGGTTTTACGGCTGCCTCAGTCGTGAAGACAATTTCAGCCTGTCCGTCTCCCTTCCACTTACCAATCCGAGAATACAGATAGGTGTGATAGTTTTCTGGGTCAATTTTGACTGTTCCTTGAGGCGCTTTGAAGACTTGTCCACGAGTGGCTTCTCGCAAACTGGCTGTATTGAGTTCCTTTCCTTCTTTGAGGGCTTTTTCCATTGCCTGCGCCATGAAGAAGGTTTGGAAGTAGGCAGCTTCCATCACGCCGTTTGTGACTCGATCGGGTCCAAACTTCGCTTTAAACTGTTCCACAAACGCCTTGTTTTCGGGCGTATCCACAGTTTGGAAGTAGTTAAAACTGGTATAGTGCCCCTCAGCAAATTCAGGACCCATTGCCTGAATTTCTTCCTCAGTGGTGGGATAAGCCATGATGGGAATGTCTTTCGAGGTAATTCCCGAATCTTTCAACTGCTTGTAAAACGCAGGAATACTATCACCCACCAGATTGCTGAGAATAAAGTTTGGCTTTGCCTGCTTGATCTTGTTGATGATAGTAATGAATTCTGTCGTACCTAACGCCGCATATTCATCACCCACGACTTCGCCGCCTGCTTTGACTAACTCTGCTTTTGCAATCCGGTTACTTTCTTTCGGATAGATGTAGTCAGAGCCGATAAAGAAGCCTTTCTTACCAAACGTCTTCGCACAGAATGGGATCGAGTCAGTAATTTGCTGGTTCGGTGCTGCTCCGGTGTAGAACACATTAGAACTGCATTCATTCCCTTCGTAGTAGACCGGGTAATACAGCAGCTTGTCTTTTTCCTCGAATACAGGCAGTACCGACTTACGACTGGCGGAGGTGTAACAGCCCAACACACAAGCGACTTTATCTTCGTCGATCAGGCGCTTTGCCATTTGGTTGTATAAATCCCAATTTGAGTCAGGATTCACGACCACCATGTCGATCTTTTTACCATTGATGCCCTGCTTGCCTGACCAAGGACCTTTCCCCTCATTGATTTGCTCAACTGCGAGGAATGTTGCATCTTGCAAAGACTTTTCTACGATCGCGATCGTACCCGTCGTTGAATACAGAACTCCCACCTTGATCCCATCACCCGAAGGCGAAGAGACTCCTGTTGCAGTTCCACTGCTTGTAGCAACTGTGTCACTACCTCCACTCGAACAAGCAGCAACAACACTGGTACCCAGCGCTAAAGAACCATACTGAATAAACCGACGACGACTAATTCCGCCTACAATCCGAGGTGTGCGCGACTTCATTGATCAAAATTCTCCTTAGCAATATTGCAAAATGAAACTAGTGTCCAATCATCCAAGGGCGACTGCCTGAATGATTCTGAAGTTGAGGTGCTTTAGGTTCTCGATCGCGTTTGACTAACTGTGGTTCTCGATTTTCCTGCTTCAAGCGCAGCGAACTAGACAAAACGGCGGGCGGTGAAAACATTCGTCTTCCGGGCTGATTGCAGTCTGGACACAGTGCAGGATCGCTTGATTCAGCGAGCGATCGCCAAACATCGAACACACCGCAATCACCGCATTTGAACTCATAGAGAGGCATAGGCGTGTTGCTCACTCAACTAAACGGGCAGAATGTTTTGATCAAAGATCGCGGTTGGAATTGCCAAGGTACAACAAGCATTTGGAACATCCACAATGCCGCTCACTCGACCCTCCACAGGCGCACAGCTTAACAGTAAGTAAGCTTGCTCTCCGGTGAACCCGAACTTTTTGAGATACTCGATCGCATTCAAACAAGCCTGACGGTAAGCAATATGCACATCCATGAAGTACTGCTTGCCTGTAAATTCATCAACTGAGATTCCTTCAAACACAAGGTACTCAGAGTAGTTAGGTTCAACAGGTCCCGGCTTAAAAATCGGGTTGACCATGCTGTACTTGTCCACACCACCTTTGATGATGTCTACGTGGAGATCGATATAGCCAGACATCTCGATCGCGCCGCAGAATGAGATTTCACCATCTCCTTGTGAAAAGTGGATGTCACCCATTGATAGCTTTGCGCCTTCTACGTAAACCGGGAAGTAGATGCGCGTTCCTCTCGACAAATTCTTGATGTCGCAGTTCCCTCCATGTTCTCGTGGTGGAACAGTACGAGCCGCTTCAGCCGCAACGCGATCGTATTCTGACTTGTCTAATGTTCCTAGAATGGCATTGGTTGGATTGGGCAAGGTTGCAAGCACTGGAACGCCATCGATGTTAATACCTGCCCCGTACGTTCGTCGATCGGGCTGAGTTGTCATCAGTTCCGTTTCTCGCTTGTTCCACTTCGCCAATAGTTCATGCGAAGGAGCGCAACCGATCAAACCAGGATGAGTAATTCCGGCAAATTTAACACCTGGAATGTGACGAGATGAAGTGTAAATTCCTTGAAAATCCCAAATCGCTTTTGCAGCAGATGGAAAATGATCCGTTAAAAATCCTCCTCCATTCTTCTTGTCAAAAATGCCTGTAAAGCCCCACTCATCCCCTTGCAAGGCTCCAATATCAACTAGATCAACAACGAGGATGTCTCCCGGCTCAGCCCCATTCACCCAGATTGGACCACTCAGTACATGAACAACACTGAGATCAACATCTCGAATATCATCAGGACTATCATTATCTTTGATTTGTCCATCTGTCCAATCTTTGCATTCAATCCGAAACACATCACCCGGATTCACTGAAACAACGGCTGGAATATCTGGATGCCAACGATTGTGTCCTGGTAGCTCTTGCTGATCCATTGGTTTCGTGAGATCAACTTTGAATAGAGTCTTGGGCATTAGCTTCTCCTTGCATTTGAAAGCTTCACTGCAATGCGAAAATAGCTTGAATTGAATGACAGAGTTGCAGACGAATGATGTGAATTCGTCTTCTGTGTTGATGAATATCTTGAAGTGGATGAAAGACTATCGATCGAGAAACAACAGAATGCTAAATGCAGAAACCGAGCAATATTTGCACCACCGCTTCTGTTTGATTGCTCATCATTCTAGAGACAGAGTAACTAGAGTTTTGTACTTCGCGATACGATTCAATTAATTTGTTAACTTTAAACAAGTGAAAAATTAAGTACTGAATAAACAGGCGAAAAAGTTTCCAGAGAGAGCGATTGAAGCATTCCCCAGCTTGTCAACGAGAAAGGCGAAAGTCGATCTCCCAATCAATTCGATGGGATCAACTTCCGCTGTCACTACACCTGCGATCGAAACGGTGCTCCTACCGTTTCGTAGTGCCACCACTGTTCAGGTGAAACTTCAATTGCGCTGACTAGAGGCTGGTCGAAACCGGAACAGTTGCGGGCTGAGACTTCTCCGGAGCGATCGGCAGCTTTTGATTGGGTAATCCTTCGATCGGGCACTCAGGTGTTCCAACTGTTGGACGAGTGAGCGATTCGACTTTCTCTTTGGTTTTCTTCGGATCTAGAATCCATTCGCGGTAGAACTCATAAGGACACTCTGCCATCCCATCCGAGCCATCACCAGAGTTCAGCATTCCGGTGTAACCCCGATGGAGCAATTTAAAGAGATGGTTTTGAGATTGAGCATTCTTGCGGAAGTCGCGAATGGCAAACTTCGACAGTGCTGCGTATTGAATGCCGTTTTCTTCTTCACCGCATTCACCTAAAGTCCGTCCATCAAATCCGACCACGGCTGAATGTCCAAAGTAGCTATACACTCCGTCAAATCCAGCAGCATTCGCAACAGCAACATACACATTGTTCATCCATGCCATTGCTTTAGACACCATGATTTGCTGATCTTTGGCAGGATACATATAGCCCTGACAGCGAATGATCAGTTCTGCACCTTTCATCACGCAATCGCGCCAAATTTCAGGATAGTTGCCATCATCACAGATGATCAGACTGATCTTCAAGCCTTTTGGACCGTCTGAAACATAGGTGCAATTCCCTGGATACCATCCTTCGATCGGTGTCCATGGCATGATTTTTCGGTACTTCTGAACAATCTCACCCTGATCATTCATCAAAATGAGGGTGTTGTAAGGCACTTTGTTGGGGTGGTCTTCGTGTCTTTCGCCTGTGAGTGAGAAAACGCCCCAGACTTTGTTTCTGATGCAAGCTTCTGCAAAAATCGCGGTTTCTTCACCGGGTATGATTGCAGCAGTTTCCATCATTTCACCGGGATCGTACATAATCCCATGAGTGGAGTATTCAGGAAAGATCACTAAATCCATCCCCGGTAGACCCAATTTCATGCCATCAATCATTGAAGCAATGTTTTTGCAGTTCTCAATGACTTCTGTTTTGGTGTGCAGACGCGGCATTTTATAGTTAACCACCGCAACTCCAACAGCATCATTACTCGAAGAAATATCACCGTGATAAGACATTCTGACCTCCAATTGCATTCAAAATCATCTTGGCTCGTCACAAACTTGAAAGATTAGTGAGTAATCTTCCTGTCAACACAACACTATTAAACTTTCAGAATTTTGACGATCGCTGCTCGTTGATCAGAGCGACTCAACCCTGCACCACCAATCCACTGATTTCTAGACGGCTCTTGGTGGCATGACAAGCATCATAGGGAAAGCGTCTAGCGAATTTTGTATCTAGTTTTACACTTAATAGTTAATCTCTTAACTATCTTCTGATAATACAGATTTTCCTGACTTATCAAGGCTTCCAGCCAGCGAAAAGAAATGGAGGCGGTCTCTAATTCGCCGATCCTTCACCCAAAATCGTTAAGCATTTCCGCGCCAGTTGAATCATTTTCTGGCGTTCTGTGTCATCCAAAGTTTCGAGCAAATGAGAAATCTGATAGTCATCTTGAGGATCAATCCAGCCTAAAAATTCTTGTCCTTTCGGAGTTAGCCTTACTTTTAACGCTCGTCGATCGCTAGGATTATGATCTCGCTCCACGTATTTTTCTTGCTCTAAGCCATCGAGCAACCCCGTCATTGCTGCTCTCGATACTCCACAATGTTTTGCTAACTCAGATGGACTAGCACAGTGATCAGATTCTTCGTTCAAATACATCAAGACTGAAAGCTTTGTTTGTGACAGTCCTAGTTTTGCTGAGTGTTCGTCAGTGAGGCGTAGCACTAATCGAGCAATCTGAGTAATCATCGTTAGCGTAGACAGCGCACCTGTATTCGATCGATTCAGAATATCATTTGTCACTTGGGTCACTAACCGACCGAGCGTTTCAATTTTTTCACTGTAAGGAGAAGGTTGAACGGCTTGGAGCCGGAGCAAAGACTGTTCGAGTTGTGCGACTTTTTCCCGCTCCTGACGTTCACTCGATCGTAGATCCGCTGCTGCTTGCTGATACTCGATTAATTGCGATCGCAGTTTTTGACTCATTTCCAACATTTGCATAAAAGTCGAAAAAGCTCTCAGCGCTGTTACGACCGTAAGAAGCAGCTTTTCAGAAGTTAGTTCAGTTTTAAGTTTGTAATCATCAATTTCATAGTGAGTAGTGACATGAATCTCCGGAGCTTGTCCGGGCTGTCCAGTTCGTAAAATAATTCGTGCAGGCTGATTGCCTACCTCTTCGCGTACGTATTTGACGAACTGTAATCCTGCATCTTCTGTCTCCATCACGACATCTAGGAAAATGATCGCGATATCCGGATGCGATCGGATCAACTGTTTCGCTTCCTCAGCAGAATAAGCGCTGATAAACGTGAGCGATTTATTCTCAAACGTCACATCACTCAAAACGAGTTTTGTCACTTCATGAACTTCAATCTCATCATCGACAATCAAAATCTTCCAACTTCCGTCAAGCGATCGAGTTTCGGTTTCTTCGGCAAACTGAATTTCGTCTTGAGCAAAAATCAACTCATCGCTTTGAGAATCATGAGATTGAACATTCATTGACATAGCAAACTTTTACCGATAGGAATCTATTAAACGCTTAGAAAATCGACTTTAAACAGGAACTGATTGAGAGGACGATCATGAAAAATACGGCTCAAGGTTTCGGTAGCGTAATGATGAATTTAGTTCCTTGGGAAGGTTGACTCTCACACCGAATCTTGCCATTCAGCTTTTGAGTCACCAAGTTATAAACAATAGGTAATCCTAAACCACTGCCTCCTTGCCCCCGTCTCGTTGTAAAAAAAGGTTCAAAGATCCTACTGATGTTCTCAGGTGCGATCCCTTGACCGTCATCAGCATACTCAAAAATGATCTGATCCTCAACCGCTACAAAGCACAATCGAATATAGCCCTGATCTCCTGGCTCATAGGCGTGGAGCAGAGAATTCATGATTAGATTCGTTATGATTTGCGAAAATGCACCCGGATAACTATTGAGTGTCAAAGCTGCGTCTCCCTGAATGTCGATCGTATGCGGTGTGGGTTTAAGCACTGGGCTAAGTTGTAACAACACTTCTTCTAGATAACATTTGAAGTTGAACACGCGCTTAGACTCGCTCGATTGGTCAACTGCGACCTGCTTAAAGCTCTGAATCAATTGAGCCGCTCGATTCAGATTGTTCAAAGTCATCTGGCTGCTTTGATGCGCGAGATCGACAAATTTTTCTAAGTCCGATCGCTTAATTGCATTCCGCTTAAATGCCTCTGAAAAAGCAGTCGTCTTCTCGACTAACAAGGAAGCCGCAGTCACTCCAATCCCGATCGGTGTATTAATTTCATGAGCAATCCCCGCGACCAGACCACCGAGGGCTGCCAGTTTCTCGGTCTGAATCAGTTGTGCTTCTGCTTGTTGTAGATTGTGCAGCGTTTGTTCTAGCTGTTGAGCTTTTTCTTGCAGTTGAATTTCTGCTAACTGCCGTTCTTCGACTTCTTGCTGAAGGAGGAGATTCTGTTTGTCGAGTTCTTCCTGAGCCAACTGCCGACTTTCCTGTGTCAGAATCAACCACCAGGAGCTAATCCCAATGACGACAAACAACACCGCAGAGACTTCGATCAAAGTCGCGTTCAACCGTTCTACCATTCGCTGATCTAAATCAGGTTGGCTCACAACCTGCTGGTAGTACACGACTCCTAAAATCACACTTAGAAGCGTTGATAGAGAAAAGAACAAAGCCAAATATTTCAGCAATCTCACTTTTGTTCGCGGCGACAGTTTCGCTTGTAAGACGCTTTTAACCGTGAGTTTGTCTGAATTCTGATTCAAGTTTGAAGTCGTTTTGCAAGCGTCGTGACAGCGCATATCAAGGCTACAACATAAGGAACAGATAGCATCGCTATAGACTGGACAGAATGCCATATCTTGAGGTTCGTATTCCTGTTCGCAGATACAGCAATGAATCGTATGTGTGCAATCTGAGTAAGCATCTTCACGAGCAATGTAATATTTTCCCTGAGTCAAAAACGCGATCGCTGGAACTAAAACGATCGCAAGTCCCAACGCGATAAACGAGGCAAACGCTTTCGCCACTGAGCCAAACAATCCGACAAACGCGCTCATCGACACGATCGACGCAATCAGAACGGCACCACATCCCACCGGATTAAAGTTATAGAGGTGCGCTCGTTTAAATTCAATATAAGAAGGACTCAGACCCAGAGGTTTATTGATCACCAAATCTGCAACTAATGCACCCACCCAAGCGATCGCAACATTTGCATAAAGTCCTAGCACCGCTTCCAACGTAGCAAACACACCCAGTTCCATCAATAAAAGGGCGATCACCACATTGAACACAAGCCAAACGACCCTCCCTGGATGACTATGTGTTAGTCGAGAGAAGAAGTTTGACCAAGCCAGCGATCCCGCATAAGCATTCGTCACATTAATCTTCACCTGAGACAGAATCACGAAAAAAACGGTCACTGCAAGCGCGATCGACGGATTCGAGAACACCGACTCAAACCCAACAGAATATATTTGAGTTGGCTGCTTCGCTTCAATCAGACTCATTCCATGCTGAATCGCTAATGCAGCTAAAAACGAGCCTCCCAACTGCTTCGCACAGCCGAAAAAAATCCATCCCGGACCCGCCAACACCACAGCTAACCACCACTTACCGCGATTCGTTTCCTGCTGATCCGGCAAAAACCGCAAATAGTCTACTTGTTCACCGATCTGCACAATCAAAGAAAACGAAACCGTTGCCGCAGTCCCGAATAACAGCGGGTCAAACCCCGCCCCACTACTCGACTGTCCAGCAAACTGTATCCAATTCGACAGTGAATCGGGCTGTTTATACAAGACACAAACATAAGGTAGAACCAGCAACGTCAGCCAGATTGGTTGAGTCCAAAGATGTAATTGATTAATCAATGTCACGCCAAAAAAGACGAGCGGAATAATCGCCAAAGAACAAACCACATACCCGATCGCTAACGGCAAGTGAAAATATAGCTCTAACGCCTGCGCCATGATCACCGCTTCGAGCGCAAAAAAGATAAACGTAAACGAAGCATAAATTAAGGAGGTAATCGTTGACCCGATATATCCAAACCCTGCGCCTCGTGTCAGCAGATCCATATCAATGTTGTATTTGGCGGCATAGTAGGCGATCGGGAGTCCGGTCAAAAAAATGATCGCTCCGACCGTGACAATTGCCCAAAAAGAATTCGCAAAGCCATAGTTAATCGCAAGCGAACCCCCGATCGCTTCTAATGCCAAAAACGACAGTCCCCCAGTTGCCGTATTCGTAACCAACCACTCTGACCATTTCCGAAACGATTTAGGCGCAAATCGCAGCGCGTAATCTTCGATCGTTTCTGCTGCAACCCAGGAATTATAGTCGCGCCTAACTTTAACAATCTTGAAGTTTGACTGAATGGGCATAAGATGACCCCGCTGGGTGACCCGTAGCAGAAAGATACAGATAATATATAAGAGTCAGAACCCGTTCACCAAATTCACTGGTTGCTATTTTCTGTTTGTCATCTTGATAAGCGGTGGCAGTTTGTCAGAGATGGTAGAGACCCAGAATTCCGAAGTATTTTGAGAAACGACAAGCCAAATTAAAAGGTTCGTAACAGCGCCAGCAGACTCGGCTCCGATCGTTGGCTTACCGTTTCACACACTCTTTGCCACAGGTCTGGGTCTTGGTAGTAAATGCTGAGGGCTTTGATCGCGCCTTTCGCATTAGGAATCTCACCCTCGCGAATCAGTTCCAGCAGAAATGCGATCGCGTCATCTTGTCGAAGAAGCGCGACCCTTGCGGTATCTGCGAAGCAGCGCGTTGATTCTGGCACATGAGGATCACGCCGCACGGGGTCGAGTTGGGCAAGTAGTTGTTCCAGCTTACGAAGTTTTGCCATACCGCAAAAAGGGGGATAAAGGTATAGTCTGTTCGTACTACACACTGAGAAAGCGAGGCTGTTCAAACGTATTGCTGCTCAAGAATTGATGCGGTAGAAAAATGGCAGGTGCGCTTCATTCCCAGTAATTCTCCCAATCATCCTTGAAAGCTTGTTTTAGTCTATTCATGTAAGCATTGGTTTTGACTTTAACCATCCATACGCCACTCGCATTTCTTCCCTTACACACAACACCTTCATCGACACTGTATCTACCTGCACGAACATCCTCGATAAACTTGCCGGTAAGCTTGCCACGATAGACAATTCTTGCAATGTTCACAGAACTAAAATCTTGGATGAATTGCTCAGGAGCGACTATGCCCTCACAAGTCTGCACATCGAACACAAAGCTTTTTTATCGGCATTGCGGCTAACATTCAGCACTGGCTTGATCCCGAAAGTCCCACCGCTCAAGAGCAAGTTGCCGAAGCCCTCACTGAAGAATTCCAAATCGAATTTGCCAAGCGTGCCCTTGTCCCCGAAATTTCCCAGCTTCGCCTAGAATCGATCGCAACCAAAACAGCAAAAACCTATCTCAGGAGTATCCAGCAGGAATTCAACCAGATCCCAATCGAAAACCACATCCCAACTGCATCCTGGGAACGTTATCTCAAAGAAACAGTGATCAATGTTCCTGGCATTCAAGGTGAAATGGCAGAGTTAACCCTACAGAAACTCACCGTCGGTGGTGGATACCTTGCCCTCAAGCCTGCGATCGCTCCTCTCATTCCCAAAGTCGGTAGTGCGGTTGCGGTAAAACTAGCGGGCAAAGCTGGAGCAGAAATCGCTACCAAAACAGGGACGGTGGTCGCATCTAAAATCGGCGGCACGCTTTTAGATGTCACTGTTGGAGCAGGCATCCTCTTCTAGGACATTTGGGATACCAATCGGACTGCCAGCATCGAGAAACCGATCTTGCGTCAAAGCTTGATCGACTACCTGCAACAGATCAAAGAGTCGGTGTTAGAAAATCCTGACAATGGCATCTTGACTGTGCTTGACCACATCGATCAAATGATCCTGCGCTCAATTCATGTCGTCCGCGATCTCGACTCCTCTACGCCCATCCCGAAATCATGAAATTCCTGCCATTCTTTAAGCGGGCGATCGCACTCGTTCTCACAATGCTTTGCCTATGGGCAGAAGTAATTCGTATTCTCAGCGCATTTGCTAACGAACTCACACCTCGTTCCGATTCGCTTGTTGCTATTGCTTCCATCCCTGCTCAAACATCTAATGGACAGTCTTGGAACGAGATTGATCACGCTCTAGCTAAAGCGATTCGCCATGCTGTGAAATGTCAAGAGCATTTTCAGACTGACGACAGCTACACGGCAGATAGAAGAATGCTGAAGTGACAAAACTCGGAATGCTGGGAAGATAAATTAAACGACTTTGCAGGACACTGAAAAAAGCGTTGAAGAGAGGTATCTCTCTTCAATGCGACAACTAAGATCGAATCAGCAAGCTGATTCGGAAGTTTCAGCAGGCTGAAGGTGAGCAGCTTTCGAGAGCGCCGATGAGGCGCGATAGCTTTGAGGTTAAATCTCAACAATCAGCGCATGATGCACTAATCGGTCTACTGCCGCGACCGTCATCATCGAGTCGGTGAAGATTGCATCCCATTGGCTGAACGGCTGATTGGCTGTGATGATTAAACTGCGACGCTCATACCGAAAACTTTTTTGAGTCTCATATGGGATTGCAAAGCGATCGTATGAACTGCTCTAAGACCCTAAAAACACGTTGATTTGTTCATGCTCTGTCTAAATAAAATATGAATTAACTGATCCGCGATTTTGATGAAAATCCCTAGTTTTCAAGGTTTTCAGGAGTTTTCTTCATCACTAAGGGGGTCAGTCTCAACAAGGCGTAGGTGTTTTCAGTAAAGCTCTAAAAAATTTAGTCGATTTTAAGGTTCAACGCAATCATTAGGTTTCAGGCTCTAAAACTGTCCGTAATTCAACTATTATTTGGACAGGTTTGAAAGTAGTACAGATGTATACTCGATCATTGCCAGTTCGACAAAAAACGAAGTCTACCGCAGTCGAGAATATCTCATTCCGAACGAGACACTTCGTTTGATCGAAGTTGCTGGGGAACGGAGTCGTCATCGACTGCGTGATCGCACACTCCTCCTGATGTTTCGTCACGGATTGAGAACCGGAGAAGCTTCACGATTGAAATGGGATGCAGTCATGTTAAATGATCGAAATATTTCGATCACTCGACTCAAAGGGAGCCAGAGCGGCATACATCGACTTCAGACCAGCGAGATTAAAGCACTAGAGCAACTGAAAGAACGCTATCCCGGTAACTACCATCTGTTTGTCGGGGAGCGAGATAAGAAATTGGCGACGGGTGCGATCGCGAAAATTATGAAATGCACTGGAGAGTTAGCCGATCTGCCCTTACCTATTCATCCTCATATGCTGAGACATAGCTGCGGGTACTACCTGGCTGAACAGGGATTACCCACGCGAGACATTCAGAAATATTTGGGACACAAGAACATTCAGCATACGGTGAGATATACGGCTGCAAATCCGGCTCGGTTTGATCGAATTAATTGGCAGTTGGTAGAGATATTGAGATGAAGCAGTAATCTCTTGAAATACAAAAAAGCTCATTTCTAGCAACATGCGATTGCTTTTGTCGCTTGAGCGTACTGCTAAATATTTAGAGGGCGAAGTTTCAGGACTACACCGGCGACAAACCCTGGGGCGACTACCCAAGGTAATTCGATAAGCATAATGTTAAAAATAACATGAATTGCTAACATACTTTCACAATTCAGATTTTAATTTTTTGATAAAAGATTATTAGAAGGCCTGCTAGGTAGAAACTTCAACAATTTACAAAATTCTTGCGAAGAGCCTTTAATACGTATATAAACTGAAAAATAAAAATAATCTTAACCATATGTATACTATGGAGAGCTAACGTTACTGTATATTTTAGTCTGAAGCGAAAATGTTTCTGTTTAACTTAGCTTCCTGCAAGTAGCTAGAATATTAAAGCTGATTAACCTCATTATTTGAGTTGGTTCTGCATGATATGTTCGTAATGTGTATGGAGTAGCTAGAAAGCTTCTAATGCTGCATCTATAATTATCGCGCCTTTCTGAGGATGTCTTCAATTCTCAAATCTGTGTAAACTTGCTTGATGAAGTAGGAGAAATAGAATTATGAAGTTTGATAATTCGCCTTCAGAAGTCCCTATAGAAGCAGGTATTTCATGGTCAGAGATTACTGAATTGAGAGCATTTGGCAATCAGCTTCTGCGATGCCAAAACATCCATGAAGTGGTTAAAGTTGTATTTGAAAAGATTGACGAGGAGATACACCCTCAAGTTATTTCGCTTTTTACCTTTGCTAAAGACGGGCGTATCAGACGTTTCAAGATACAGGGTATAGATCATGAAGGGAAACCAATTGAGGACAGTTGGCTAGAAGGAGAAAGCTATTCACCTGGTGAAAGTTTTTCTGGCAAAGCTGCTGCTCCTGGTGAAAACACATCAAGCCCTTATGGTGAGCCTAATATTTGCCAAAATCTAGATCAAGAAGCAGACAACTTTATTAACGGCGCTGCTTATAAAGAGAAATTGGGTTTTCTGAAGTGTGGAATCTCAGTTCCTCTTAATGGAAATAACAGAACTTTTGGTACGCTTGAAGTTCTTAATAAGGTGGAAATAAACACGCATATACCCAATCGTCAGTTGAGCTTTACTGATAAAGAGATCTGTTGGCTAACAATAGTAGGTTCGCATGTCTCTGCTGCAATCAGTAGATTACGAGAAGAAGACAAAAGTAAAGTGTACACAAATATTAGTCGGATGCTTGCAGATCCACAAGATTTTAGAAGGTCTTCTAAAGAGGCGTACAAGTCTGTTATTGATCAACTTGTTGGTGATTTAATGCCCTATAAAGTTTGTATTTTACGTTTATTAGAAGGTAGTGATACGCTGTTTTTTGTTGAGGAGTCGCATACTGAAGATGTTGATATGCGGTCGAAAGGTAGCGCGCCAAGAAGGATTACAGAAGGACTCGTTGGTGAGGCATTTCAATCGGGTAGACCAATCAAAATAGAGCAAATAAAAAATGAAATTGATAGGTTCAAAAGCAGGGCTTGGATTGAGGAGCAAGATATGAAATCTTACATTTGCTTTCCGCTAACCGTTCAAGGAGAGTCAGTAGGAGTGCTGTCTTTGTATACGGGATATGTGAGATGGACCCGTAGGGTTGGACAAGAAATAGATAGTGAATAAGCTACAGTTCTAGATCTCAATTCTACTAACTTTACTGATCTAGATTCAATTCACGCTTTTGCTTCTTTCATGTTCACATTCTTTAGACTACTACAATACACTTGATTCGGTGTCTTGTATTCTAATCCTTGATGTGGTCTGACTTGATTGTACCATTGAAACCAGTGTTTCACTTCTTGATTCAAATGCTGTCCATTCTCGAATGACTTGAGATAAATCAACTCATACTTCAAACTCCGCCATAATCGCTCAATGAAAATGTTGTCATGACATCTGCCTCGCCCATCCATGCTGATGTTGATTTGAGCTGCTTGGAGACAATCGATGAACGCTGTCGCCGTGAACTGTGCGCCTTGATCACTGTTAAAGATCTCTGGCTTGGGATAACCCGCTAATGCTTCATCCAATGCCTCCACACAAAACGCCACTTCTAACGTGTTTGAGATGCGCCATGACAAGACTTTGCGGCTGTACCAGTCCATCACTGCTACCAGGTAAAAGTGTCCCTTCGCGCCTGGAAGATAGGTAATGTCGGTACACCAGACCTGATTCGCATTCGTAATGGCTAATCCTCGCAGCAGATAGGGATAAATCCGATGCTCTGGATCGGCTTTGCTGGTATTGGGTTTCGGATAGATCGCATACAACCCCATCTCCCGCATCAACCGTTGCACCCGTTTTCGATTCACGTTGTACCCTCGCGATTGCAGAAACACCGTCATTTTCCGACTGCCGTAAAACGGCGTTTCCAAGTATTGTTCGTCGAGCAACCGCATGATTGCCAGTTCTTCTTCCGACGGCGGCAAAGCTTGGTAGTAGAAACTCGATCGCGCAATGCCCAACAATTCACACTGACGCACAATGCTCAACTCTGGATGCTCTGAATCTACCAAGGCTTTTCGGTCGGCAAGCCCAATCGTGCCGACCTGTTGGCTAAAAAATCTCGCTCCACTTGCAACTTGCCAATTTGTCGATATAACTCGTCAACTTGGGCGCTCGTTTCTGGCTCCACTGCACTCGATTTCGCACCGCGTTCAAACAACTCACTCGCACCGTCCAAAAGCTGCCGTTTCCAGTTGTGGATCATCGTGGGGTGAACGCTGTAATGACTCGCGATTTCCGCGATTGTCTTTTCTCCTTTAATCGCTTCGAGGGCGACTTTGGCTTTAAACTGGGCGCTGTGTTGTTTACGTTTGTTTTGGCTCATATCTACTCCTACCATGAGGTTGAGGGGTGTAGCTTATTCACCTGTCCAGTTTTTTTGTTCCACTTCACTTATCTATTAGCTGTTTATCGAGTGGGTATAAGGAGAGCTACGGAAGCCAAGAAATTAATGGCTTATGAGTCGAGTCAACAAGGCGAAGAAGATGTCAGCTTTCAGATGATAAAAGAGCAAAAGACGGAGTTAGAAGAGCAATTCGCTCTTATTAAAAAGAGGAGAAAACTCTTCAGAGTAAAGCTTCTAATTTTGCTAGGTCAGATTGTTTTAGGAATACTGCTCTTCATTAGTTTCTTGTATATTGTTCTAGCTTCTTATATTAACCTAGGATTTTACTCAAATCTTCCTAAATACTCTGACGCTCTCTCTGCTCTTATTGCTACTGGCATTCTCATATGGGTTTGCTCGAAACTCATGAATGTCAAGTCTCTACTAGCTAAGATTAAGCAATTGTCAGATTTCCATTCCTGGGGTAGCTCTTTGCTTAATAGAGTTGTCAATCTAGAGAACAAAGCATAAGAAATATAGGGTTGCATTAGAGATGCACGTTGCAAGATATGGTTGAATCTAATGACGGCAAATCTTCAGAAATTGAAGCTCAGAGTTTATCGAGCGAAATTAGGGAGTTTATCAAGCAGGCTAACGAACTTAACTTATTAGTAGATTCAGCTACTGACCAGCTATCAAAACGAAGTTCTTCCTACTTAGTTGCGTTAATTGGTGGAGCAATTGGTAGTTTAATTGGTATAGCTGTAAGTAGCCTAGCAGTGGTTAGTGGTCCAGTAGGCGCGCTTGTTGGTGCGGCACTTGCAGTTTTAGCTTGGCGAGGTCCTGAGTATGTTCAAAGAGAAAGAAAAATAGAGAGAACGAAGGTGGCTTTAGACCAAATCAAAATGTGTTTGGACGGAAAAGTAGCGCAGCTTAAAGACCTTCCCGACAGTGCGCCGGATGAACTTAAGAAGCAATTATGGGGGGATATTATGGATCTTAACAAGATTTATATGAATCATATTAGAAACTGTACCTATATTCCCTCTATGAACACTTCTGAGGTGAATTCCTTAGAGTTAAGATCCGCCTCAGAAATAGCTGTTGAACAACTCAGAAATGACAACGAAAGACGGCTAGAAGATGATGTGGATCAGGCAAAGCAACCCCAATTGATCGTGAATCAAGAGAGCGAGTAAATTTTTGAATAGCCTTTCTAAGCAAATCGCCCTGTTCTAAGTCGCTTCTGTAAAGTCAGATTGGTTAGTGGGAAAGCGATCACCCGTTTGCTCTAAGTCTCCACAATCTGAGTCGCAATCCCTACAATGTTTCTCGCCTCATCCTTTCCTACAACGTAAACATCAATCTGTATTTCTCCCACTCGGTAAACCTTGAGATCAGAAAGGTTCTCTTTAAGTGCAGACAAGAGCGATCGATACTTTGCAGCCGTTTCTTTCTCTTCATCTCCGAACCAATCCTGCTCAGTCACCACGGGTTCAAAGAATTGCTCTAACTCCACTTCTTCAACGGGCGTACCTGCCTCATGATGCGTTTGTTCTAGAAGCTGCTCAGGAGTCTCGATCGCACTGCAATCTTTTCAGCAGACGACCTGCATTGTTGCATCCGTCTCACTCATCCAGAATAGGTTTTCTGTCAATTTCTCTAGTGTCGCAACCAGTTCAGAAGATTGATTACTTTCTTGCGTCGTTTTATATGTTCGCTCATAAAATGCTGGATGAAACTCAGTAAAGAAAAGGGTTTGAGATGATCATCGATGTGTTCCAGAAAACAAAAATCAAGAAAAACCTCTATTACTGGTTCTTCAGCATTTTAATTTTCTCGCTCATCGTAATTCATAGCGGCATCTCAGATGCTCGAAATAATGGCAGCATTCATCTGATTCTGGGCACTCCCACACCTGCGACGAATGATCCCACGAATGAAGACGATTACTTGATGCTAAAACGCCAATATGCACTTTCCTACAACAATAGATAAGCGGATCGCGAATTGGGTGAGTCGGCAATTGAATGAATCGTGGTTGGGAGATGTCGATCGCTGTTCGAGTTTCAGTCCTGATCCCGATCTGCCCGATAATTTCGTTGCAGTGCGCCCGAATGACTACTCCGGCAGTGGGTTTAGTCGAGGGCACATAACGCGATCGGGTGATCGTTCCAATAATAGAATCGATAATTGCTCGACTTTCTTGATGACCAACATTCTGCCGCAGACTCAGGATAATAATGGTGGTCCGTGGTTGGAACTCGAAAACTTATCGCAAGATTTAGCGCGGGAAGGTAAGGAACTTTACATCATTTCGGGAGGTAATGGTGAAGGTGGAACGGGTACGAAGGGATTTGCCACTGAGATCGGAAAACCTAAGATTTCTGTCCCGGCAACTTTTTGGAAAGTCGTTGTGGTTCTTGATCGTCCTGGCTTGGGAAATCGTGGCGTAACTGAAGAGACTCGCGTGATTGCAGTGAATATGCCGAACGTGCCGGGAATTCAGAAAAAGAGCTACAAGGACTATCTGACGACCGTAGACAGTCTTGAAGAACTAACAGGCTATGACTTTCTCTCGGATGTGCTAGAAGAGATTCAGAAGGTGATTGAGGCGAAGAAGGACGCAGAATAAACGGAATGATTCGGGCTGTTTCTACGGATAGATAAAGGGTAAGAAATATTACTGTTAACTGTCTCCTGCCCTTTTCAAAATGCCAGTGATGAAGCCTTCAATCTGGTTGATCCCGGTTCTGTTTGTAATGGTTGCCTGTTCTGCTCCATCTCAAAATACCGCGACCGTTCCTGCTCCCTCTGAATCTTCCCCACCCCTTCCAATACCCGTTACACCTTCACCGATTCGCCAACGTCAAGAAACCGAGTCCGACCGTTCCATCCTTAAGAGATCGACAAGGAACGCTGACGGCTCAAGATCCGAAGGCTCAGATCAACGTGCATGAAGATGCCACTACTCGCTCGACTGCTCAACACTACGAGGCTGTGGGCGATGCGGTTCAGATTCTCGACCAGAAGCAGGGGGATGATGGTCGAACCTGGTATCAGGTGAGGTTTCAATCTGGGGCTACGGATTGGGTGAATGGTCAATTTGCGGCGATCTCTGGAAGAGATTCAACAGAACGATTATCGCCAGCGGTATCACCTTCTCCCGCTTCTGAAGGACCGATCCCAATTCGAGAGCCTGTGTCTGGAAGTTTTGAATGCCCCTACGATACTGATAAACGAGATCGAAGATGTGGGGTGCGATCGGCTTATTCTCGT
This sequence comes from Leptolyngbya sp. NIES-2104, assembly GCF_001485215.1. Lineage (NCBI taxonomy): Bacteria > Bacillati > Cyanobacteriota > Cyanophyceae > Leptolyngbyales > Leptolyngbyaceae > Leptolyngbya > Leptolyngbya sp. NIES-2104. The sequence continues at coordinate 48,445 of NZ_BBWW01000003.1, forward strand.
CCGGGTGGGGCTGCACCTGTGTGTTATCGATAGCGTTCCCCTAGCGCACATCTGCCAGGAAAATGGTCTTGCCATCTTATAGTTACCACCGACGTAGGCAGAAATCCCATCAGCGCCATTGATTAAGCAGAGTCGTTGAAGCGTCGAGACCCTATTCTCGATCGCAATGGCACGATCGCGCAAAATAGAGGCTCGATCTCCGTAACCGCCGTAAACTAGAAGAATGCAACACAGATGGTTTGACACCCCTCGCTTCGGTCTGTTCATTCACTGGGGGCACAGCAGCCAGCAGGGAGTTTAGTTTGTTCGTAGATTGAGTTGTTTGAGTTTGCCACAATCACGATCGCTCTTTGTGCCGTCTTGCGCTGTCAGTTCTACCAAGGTAGACATTTTAAGGACATCAGAATCAAATTTCGCCCGATTCAGGTCCACTTCGATCAGTTTTGTCGTAACTGAATGGGTATCTTCTATCTCGATATGTTATCAGTGTTCTCACCGCTTGCGATAGTGTAAACTTCACCTTAAATCGGCGTTGACATCTAGCAGGATTTTGACTTAATGACAGTAGTAAATAGAGTCCTAAGAAAATTGTGGCAAATCTGGATAAGAACTAAGCGAGAAAATAAATTTCTATTCCTGTGTATGCTGTTCGCATTTTTTGCAGCAGTGTGTATTTTTACTAATAACAACCTACTGTGTGGAATATGCTTATTAATCTCTACCTGTCTCTATTTTGCATGGCAGAAGAACATTCAAGGCAAGTTACAAGATGACAGCGAAATCTTAAGAGATGACGATAATGAATACACAAGTCAGCAAGAAATACCAAATACTTCTGACGATTGTCCTCAACGAAATATCAATATTGAGAATGGAAATTACAACGAGCACATCGCAGGTGATTATATTACCGTACAAGGGAACTTAATTAGTGTGAATCAAGATTTCCCTGATTTTGTTGATAGTTTAGCAGCCGTTGTAGCGAGATTAAGTGCTGAACAGGATAAATTCGCTGAGCTTCGCGAAGGTATTGTTGATGATTTAGAAAATTCTGCGCGGCGTAACCCAGTGTTTAAGAAGAAACTGAGTCGTTGGAAACCAAATCTTGGAAAAAGCTCGAAAGCCTCCGATGCTGAAGTAGCTACAGCTTTGATGAATAAAGTAGAAGAAGTGAGGTGGAATGTAGTCAACAAGGAAGTGATATTTGACAGTGAAGTATACGAAAATCTAGAAAATTATTTGAAGGAAGGCGACTGGGAAAAAGCTGATAGTGAGACGGTTGAGGTAATCGTGAAAGTGTTGTCAGCCGCGTTTGGTAGCGAATTCACGACTGACTTAAAAAAGAACGCGAAAGAGATTAGGCAAGGCAACTATCAGGATGGCATTAATCTGAAAGGATTATCTGCGGATCACATCATTCTGCTCCCGTCGATACACTTGAAACATATTGATAGACTGTGGACAAAATATAGCAGTGGTCGTTTTGGATTCAGCGTGCAGAAACGCCTCATACGCGAAATTTATAAGAAACATGAATATTGGGATAATTATCTATACTGGAATAATTCGTATTCTTACTATGGGCAGCCCCATCGATTTGGTCAACGTGTGGGCTGGCAAGTTGACGGGCATTGGATTTTTATTACCGATGCCAGTTTTACAACTAACGCTCCTGTTGGACACCTCCCTTTTCAACTGTATGCAGCCAGTTCTTCCTACTCACACAGGTACAAATACAAAGTGTGTCTTCCTATTCTTAAAGTTATTGCAGAACGCCTTTATGACTGATGCGTTTTGCCCTAACTGATATGTTTAGGTAGAGACTAAGCGTTCACTCAAGAATTAAGACAGTCCAGCCGCCTTGAGTGCCAAAGTGAAAACCACCTTCGCTGCTTCGCTTACCGTTGTCTCACTAGCTTTGTTTGCCATCGCTTTGCCCCACAGCACCAATTTTCCCATCATTGCAGGATTACTTTTGGCTTGTTTTGCCATGTCTGTCGCGACTTGTTGCTGAGCGGCTTCAACTGTGACACCCTGATTCTGAAGCTGTTGAAGGAGATTTTGAATTTGCTGAGCGGCTTGAGTGAGGTCTTGGCTCATATTGGTGTAGTTACCCTGAATGTAATTACCCTCGATTCGCTCGTTGTAATTACCACTACCCATGTGAATATTTCGATCTCCCATTGCTTGGCTCCCTGCGATCGCAGTTATATGAATTGATCTACTAGCTTGAAGTTTAACGATTTCAATCATATCTGTACTCTGACGCTTATAGATTTCGATTTCTCGGTCTTTTGCGTCTAGCTCGGCTCGATATTGAGTTTCTAGAAATTGAAGCTTCATATCATAAAGTTCTTTCGCCTGACTCTCGATCGCTGCCTTATCCGCTTCTGCTGGCACTTCTAATCGAATGACGAAGGCTCCGTCGCTTTTCTTCTCAATCGCCTGAATGGAGAGGTCATTGTACTGCAATCTCAGTTCTTGAAAAGATTGGAAGAAGACTTGCCAGTTAATTCCATCGACAAAGACCAGATCAACGGTTTCGAGAGCTTGCTGAATGAGTGTAGTAAATTCACCAGGGGCAAAGGTGCAATTGGGATCGCTGGGACGACGATCGCTCAAAAGGTATCTCCGTTCTTGGTTTGACCACTCATATTTCCAATAAACATATTCACAGATTATGTTGTCTAACTGCACCCTATTAATGTTCCAATCTTGAATACAAGCACCTGTCAAATTTGCAGAAGTTAAGTTGCTCTCTATCAGTTCGGAGGCGCTTAAAAGGGTATTGCTAAGATTGGCAAAGCTGAAGTCGGCATGGCTCAGTCTACATCTCCAAAGATTGGCATCTCTAAGGTCAGCACCATTTAAATTGGCATAAGCAAGGTCAGCACGGCTGAGATCGGCACCTCTAAGGTCAGCACTCATGAGACTGGATTCCCTGAGATCAACCTCCCTAAGATCAGCACTACTGAGGTCAGCGCGTATGAGATTGGATTCTCTGAGATCAGCACGTATGAAATTAGCATCTCTAAGGTTGGCATAGAAAAAATTAGTGCATATCAAAATGGCATCACTGAGGTTCGCAAAGCTGAGTTTGGTTCTATTGAAGTCAGCACCCTGAAGTTTGGCTCTAGTAAAGCCAGCGCCAATGAGGTCGATATCGCTGAAGTCAGCACCACTAAGGTCAATCTCTACATCACGATGTTCTTCTCGCCACTGATTCCAAACCTCTATCCCCTATCTCAACACCTCGACCTGCTCCCGATTCGCCATCATCTTTTCCTCAGCGCTGCGACATTCACTACTTCACCACGATCGCGCCTAATCCCTGATTTCTCTTTAACTTACAGCGACGGAAAACTATCACATCTCATCAGCATTTTCAAATGTCGATCGGTTGAAGGAAATCGATCGCGCCGATACTTCTCCCGATTCGCCTCCTGATGCTCCGGGCTACCCTCCTCACCGACCTCGCAAGACTTCAACCACCCCCTTTTGCTTCAGAGCCGCGAAATGCGGCAATAAGGCGACCTGAAGAAAACCCCTGCGGCTCAAGAAGCAGAGCAGGCAGGGAAAGAGAAAATTCAGGGTTGCTGTTGCTTTACTACTTCTTCTTTTTGCTAGTTTTCTTACGAGTGTTTTTCTTCACGGTCCTCCGCTGTGATGCCATTCCTTTTGGCTTCGATCGATCCGGGGTAGGTTGACCGAGAGACGAAAACGCCAAACTTCCATCGATTAGGCTTCTGAGTGGATTCGCACTCGAATCAGGCGAATTGAGGTCAAGGCTTGCAGTGTATTGCTGCTGAAACGCTTCAATTCCTTGAGAATTCGTCATATCAAATTCGGCTTGATGTCCCATCATCATCAAGGTTTTCGCAATTCCGCCTCTTGCAGGATCGCTCATCATGCCCGGAAATTGAGTCGCGATCGATTCCAAATATTTGACGATCGCATTGGCACTACGAAGATTGTACTGTCGCTGAAGAAATCGCCAGAATGCCACCAGTTCAGGAATGGCATCTTCGGCTTCAGAAGGGTCAAGGATCGTAACTTTGCGAGGGAGTGTGGATTCCATTAGCATCTGCACATCCCTTGGTCAGCCTGGGTAACGTAGTCTCACCGTAGTTGTAGCCCAATTCGATAAAGGTGCTAATCCAATAGCCGCCGTTAGAATAATCCTGGAGGTGTGCTTCTCCTTCAGGCGAGTTAACAAATTCCTCGATCGCGCTGTTAGTGTATGTATCAAGGATTGGTTCAATCTCTCCTACGATGAGATTGTCTAGCTGCCGTAGGTTGAAAGCCATGCTGAGTCTCCTGCAAATACAACGTCCCCCATTGTGCCATCGCTGAACGGGTATTCTGAGATTCGAGCAATTATTTCAACAATTTCACCTTCACTTCTGCAAGTTTCGCGATGCCTCTGGCGCAGTGCTCACTGCTTGCTCTTACTTTATCCCTGATTTTCAGAAGCAAGTAGACTATGAAAAATTAGTCAAAAAACAGTAGAATCTCAGTTGGTTAGAGTCAATAACAGGAATTTATACCTTGGAATCTGGGAGGTCAGGATGGAGGGTCAATGTCTTTGTGGTGCAATCACAGTGAAAACGCCAGATAAAAAAAGCGTTGATGCTTGTCATTGCGGAATGTGTCGGCGCTGGGGAGGCAGTCCGGCTTTGGGAATTTCTTGCGGTTCAGAGGTTCAAATCGACGGCAGCGATCAATTGAAAGTCTATCAATCTTCAGAATGGGCTGAGCGGGCTTTTTGCAGCGAATGTGGAACTCACATTTTCTATAAGTTGCTGCCAGCAGGTGAATATTTCCTGTCCGCAGGACTGTTTCAAGATGGGATTGAGTTTGAGTTTACGGAACAGATTTTTATTGATCGCAAGCCCAACTATTACGATTTTGCGAACCAGACTTTGAATCTGACAGAAGCAGAGGTGTTCGCCAAGTTTGCGTCGATCGAGGAGGGTTAGTCAAAACGTAAACTCAACCTGATACAGTCTCAATCTCAACACTCTAAGTTTGAACTGATAAAGCGATCGACGACTTGTATAATCCGCTCCTCAAACTGCTGTTGACTTCGTGGCTCCAGCGACGGCGATAGAATCAGAATATCAGGCGAGATGAACCGCTCGATCGGGACAGGATAAGCAATCAGATAAAGTTCTAATCCGCCTAAACGCTCCCAGTACGGGCATAACAGTTGGGATAAGAGACTTGAATCGATGATCAACTCATTAATTTCTCCAAGGGCGACCGTTTCATCGATTGGTCGCAGCATCCACTGCTGCTCGCGCTGCCGAGATGGATATTCCGTTTGTAATTCTCGCAGTCGCGCTAGATTTTCGGGTGTGCCTTCCCAAGCGGCGAGTTTATCTCCCTTCCAAAGATTAGGTGGCGTTACTTCTCCATAAAGATGCTGCACAGCGGCTTGCAGCTTGAGAGCTTGTTGGTGCTGCCACGCTACTCGTCGATCGCTTTCTTGAGTGAGTGCGGGTGAATCAAAAGCAGGCAGTTCGAGATCAGGATACCTTGACTTTGACTCTTCGCCCCATTGCAAAAGCCGCTCTCGCTCTCGCTGTTGTTCCGCTTCGAGACTCTCAACTTGCCACTGCATTCGTGAATCGAGCAGGAGTGCAGTTTTGGTCAGCCATCGTTGCCAAATCTCTGCGGTATGCCGGACTCACGTAGTGGGCAATGATGACCTGCTTGCTCCATATGGTGAGCGATCGTTAAACCGTCGCCGAGAGTTGTGCGAGATTCTGCGATCGCATTACGAAATTGACATTGTGCTGAAAAACTTTATCTCGGATGGAGAAGATGAAGGTCAGTCTTTGTACTCAACGACACCGCTTCAGATTGCTCAAATACAGAAAAAACTGCTCGTGATCACCTGTTCCTATGAATGGCTAGGTGTAAAAGAAGGAATAGAGAAGGCAACGAAGATTTCTCCAGATTCGATCAAATTCCATTTGTTTGAACAAGTCCAATAATCGTGTTCTTGGGCAACTCGCTACCTTTACAAATTCTGGAATGCTATTGTTCAGGGGTGAGTTGCGGCAAGCGATCAAAGCGATATGGCTTATCGGCTTCGGTAAACGCAGGATAGTTCGCTTGTAGTCGGTTGGGTTGAATGTGTGGGTATTTTGGTGATACTGTTCGATGGGCGCATCTTGGCAGTACGGTAAGCCAAACACGCTGCCCACAAGTGACCGCGATAATTTCCATCCCTGCTGGCTACTGTGCCTCCAGTGAAAGAACAGACCGAAGCGAGCGGTGTCAGACCAAGTATTTTGAATGCTTCTAGTTTACGGTGGTTGCAGAGATCAATCCTCTACTTTGCACGATCGTGCCACAGCGTTGTTTACGCTCGTAGCTACCACAGCCCGAATATCGCAAAAGTCGCAAGGTGATCCATGATTCACCAGCGCTGTCATTTTGGAGCCAATCGCGTTGTGCAGGCTCTGAAGCTGAAGGGGCGACCAGGACGATACAATCGACGGCTCAATTTCACCAGCGCGATCGCGCATTTGCACAGAAAACATCGGATTGTCTTCCTGCTTCAACTCTAAAATCATTCCGGTGCATATGGGGCGATCGTGCAGCATTAGTCCATTTACTTCACTCACTTGCTGCACAATTGATCGCAACCGTTCTACGGCAAGCCGCTGCTCAGACTCTGGAGATGGTTGTGCCCATTCCACCTGAAGCATGTGCCTCTCCCGATCGTTCAGATAGCATTGCAAAGCGAACTCTCCAACCAGGACGAAATGTTGCGCTTCTGGAATGTCACACAACTGTTGCAGAATTGCGTCTACGATCGAATGAATCTGGGTCGGGCGTTGCGGTCGAAGTGATACCCGTATCTGATTCGGGAATGTCAGCAACGACATCCCTTTCAGGCACAAGACTTGTGCTGCCTTTGGCTCACAGCACGATCGTGGATTGTGTCGTTCATAATGGGCTTGTAGAACTGAGCCACCCAAAACTGGAGTTCAACCGAACCCGCTTCTGAAGGCGGCATACGCTGGAGAATGAAGTAATGGAAAGCCATCAAACACTTCGCGCCACGTGGAAAATAGCAAAAAAGTTTCTGGAGTGGGAATGATGCCAAAGTCCCAAGCTCCACAGATACGAGCCACATAGTCGGCTTGATCTGCGATCGTGACTTCGCAATTTGGACAGCGACTCGTGAACATCGGATGCCAGTCGAGCAACGCCAATTTATCCGCTTCAATCCATTTCTGCACCGAGGAGCTAATCAATTCTCCTGCATAGTACGATTCGCCTATTCGCAAGTCAGAATATGGCACGATCGAGATTGTCGCACTTTGTAGAGGAAAAAAATGAGTGATGTTCAAATTAGCCTCGTCACTGCGACACATCTGCGCGCTCAGATTCTTCAACAACAGGCACTTCCCAGTATCCTGAATCAAACGGATATGAACTTCGAGTGGATTGTGATCAACGACGGATGTGATGCTCAGACACGATCGCTGATCAAACAGCTTCAGGCTCCTTGCTCGATCGTCTACCTTGAATTCGATCATCCCGCAACCGGGTTTGGACTCTGCCATGCCCGCAATCTCGGCATTGAAGCGGCTTCAAATTCTCTCATTGCTTACCTGGACGACGACAATACGATCGTGCCCCACTTCATCGAGCAAACACACCAGTTCTTTTCACACCACCCGGATACGCGGTACAGCATGGCAGTCCAGCAGCGACAGCGAAATGTAGAGGAAAATGGAACGATCGTTCGGGCAGGGCAACCGTTCTTATCTCCGCCCCCAGACTGTACGCTGACAGATTTAATTGAACAGCGATCGCTGTTTGACAGTAACGGATTCACGCACTATCGAGAGAATGCACCCCGTTGGAATCCAGAATACAAGGTGTTTGCGGACTATGAGTATTTACTGCAATGTGTCCAGCTTTGGGGACGCGAACCGTTCAAATTGCAGTCTCAACCCTTAGTTCAGTACATTCAGTCTTCAATGGGCGTGATTGGGCGATCGACCTATTCAGAGTGGGCAGACGAACTCCAATCAATTTTAGAATCTAGAGATGATCACGCTCTCACTGAATCAGAGATGGCTATGCTTACTCAATCGCTTGAGTCTTGGCGTTTCAGAGCTACGCCCATTTCAGCATTTCAACCATGACTCCCTGTAGTTCATTCACTACCAAGACGATCGAGAATGACCAAGTCATCTCCACAGTCTTGACTGGACACATCGATCTCGTCAGCAGCCCGCGCATTGTCTCGTTCGGGTCTTCACTACTGGCACACCTTCTAACTCCAGCACGATTGTGTTGTCTGAACTTTGCAGTAATGATCGTCAAACTCAACTTGCGTCGGACTTTGGCACGATCGCAGATGTCGTCTGGAGTGGCTTAAAACAGCAGGGAGTCAGCGTGAACCTCGATACCCTGACCTGGCTTGCTCACTACGGCAATTTCTCTTCATTTGAGGCGCTTTCCCCAGAAACGTTTCTGGTGGTGAATTTGCATCAAATCAACGGACAGTTTCAGGAGACTGAACCAGAAACTGTGCTGCTTAACACGCAAGATTTCGTGCCCTACATTAGTAAACTTCCATTAGAGCCAGTCTTCGAGGTTCTTCATTAACTGGGTTGGACAGCGCATCACTGATGACAGCAACACATTCGATCAGGATTGCAGCTAGCGCCAATGTAAAGCCTCACCATGAGTCAATAGAAAATCTGCAATCGCTAGCAGTTTCTGGTAGCACACAGCCGGCGATCTCCGCCCTGCCCACTACTAAACCAATGTTCGACGGTCGAGATCGAGCAGCAAATCTGGCTAACTTCGAGAGAGGAGAGTGTCCAGCGAGCCAGAAAAGCATCGGGTGACATCAATCGTGAAACTACGCCAGCCATTCTCGATCTCGCTGCCTTTGGCACAGGGAACCTGCTCGCGTCAGGAATCTGGTTGATTCTAATCGTGATTGGATCAAGCACTCCAGAAATTGCAGGTATCCATCACCCCGACACTGCCGAAGATGGAGCAAGCTGAAAGCGCGAGGGTTTTGTCTCCAACTCGTTTCACCGTTCCGGCACGAGTCGCGTGCATCAGGGTTGCATCCAGTGTTTTTCTGGCTCTCGGTATCTCCGTCGCATCAAATTCGTCATACAACGCATTGATCAAATCATCGCCTGTATAAATCTGCCCTGGGTCTTCCTGCATGGCTTGAAGCATCGCCTCACTCGAATTCATCCCCTTAAATTTACGCGTCAGTTGCTTTGCATCAAACGCTTTCACTGCGGTGGGTTCCGCCGCTGGTTCTTTGAGTTTTGCTTTCTTCGCACCTGTTTTACGCGAGGTCTGTGATGCACGAGTAGACGTAGGCTGGAGGTCAGTTGGAGTTTGTCCTAGTTGTTCTGTCACAGATTCAGCGTGTTTTGATTGTAGTACTGGGAATAGCAGACTGTGAAATGACTGAGACACTGCGCTATGAGAATTCGCAATGTCGATATTCACAGATTGTTGAACCTAGATCAATCACAAAGTGCAAGAAGCGACTAGCAGAATAAACTGCTGATCGCTTGACTGTTCTCCTTGAATCTGAAAATTGCAAAATGGAAGTCATCTAAGCAGCACTCGGCTGAGCCTGACGCTGAAGAAACGCGAGGATTGAAGGCTTTTCCAATTGTCCCACTAAGCTGCCGTTCTCACGAATGACCGTTAAGGCTGAAAGATGTTTTTCATCTAGCAGTTTCACCACATCGAGCAAAGATGCTTGAGCTGGAACTGTTCTCTCGACTGCGATCTCACTCATTACGTCTCGCACCCGCTGATTCGACCAGTCCTCAACTGGAACACTTCTGAGTGAATCGATCGAGATTTCTCCTACTAATTGCCCTTCTGCATCCGTCACTAGAAACTTCTGATTTGGGTCACGATTCAAAATCTGCTGATCAGCAAATGCTCTTAGCGGTAATTCTGCATCCACAGCCGAGCGATTTGCCATCACTGCCTCTTCAGCCGTGAATTGAGCTAATTGCTCTTGCACCCGTGCAGATCGCGCCGATTGAGTTGCATTCTGAAGCAAGAAACCGCCAATAAGCAGATTCCAGATATTCGCAAAACTGCCAAACAGAACCAGTGGAATTAAACCTGATGCGATCGCAATCCAACTTAGAACTTGTCCAGATCGACTCGCAACTACTGTCGCACGATAAGGATTTCCAGTCAGTTTCCAAACCAAAGCTTTCAGAACGTTCCCACCGTCCAGCGGCAGACCTGGAATCAAATTAAATAAAGCAAGTGCCAGGTTCACCGAAGCAATCACACCTAAAATCTCTGCCCCAATTCCAGTTCCGATTGCCCACCCGAATAGGCTTAGAAATCCGAATAGAATCAAGCTGACGACAGGACCTGCGATCGCAACCTGAAAGGCTTCAGAGGGTGTCTTGGATTCTTTCTCTAAGCTGGCAAGTCCACCAAATAGGAAAAGCGTAATTGATCTCACTGGGATGCCTTGGCGCATTGCGACCAGACTATGCCCCAACTCATGGGCAAGGACTGAAGCAAACAGCAAAAGTGCCGTCACAAGTCCAAGTATCCAAGGCAGTCCTACAGCAAGTTCTGGAAGTTGAGCTGCAATCCCTGAGCCGTAGCTCCAAGTAATCAATCCCAGTACCAGAAACCAGGAAGGATGCACATAAAAGGGAATGCCGAATAGCTTGCCGATGCGAATATTACCGTTCATAAGTAATCCCTGAACTTCAGTGGATGACTCTAATGTAACGGAATATGAAGCAAGAACTCAGGATCGTGAGGTGGTGAAGACCGTGCTATTTATGACGGTTCACACCCTGAGCGAAGTTGACTAAAACGATCTCATTTTGAATCAAAGACCGCTTTGAAGCTGCATAAAGTCGTCGCAGTTTTGAAAGAAAACGCAGCTCGATCGAGAATTCAAGCTGAGCAAATTTTCTCAAAGACTTTGCAGCCTCTCTAGAAGCTGATTTGCTTCAGTTACGGCAACCTGTGCAGTCGTTTTGTGCAGGGATCTCATGACCCACCACTTATAATCCGCCAACGACCACCCTAATCGCACCGTTTCGCGAAAGATTTGTCGCATCACGGTTTCTTGCTGCATCGAATAGCCGGAAGTAGGATCAGGATAAAATCCTGGGGCTTGTCCAGTTGCACTCAGTTGAAAGCAGGCGACGGGAAACTGTTGCATTGCGGTTGAAAGGGGCAGCGGACGAGCATTCCAATAGTGATCAGGGTGAAGATACCAATCGGCATCGGTCAGCCGAAAGTCAGGGGGCGGAGCCGTGTAGAAGAGGGCAGTTCGTCCGTTGTTCTCGGAAGTGAGATATTCAGCTTTTACCACTTGATCGAGCCAATCTCGTTCAGCGGCGGTTAACGATCGAGGCTGAAGCGAATCTGGAAGCTGGAGGTAAAGTAAGCCTGCTTCCCAAAGCGCGATTCGCTCTGCTGCTTCAATAGTGGGAAAATTTTGCCATTGATTAGATTGTTCAGTTTGATTGGCACGTTGTCTTGCCCGAATCGAGGAAGTTGGTTGACCAAAGCCTTTAGATGAAGACATAACAAACAGAGCATCAACAGCTTCGTTTATCCTAAAACATCTTTAGCCACTCGGAAATCTTAACCAACCTGGATAATAGTGAGACCAGGCATACGCCTCCGCCTGCAAGATGGGATCACCTGAATCAAGAAATCGCTGCATTTTCATAACTTGATGGGGCGCAGGCGGAGGATTTGAATCAGTTGCGTTCTCTAATTCAAAAGTCTTTGACAGATCCTCAATTGCTGCGAGATGGACACAATCCATTTCAGCTTGTTGCTCAGTCGTAAAATTACTGCCTAATGAAACAGAATCAACATCAACACAATCGCTAGAAGCAGGATGTAGAAAGGAATTACCGCCATGACCAGGTAATAAGCTTGTAGAATCCACAAGCAATTCTTGAGCGCTACCTGCTTCTAGCTGAGTAGAAATATTTCTAGAGTTCTCACAATCTAAAGAATCTGGATCGGTCAACTCCGAGCTAATTGAAAGATATTCAGGATGCCAGAGATCTCGATGTTTATAGAGTGATCCACCTCCAATTTTGTAGTGCAGCAGAACTTTAAACCGAGCAGTTGCATTTGTAGGTAATGATTCTTTTTCTAACAAATCAGCGATCGCACTTCTAATTCGATCTCTTGCGTTTTCTGATTGTTGCTGATTCCAAGTGGGAGCTTTTTCAACGGCTTGATCAATTAGCTCTGACTTTTGCCTGAATTTGCCGTTCTGTTCTCCATAGTGAAAGTAATGGCTATTCTCAACGCACCGTGCCCATTCTTCTGCTCTGTGTTCGATTTCATGTTGATGATTACAAAACTCGGTGTAGCCTGGAAGCGATCGTGCAACTTCCACAATGCGATTCACAAGTGCTGTTCCTATGAGCGGCTCACCTCCGGCTAAAACATGATGAAAAATGTATTCGCGCATCGTAATTCGACCTAGCAAGCGATTCGTTTGTCCCGAACTCGTCCAACCCAATTCAATCTCAGCATTAAGATCCGCAATGAATTTATCTGCTTTTCCTGAAATGTGAAGCAGACGGTGTTTTGCTTGCTTCAGAATCCGCTTAAAGAGTTGCGAATCTAATTCATTCTGTTGTTGAGCAAACTTCCACTGTTCTGCAAATTGTTGCTGTGTACTCCAAATCGGTTCAAGATCTCGATTGAGTAGGTAAGAACCTACTTGCAGAGGGAGTCGATGAGCATTGAACAAGCTCAGAGTTCCATCTGCGGAATAAGGTTTTGGATTTGGAAAGACTTCGAGTTGTCCCGACCGAATCTTGAAGCCAGCATTTTCCAACAGTGTAGAAATGACGATCGCCAACTGCCAGGAACTCACAGCCTGCGACAAAGGAAAGTACAAATGAAGTCCGCCGCTATAACTGGAAGTACAAGCGAGATACTGTACCAATCCAAGCACTTCTAGAGTTGCGGCAATCCGGGAGATCGCAAAGGGATCATGAGCCGGATGATAGAAGCTTTGAATATCAATGTCGAGTAAACAGTACTGTGTTTGACTACCAAAGCGCACACCGTACAAACCAGTCGATTGCTGAATGACGCGATCGCTGAGGGGATAGCGGCTTTCTGTTTTCCAACTGGGTTTCTCTTTGGGTTGGGCGTGATCTGCCCAAATGAAATCATAGCGATGCGGAAAAAGTGCCAGAAACTCGTCGCTCCATTCCTGCACAAACGATGAAGAGAACTTCCCTGCATCCCTTTGAGATTGTTGTAATCGATCACTCATGCTTGTAGAACAACTCACATCCGATCGGGATCGTTTATATCAGATGCTCGATCGCTGATCCGGCTTAGGATCTGACTGTTTTGTAATCGCTTTGATTACAACTGTGCGAAGTTATCACGATGTAATCGGTAGTGTAGCGATCGATTGGGGCAGAGGTTCTAGAGCGATCGGGTAGGGGGATCTAGAATTTTTGGGTTAGGGGGTCTAGTGCGATCGAATGCGGCTCTAGAGTCAATTGGGGAGGGGGATCTAGAAGAATTGGGGAGTAGGGTCTAGAGCGTTTGGGGGTGACGCTCTAGAAGTTTTTCGGGGGTGCAGGTCTAGGGGCAGTTGTAATCAGTTGTTTGGGTATGAGGTTCTAGAACAAGCTGTAATCAATTGTTTGGGGTGGGGGATCTAGACTCGTGTGTAATCGGCTAAGAGTTTCACCGTTAAAAGGTTTGAGCGTTTTAACATGAGGTTGCATTCTCGATCTAATTTCAAGAAGATTCCTAAAATTAACAAGCAGAATGACGAGATAGAACGGCTTTGAAGCGTTGTAATCACTTTGATGGATCGCCGATCGTGATTACAACGCTGTAATCACCTGTAATCAAATCTTGTAATCAAACGCTGTAATCATCTGTAATCATCTCGATCGAATAACAAGCAAAATTACAAGTCTTGCTCAAATAATTGCCGCAAAGTCTGTTCGTTTTCAGAACTAATCGATCGCTCTTCGTTCTCGATCAGCGAAATCAGCCCCTGACTCATGCCACTTAGTTGAGAGAGCTTGCGCTGACTCCATTTTTTTGACTGACGTAACATCTTGACCTGTTGCCCGGTCAATCTCTGATCTTCAACGATCGTAGTCCCAGACTCTTCATGCTCTTCAACGGTTGTGGCTGTAATCGCTTCAGTTTGCCAATCTTCGGCAGGTGTGATCCAGAGTTTTGCGGCGAGTAGTCGATCGAAGAAGCCACGAGGACGTTGAATCTCATCGCGCCCAAATCCAGGCGGCTGAAGCTCTAAAGGATAGGTTTCTGCATCAAACTGAATCGACCATCCACGATCGTGCAACGTCAGCAAATCTTCATCCCAAGTACTCGCTAATTTCTTGCGAAACTCACTGCCTTGTTTTGCTTGCTGGATTTTCTGATTGCCATATGCTACTTCCATCAGGGTTTGAACATTCAGCGGATCTTGACGATTGAACTGAGCTTTGAACAAAAGCCAAACAATCAATCGCGCTGCTCCTTCTCGATGCTGCCAAAGGCTCATGACACTTTCAAGCAAGGTTTGTGGCAGGTTTCCAAGCTGATGATACGCAGTGCGATCGCGCTTTCCTTCCTCGTTCAGAAAGTATCTCGCCCACAATCCCGGTTTAACAATAAACGTCATTCCCGTGAGTTCTTTATTGCCAAAGAGGTCTTGCTGATAGTGATAGCGTGTTCCCATAATGTGCCACAGTCGCCCTTCTTCAACCGTGAACCCTTTGACTCGTCCTTGAGTGGGCAATGAAATGAAAGTAGTGATTTTACAAGGCTGTTTGACTAATTCCTCGATGAGCGCGAGCTTTTCCCTGCGGTTTTTATCAGTCCGTTTTTTCAGTCCCAAGTAAGCTTCGATTTGTCGATCGTCAATAATTAACTCTTGCTCCCAAGGGCGTTCTAACTGTGCTGCGTGTGCTGCGTAGATCAAGTGCATACAAGCTGCACGAATATCAAAGGTGTCAATCACTGCCAGCGCTGCCGCTCCTGCAAGCGTCGCGGGATGTTCGTCTTCTAGATTCTCTGTCACCCAGAAATGAATTGCACCCTGCCCATCTCCAATGTCTCGCGCATAGTACAGCTTGCCATCTGGGTCGTTATCCCAAGGAAGATGCTTACGCTGAGTCAGAATGTTGCCTGCCTCCCAAATGGGTAGAGCCGATGCCATCCGGGTTGCGTGGTGTTCAGAAAAGAGATCCGGGCTAGTTTTCGGTCGCTCGACCGCACTGATTGGCTTCGGTTTCTGTTTTGCCTTTTGAGTTCGAGCAGGTTTTGGTACGGCAGAAGTCTCAGTTAATTTTGCATTCTTTTTTTGACGAGCCATGCTGCTTCCCTCTTGAACTTGAAATCGATCAGACTTTCGCTTTCAAACGCCGCTGGATCACTTTCTCAACTTTTTTTAACTCAGCCTCTGACAGTTGCTCTAGATACTGTAAAACAGTCTGTAAGTCGAGGTGATGAATCGCGTGATTTACTTTAGCATCAACTGACTCAAGATCGAGCGACGTGGCTTTGACCTCGATCGTATTCACTGGTTGCGCTAGTGCGATTTCGCGTTGAACGAATTCTGCTTCTTTCAGCACAGGGTCTAATCGGGGCATTGCAGCAATACGCCATTTGCGGCAGTGTTGCGGCATGGCTTGGATGCGATCGTCTCCGAACGATTCTCGATAGTAGCTACACCATACGCCAAACTGATTTCCTTCATGAGTTGGATCGTGCCATTCACAAGTTCGACAAGTTGGCTTTTTCAACTGGAGTGAGCCATCAAGATCTTCTGGTGCGATCGTCGTTTCTGCATTGCGCTGGATTGAGGTCGTTTCAATGAATTGTTGAGTGAGTGCTTGCCCTTTTTCGTACCACCAGCGTTCGAGTGTGAGTGGATTCGGCGCAACGAAGCTCGTTGACTTTCCAGCAATTTCACAGCTTACATTGAGGCGATAAGGTTGTTTCGGCACGGGGCAATGCTCGATCGACCAATGCGGTGAGAGTAAAGCTTGTAGCTGTGAGAATTGTTCGCGAAAGGTTTGCACTTTCCAATCGCGATACTGATTCATCAGATCCTGATAGTTGCGGAAGAATCGTGCAATATTTGTTCGATCGACTAAGTAGAACTTAAATCCTTCTTCGTCGTCTTCACACCGTTGCAATAGTCCCCAATTTTGCACGGCTTCCCGATAGTGTAAGAATCGCTGACTCTGTTCGATATCTACCGTTTTTTGATGACGCTGAATCAGGGCTTCGACCCGCTCTAAATCGAGTGTTTCACCTTTGAGAACGCGATCGACAAATTCAGTCCGAGCCGATCTTGGTGTAATGTCGGCTGAAATTCGATACAACACTTTCGTTTCAACCTGGTTTAACACCGTGAGTGCATCTTGATTCTCAAATGGTAAAAAAGCGCGTCCGACCGACATCATGCAGTAACACAAAGAAGTGCTTAACCCGGTTCTCTCGCGTGCCCAGACCAAAAACTCGCTGTTTTGCCCCCAACCAAATAAAGCTTTGACTTCGAGCAGTTCTTTTCCAGTTTCGTAAATATCATAGAAAAGTCGTCCGAAGCGGTTTTGAATGTTGCTGGCGATTTCTTCTAAGCGATCGCATTGAGCCGCAGATAAAGCCATTTGTGCAGTCGTTGTGGTGAGCGCGCGATCGTCTTGGGACGGTAAAGACACTAGAACTTAGCTCCGGTCTAGTTTTTTATATTATATCTAGAATTCTGGAAAAAATGCAGAATCTAAGATAGCTTTTCTGGCTTGATGTCTCAATGAGAAGTCGCTTGTATACTGGTAGATAGGTTAAAGGATGAGCCGTCGAAGATGTACATTCTGAATGCACCAACGGGAATTAAAGCAGGTCGTCAATTGCTCGGCAGAATGGTTAGGGCTGCTCGTGCGATGCGCGGTTGGACGCTCGATGATCTCAAAGAGCAGATTGCTCAGAATGTCTCTTATCGAAGTGATTCTGGCATCGAGCCTTACATTGTGAGTAAATCCCAGTTGAGTGTTTTAGAACGCGGTCAGCCTGTGCTCGATCCGCTGTTGTTTGAGTCGATCGCGGTTCTAGAATTACTGAATCATCCGATCGAACAACGCGCCCTTACGATCGAAGAAATTAAAGCGATTAACTGTGGACTGTTCGATCCAAAAACTGGCAATTGGCTCAATTCTGAGACTCCAAGAGTTTTGACGCAATCCGCGATCGCAAGTTGAACGGTTTTATAAAAGTTTCCAGCGACGCAGAAACTTTCATAAATTTCAGTTGTTTTTATAAAAGTTTCCAATGACGCGGAAACTTTTATAATTCTTAAGGTTCATCTTCAAGTACGGCTTCGATCTCTGACTCAAGCTGCTCAATCGAAGGCAAGCTATTTTTGAACTGCTCCGGTAAGCTATCCCAGATCTCGTGTGTAGAAACGCCGATCGGTCGTTTGATGCTGCGGAGGGCGTATTCCACGATCGTTTGGTTCTTTGACTTACATAAAATTAAGCCAACAGTTGGTTGATCATCAGGATGCCGCAATAGATCATCGACTACGGCTAAGTAGAAGTTCATCTTGCCGCTCATCTCCGGCGTGAATTCGGTCATCTTTAAGTCGATGATTACAAAGCACCGCAGTCTTAAATGATAAAAAACAAGGTCAATATAGTAATCTTCGTTGCCGACTTGAAGATGATACTGACTGCCGACAAACGCGAACCCCACACCCAGTTCGAGTAAAAAGTCCCGAATGTGAGCAACTAGCGCGTTTTCTAAATCCCGCTCCTGTGCTTCTCGACCCAGCGAAAGAAAGTCAAAAGAATAGGGACTCTTCAGCAAGCTATTTGCAAGATCCGATTGAGGTTTGGGTAAAGTTTGCTCAAAGTTCGTAATCGCTTTACCTTGTCGATCGCGCAGTCGAGTTTCGATTTGAATTACGAGAACATTACGACTCCAGCCGTTAGAGATGGTTTGCTGCGCGTACCAAAGACGGTCTTCTGTTATTTTCAGCTTTTCTAACAGTGCAAGATTGTGATACCAGGTAATTTGTGCAAGCACCTCTTGCACAATTGACAACTCTGGGTAAGCTTCTGCAAAGGTTCGCATATACTTGAGATTGCGACTCGAAAAGCCTTTAACTTCTGGAAATTCTCGTCGCAAATCTTTCGAGAGTTGGTCAATCACTTTTGCGCCCCATCCGGCTTGGGCTTGACGATCGAGGATCATCTGTCCGATTTGCCAGTAGAGGAGCACTAGCTCACGATTGACCGAGACAGCAGCACGAACTTGAGCTGTCCGAATGCGGTCTTTCAAATCGCTCAACAGTTGGGAATAGCCTTCTGGCACTAAAGAAGAGGACTTTGCCACCGAACAATGCTCCCACTCTGAACACAAGTACGACTGAGCAAGTGTATCAAATTCAAGGTTCTCATCGTAATCCGAAGCTTGCCTGAGTCCATACGATGCTACTTTTCCAACTCACATTTGATTGAGCAGGCGAGTCTCAAACAGGTGTCAAATCTGCAAAACTCTTTCGGGTTTCAAATACTGCGCGAGTAGTAAATCGCTTCTTCGGCTTGCTGCCAGCGATCGTATAATTTCGACTTCAGCTAAGTTAAATCAGTGAACCGAAAGCCATTTGTCACGATCTTCTAAACCCAATGCTCATCTCCAAGTGGTTCTTGATTTAAGAGGTCGCGGTAGCGCTGCCATTGGGGAAGGTACTTGTTCATGTGCGTTTTGAAGCGATCGTTATGATGTCGCTCTAGTAGATGCACTAATTCATGCACGACAACATATTCTAGGCATTCGATCGGCTTTTTTGCTAGTTCTGAATTGAGCCAGATTCGACACTCACTGATGTTGCAGCTTCCCCATTTCGTTTTCATCCGCTTGATACCCCAGTCTGATACTTGCTTGCCGATCACAGTTTGCCAGTGGTTGAGCAGGTCAGAAATTCGGTTTCTTAGTTGGTCGCGGTACCATTCGTTTAGGACAAGCGATCGATTCTTTGTTGAAGTGCCAGGATTCACAAATAGCTGTAGAGTGCTGTTGTTTTTGATCACGACTTCATGACGACCCCGGCGCTCGATTACTTCTAGCCGATAGCGTTTTCCGAATAGGTAATGACTTTCGCCTGTGACCATTTCTCGCGTGGACTGGCGCGGTTGTGCCTGGAAGTTTGCCTGCTGTTTTTTGATCCAGCTCAAACGAGAAATGACCGCAAGCCGTATGTTGTCATCGGTCATATGTGAGGGGACTGCGACTCGGACGTGACCATCGGGTGGATAGACCGATAAGTGCAGGTTTTGAATGTCCTTGCGAACGACCTGGACTGGAATACCGCTGACAACGAAATGATTGGTAGCGACGGGGTTACTGATACTCACGTTGGTTCTTCACCAGTTCCAATACTTCAGTAACATTAATATTACGGTCTGCGATCGCAGTTCGGATCGCATTTGCAACTTCTCTTTGCTTAAATCGATGATTGATCCAGCCTTCTTTTTTGGTCACACGCACGGCTGTATCGATTTGTAGGGCTAACGCTTCATCTTGACCGAGATTGTCGTAGAGCGATCGTTTTGCTGGAGTATCGAGTGAAGCGGGATAGTTTTGGCATTTGGTGCCGGGTTGATTGACTTGCTGAGCGAGTTGTTTGACTTTTTCGAGATAGTCTTGGTAGCTGATGGCTTGTTTACGGCGCTCTAAAATTAGTGCATCGAGCAAATTCGACATTTGATCGTAGTACTTGGGATTGACTGGGTTTTCATCAATGATGGTTCTGCGGATATTGTTCTCGATCGTTTCTGCCATTGCAGTAGGTTCTTTCAGTCCGGCAGGCAAAGCATCTAATGCACCGATGCCCTGTTTAACAATCAGTTCGACTAGTCCCAGGTCTTCAAATTTAGAGACGATCGTGCTTTCATCGGCGCGGATGTAGCTATCGAGTAAGTGACGCATGGCGGGTTCGTAGCGTTTCATGTCGAGGTAGTCGCCGCTGGCGTATTTCACCTCATCGCGCATTTTGGTGTAGTGGGTGACTTCGGCTTTAATTTTGACGGCTTCTGCGGCTTCTAGTTCGTTAGCGATTTGGGCGTAGGCGCGGATGAGAGCGGCGATCGCTTGATAGAGTGCAACTCGTTTCGGTTCGTTGTGGGCAAGGGTGTCTTGGTCGGTGGTGTCTGTAGTGCAGAAATAATGCAGATAGTTTTGGGTGTCGCGGGGAAGGGCAACGGGTTCGCAGAGTGCTTTGACAATTTCGAGGGTTTCTTCGAGTCGATCGCGGGATTTTTCGAGTCGATCACTGAGAAGTCCGGCGACATCTTCGGGGTCATAGCCATCGAGTGCACCGCTGGTGTAGTCGGTGATCGCTCCTTCAAGCCGTTTGAATAAGTCTTTGTAGTCTACGATGTACCCATATTCTTTGTCGTCTCCGTCGAGGCGATTGACACGACAAATGGCTTGAAATAAACCGTGATCGCGCATTTGTTTGTCGATGTAGAGGTAGGTGGCAGAAGGCGCATCGAAGCCTGTGAGCAGTTTATCTACGACGATGAGCAGGCGCATTTGACCGGGTTCTTTAATAAAGCGATCTTTGACTTGTTTCTCGAATTCTTCGACCCGACTCATGGCTTGATCTTCGGATTCGTTGAAGTAGTCGGCTAACATCCGGCGGTAGATGGCGTATTGGTTCAGTTTTTCGGTGTATCCCTCGCCGCTTTCTTCGCCTTTGATGTCAGAGCGAGCAGGTTTGTAGCTGGTGACGATCGCGCATTTTCCGGCGAGTTCGGTTTTGCTCAATAGCTCATAGACTTTGCAGGCTTGATAGATGCTGGAACACACGAGCATTGCATTACCGCGCCCATCCATTAGGCGAGGTTTGGTGTCCATGTCGAAGAGGATATCTTTGACGATTTGATCGAGGCGCGATTGGCTGGAGAGAACTTTTTGCATCGTGCCCCACTTCTGTTTGAGTTGGGTTTTGGCAAGTTCAGATAAGCCGCGAGTTTTGGCTTCAAACCATTGATCGATTTTTTGCTGGCTGGTGAGGTGCTGATCGATGTCGCGGGCTTCGTAGCGCAGATCGAGGACAACCCCATCAGCGACGGCTTCATCGAATTTGTAGGTGTGGAGATAGCGATCGAAGGTTTCAATACTTCTTTGTTTGTCGTCTCTGAGCAGCGGGGTTCCGGTGAAACCGATGAAGACGGCTTTCGGCAGGAGGGTCTTCATGGCGGTGTGGAGTTTGCCGGATTGGGTGCGGTGGCATTCATCGACAAAGACAAAGAGGTTGCCTTTAGGGGTGAAGTTTTTAGGGATGTTGCGCTCTAAGTCTTGGATGAAGGCAGCGATCGCTTTTTCGGTGTTGTCTATGCCGAACTTGTGAATCAGAGAGCAGAGGAGCCAGGGAGTGGTTTGATTGAGTTTAGTGATCAGATCGTCGCCGCTTTGGGTGCGGTAGATTTCTTCGTCTACACCGAGGAAAACTTTTTCGATTTGTTCGTCTAGCTCGGTGCGATCAGTGATGATCAAAACTCGTGCATCGGTGAGGTGTTCCCGAATCCATTTGGCTAACCAGACCATAGTGAGGCTTTTTCCTGAGCCTTGGGTATGCCAGATGATGCCGCCTTGTTGCTGTGGGATGAATTGCTGGGCGGCTTTGATGGCGAAGTATTGATTGTGGCGGCAGGTTTTTTTGATGCCGGAGTCGAAGACGATGAAATCGTGGATGATTTCGAGGAAGCGGGATCGGTTGCAGAGGCGGGAGAGGGCACAATCGAGCGGATTATCGGATTGTTCGCAGGTGGAACCGGAAAGGTATTTTTGAGCTTTGGGATCGGCTTGGGGGTTGTAGTTGGGGTTTTCTTCTTTCCAGGTGAGATAGTATTTTTCGGGGGTTTCGATCGTGCCGTAGCGTAAGCCTTGGGTGTCGTTGCCTGCCATCACGAGTTGCATCGTGGTGAAGAAGGAACGAATAAAGGTCTTTTTCTGGTTGTCGAGATTTTGGCGGATGCCTTCACCGATCGAGACACTGGAGCGTTTGAGTTCGAGGATACCGAGGGCGATGCCGTTGATGTAGAGAACGAGATCGGGGCGTTTTTTGTGTTCGCCTTGGACGGTGACTTCTTCGGCGATCGCGAAATCATTGTTTTCTGGATCTTCCCAGTCGATCAGCCAAATGGTTTGATTTTGTTGTCCTGCGCCTTCTTTGACTTTGATGCCGTAGCGCAGGAGGCGATAAACGGCTTTGTTGGCATCGTAGAGGTTTTGTCCTTCTTTGAGGGTGGCGGCTTGGTCGAGTTCGCGGAGGGCTTTGGTGATCAGGGTGTCGGTGATGCCTTGTTTTTGAAGCCATGCGGTTAAGAGTGTGGCTTCGATGTTGCGATTGTTGGGGCGGGTTTCCCAGTTGCCGAGGTAGGTGTAGTTAAGTTGCTGAAATAGCTTGATGACACGGTTTTGGGTGACGCGCTCTTTTTGTCCAACGTTACTCACAAGCTCTTTTCCTTTTGAATTTCAGAAGGGGGATCGTCGATCGCTAACGTCTTATTTATAACAACGGTTTTCTTTTGCGATCGCTTCCCCTGCCCAAAATTCAGCAGAATGCTACTCAATGATTTCATCGTACTGGTCTGTATCTGTTTCCTGGCGCTGCCGCATCGATTCCAAGATTTCTTCTAGCGGTGTTTGGTCTAGCCACTGATGTCGATCGCCGGTGTAATCTCCCTGCCCAAGCGTGAAATATTGAATAAATCGAATAGCATCCACCACTCCTAATGAGCTGATTAGGGCTTGATAACCTTGATTAATAATTTCCTGCTGTGTTTTAGGCATTGGAGATTATGAGAATGTTTCGACACCTGAGTAGTCCAAGATCCTCTGATCTTGAGTCAATAGGGTTGAACCGTAGACTTTAGCTGTTGCAACGATGATCTGATCGGCTGGATCAGGATGAAATCCGGTCAGTCGAGTGGATTGGAGAACGATTGGAAGGCTGAGATCTAGTAGTTGTATGCCAGGATAAGCTAAAGCGAGTTCTAACCATTCGTCTACAGAGCAATCTAAGTTTAGTTTGTTTTTCTCAACCAATTTGGCAATTTCCCAGCAGGAGATAATGCTGATTCCAAGTCCACTCGATTGGTTTGCTTGAATGATTTCTAGATTTTGTGAAGAAAGTTTAGGATTCTCGTCAACCCACCAGATCCAAATGTGTGTATCGAGGATGATCATGATGTTGCTTCCCAATCATCCGAGGCTACAGGTTCGTATGGATCGTCATATCGAAGTACTTTTCCTCTGAGAGATTTTTGTTCTGATGCGTTTTGTTTTGGAGAAGATTGTATGTCTTGCTTAAGAGAGTGCAAAATCATCTCAATGATGGCGATTCGATCCTGAACTGAGGATTTTTGCAGCTTTTCGAGGGTTTCTGAGTCGATCATGGTTTGGTTTGATACGATTATGCTTCAATTTTAAAGCGAATTCTTCCAGTAAGGAGTTGTTGCATCATGCCCTGTTTGATGGCTTGGGTTTTGGCGAGGCGGGTTTCGATCGCGGCGATTTCGGTATCCATGTCGGAGAGGATTTTTGCGATCGCGTGTTGTTCTTCTAGTCTAGGTACACTTAGCTCACATTTGGAAATCTGAGGAGCAGTTAGCTGCGGAACGCCTGTACTTTCATTAGCAAACTTGATTTGATGATTGATTAGTTCAGACAGAAAAAAGCTATCCACCTTACTTATGGGCTTTAGAACGATCAATCTACC
Source organism: Leptolyngbya sp. NIES-2104 (assembly GCF_001485215.1). Taxonomy (NCBI): domain Bacteria; kingdom Bacillati; phylum Cyanobacteriota; class Cyanophyceae; order Leptolyngbyales; family Leptolyngbyaceae; genus Leptolyngbya; species Leptolyngbya sp. NIES-2104. The sequence goes on from NZ_BBWW01000003.1 coordinate 72,254, forward strand.
AATCGCTACAAAAGGTGTAGCTCTGTAATATGAAACTCCAAGAGTGCCCCGCGCTGTTACAGTGATGCAATCGCCTTCGTACTCTTTAACTTTGCTATATCCGTAGATGCCACCATTGAATACAGAATTAGCGTAGATGGGATATGGATGAATATCGTCATCAATTTCAGAATAATTACCTTTTACCAAATCTCTACCAGCGGTTATTTCAAATAAATCGCTAAGCCTCAATGTTTGCCATTCATCACTAAATTCCAGCGATCGCTTTCTGCCTGTCAAAAGCTGCTGCATTGTGGCGGTTTTGAGGTGGCGCTTTTTGGTGATGAGAGAAGCGATCGAAGCAATCAGGGCATCGACATCAGAAAGGGCTTCGGCTATCGATCGTTGTTCGGAGAGTGGCGGAAACGGAACCCGTATGGATTTGATAATCAGCCCATTCAGATTTTCTTGATTTCCTGTATTGCTTAAAAGTCTAATTGTGTCGTACTGACTTACTAGATAATGAAATATGTAACCGTGATGTACATTTTGATTTAGTGCTATGGCTGCACAAGCTTGATTCGTTGACGCTTCAACACCAAGTCTTGCTATTTTCCCCCTAGTTTTACCTTGACCGTACATTGCCATTAGCAAAGTACCTGAAGGAAAGATCTTCGCTGCTGAGTTATTCAGTCCGTCTTGAGTAATGAATTGCTCTGCGCTGTGAATAGTATTGAAATCGATTTGAGTTGTTGTTATCCAAGGAATATCACCATTCCAATAAAGAGGATTAGTACGGCTAGGCGTTCCTCCTGAACTTACAAATCCAATATCACCAATGCTCTTTACTTCCCAATCTTCGGGAATTAGACCGATCGCCGTTTCTTTGTATCCTGTTCTTGCACGATCGCTACTCATTCTCTTCCCCCTCCGATAACGCCGAATCTAACAACCGCTGCCAATCGTCGTCAGTTGGCAATAGCCCTCGATACTCCTCCGGTACCTCTGGATAAAGCTGATAGGTCGCCACACCGATCGGGTTCGCTTTCGACTTCAGACTAAACTCCACTTCTAAGCGATCGCGCTCAGCACACAGAATGATCCCGATCGAAGGATTATCGTCCGGCGCACGTTCTCGATCGTTCAACACTTCTAAATAAAAATCCATTTTGCCCGCATACTCAGGACGAAAACGCCCCGTTTTTAGCTCGATCGCTACCAAACACTTCAAAAAGCGGTGATAAAACAACAAATCCAAAAAATACTCGTTTTCTCCCAGCGTCAATCGATACCGACTACCTACAAAGCAAAATCCATAGCCCAACTCAACCAGAAAATCCTTCAACCGAGTGACTAACCCCCGTTCCAGCGCCCGCTCATACATCGGCTGAGTCACTTCTAAAAACTCTAGACTGTATTGACTTTTGAGCATTTCCTCAGCTTGTTCTGCGAAATGTTGGGGTAGCGTTGTCGAAAAATTATGGCTCTTATCTTGCAGGCTTACCTCATACGCTCCAGCCTTAATCTGGTTCAGCAGCACGTTCCTTGTCCAGCCAAGCCGAGCCGTTGCTTCTAGATAATAACGACGCGCTACTTCACCCTTGACCTTCTGCATAATCAGGATGTTATGACTCCAAGGAATTTCTGCGACAAGCTGTCGCAGAAATTCAGGCGCATCCGCATAGGTTTCATAAAACCGCTTAATATCCCAGAGATTTCGAGGTGAAAACCCAGTCATCTCCGGAAACTCGGTCTTTAGATCAGCCGATAGCCGCTCTACGATCGCATTACCCCATCCCAACGCCTCTTGTCGATCGACCATCAGCTTCCCCAACGCCCAGTACAACCCAATCAGTGATCGATTAATCGATCGAGCCGCACTGATTCGACTTTGAACGACTTGGGCTTTAATCTCTCGCAAAAAGTCTTGATAAGCTGGATCAGAAGATGGAGTGATTGAACTCATTTTTTCTCCGATTTAATCGCATGATTCTCTCTGCAATGGGTTCTACCAAGTCAACCCCATCCGCCTCAAATGCTCATCTACCTTACTCGATAACGCTTCCACCGTTTCCACAATCTGCGGCAACGGCTCCGCATACCTTTCTTCTAGCGTCTTCACCCGATTTGCTAACTGTTGCGTCACCCGCTCGATTTCAGACGCGATCGCTCCCTTTAAAGTCGCCTGCCATTTATCCTCAACTACCAGCGCTTTGATCTCGTCCCCGCTTAATCTCGGATACTGAGCAAACACCAATTGATCTAACTCGCTTTGGGCATCTTTTACCGCTTTCTTTGCCTCAGTTTCTCGATCGATGAATCCCAAACATTGCTTTAATACTGCCTGCTCCTCTTCTGCACTAACATCCCCTTTAATTTCCTTTAATCGCGCCATCACACTCGCTTTCGTTACCTTTCCCGCATCGGTTTGAGCCTCACTCAATAGCCCCTCTTCCCCGCTCTGTTCTTCGACCAGCGTTTCCAACTCCTGCGCGATCGCGTCCAACTCTGCCTGCAGTCGATCGAGTTCCTGCTGCTGTGGCTCAAAATACCGCTTCACAATCAAGCTCGGCGGAATCAAATCCGCTTTGTACTTATTCTTCTCAATGATCAAGTCCGGTGTCTCTTTCAGCTTCTCGCCTTTCTTCACTACCAATTGCCGCAACACTTTACCCGCACTCCAGCCATCCTGCACCAACACATAAACATCATCCTGCATCGTCTCCGCCCAGTAATCCATCAAAATCTGATAGATGTCGTAGCGACTCAGCAAATCCGCCGCGACAAATCGATCGAGCAAATCTTCAGAAAGATGATAAATCAGTTCTTTGGGCTTATCTGCGATCGCAATTCCTTTTAAGCGATCGTCGTGATCGTTGCGCCAGTCTGTGTAAATTGCGAGAGTGCGATCGGCAAACTCGCTAAATTCCGAATGATTCAGAATCGTCGCTTTCACCTGACTCGCTTCGACCAAACTTTGGCTATATCCTTCTCGTCCACTGGGCGAAAACAACGTTTCCCGCAGATTTGGAAACACTCGCCAGTAAGCTTGTAGCGCATCGATATCGACATTCGGAATTCCACCATTGAGATGAGCATCGAGATCATGCAAATCCTCTGGCTCACTCGAATCGATATAGCGCGGAATGTTGAGATTATAGTCATTCTTCTCGCTGGCAATCTCTTCGAGACTAATCGATCGACTGTAGCGCGGAATCTCAATCTGTCGAGTAAACACATCCACAATCTTGTGAATATCCTGGCTCCGCAATCGATTCTTATTGCCGTCTTTCATGAAGCCTTTACTCGCATCAATCATAAAGAGAGAAGTGCGATCGCTTGCTCCTGCCTTGTCAATCACAATGATGCACGCCGGAATCCCGGTTCCATAAAACAAATTCGCAGGCAGTCCAATAATCCCCTTAATGTATCCTTGCTGCACCAAGTTCCGTCGAATTCTGGCTTCTGCATTCCCACGAAATAGAACTCCATGCGGCAAAATCACCGCTGCCTTTCCTGTACTCTTGAGCGATTTAAGAATGTGCAGTAAAAAAGCATAATCGCCATTCTTATCCGGCGGAACACCATATTCAAACCGCTGAAACTCATCAGCGCTCAGATTCACGCCATTGCTCCAAGACTTATAAGAAAAAGGCGGATTCGCCACCGCAAAATCGAATGTTTTCAAGCCTCCATCTGCATTTTTCCAATACGGAGCCGCCAGCGTATTGTCCCGCCAAATCTCATGACTCGGATAGCCGTGCATAAACATATTCATCCGCGCCAGCGCCCAAGTCGAGTTATCCATTTCTTGTCCATAAATGGTCAACCCACGCGGAGCCTCATCTGCCACCTTCAGCAACAGCGATCCAGATCCACAAGTCGGGTCATAAACGGTCTGATCCTGCCGCGTCTCTTCCGTTATCCCGACCACCTTCGCCAGAATTCGCGAAACCTCTGCGGGCGTGTAGAATTGCCCCTTACTCTTGCCCGATTCCGTCGCAAAGTGCCGCATCAAATACTCATACGCATCGCCCAACAAATCATCGCCTTCCGCCCGATTTGCGCTCAAATCCATGCCATCAAAAATGGCGACCAGATTCGAGAGTCGATCGACCATTTCTTTCCCTTTGCCCAGCTTGTCCTCATCATTGAAGTCTGCAACATCAATCACGCCCTTCAGCCCGTTATCTTCTGCCAGTTCCCCAATAATCTTGTTAATCTTGTCACCAATTTCCTTGTCACCCTTCAGCGCCACCATATTCTTGAATGATCCGCCCTCTGGCACGACGATCATTCCATGCGGATCGCCTGCATACTTATCCGAGACATACTTCATGAACAACAGCGTCAGAACGTAATCTTTATACTGAGACGCATCCATCCCGCCACGCAGTTCATCGCAGCTAGACCACAGTGAGCGGTAAAGTTCAGTCTTCTTAACTGCCATTGAGTTTTAGCCCATTCAACAAGAGTTCGAGATTCAGAGAACGCCCTCTAAAATCTTCAATCAAAGACTCTACCTTATTTCAATCGTTTTAGAGCAACAATCCCTGGCTTGGGACTCATGGCGCAATCAATCCACAAATCTTGAAGCAAATTCTCGTATTTATGCCAAAATCTTTTATGATTTCACCAGCACGAGAAACGTTAACTTCCACCAAAAATCTTCTACTGATAACGTTGTCATTATTCGCAAAATTAGCGCCATAATTTTCTACTGACAACGTTGTCAGTACCTCAAATTTCTCACTCTAAAATCTTCCATCAATCCTCTCAAAACCCTGAGCAGTCTAGAATTAGGAGCCTGTAGCCGATGACCAAAATTATCGCGATCGCGAATCAAAAAGGAGGCGTTGCGAAAACCTCATCGACGATCGCAAATGCTTCTCTCATCAGTCAGAATAAGTCTTGTCTTGTGATTGACCTCGATCCACAAGGAAATCTCACAGACGGATTAGGAGTGCGCGAAATTTCAGATGACCAACTCACAGCTTACAACCTATTGGATCTGCGGCAAGACCCGAACGCCATTATTCTCTCAACTCCTTGGGGAATTGATCTGATTCCAACCGATATTGGACTCGCTCAGAAAGAATCCGAGCTAGTTGCCCTTCCTGACTCTCATTACATCCTAAAAGAGCAATTAAGCAAGCTAAATCAATACGACTATATTTTGATCGATTGTCCCCCCTCACTCGGACGTTTAACTTACTCTGCTCTGACCGCTGCTGATCTCGTTCTTATCCCAGTTCAATGCCAGTATTTCTCAGCTAAGGGTTACAAACAGCTTCTCAGCACGATTCAAGCGGTACAGGCACGATCGAACCCCCAGTTAAGAATTCTCGGCGTTCTTCCCACAATGTCCGACAACACCAACATCAGTAAAGGTGCTTTAGTTTCACTCACAAAAGTTGAGGGCGTTAACGTCTTTCATTCCGTTCCTCGATCGATCAAATTCACCGAGTCACAGCTTGCGGGCGTTCCTATCGATCGTTACATTCAAGAGAATCACAGCACCAAGGAACGCGACGACCTAACTGAAAAGCTAATTGAACCGTACCAATCCGTCGTTGACCACCTATTGTCCCTAGAGGTGACTCATGCCTAAGCCCAAGCTAGATATGTCCAATATGCTCGGAGACACCAAAACGATTCAGGTGCTCTCGGCATTAGAAGGTGGACTAAAAACAAAACAAGATCTCAATCAGGTTCTAACCCAAGTCGGTGTCTCGACTCAGGAAATCGATCCTCATCAGTTGCTATCCAGAGCAAAAAATCGCCCTCTTGATCCAGAAAAAATCAATGCTTTAATGCAGAGCATTAGAGAGATGGGAGTTTTGGAAGACCTAATTGCGAGACCCCATCCAACCGAAATCGGAAAATATGAGCTTCTAGCGGGTAGCCACCGCCGCGAATCCTGCATTCAGTTAGGAATTCTCGCTCCAACAAAAATTGTTCAGGTTGATGATAAACTAGCCGCAAAAATTGCTGGCGCAACCAATGCCCACCGTAATCAGCTCAACGCGCTAGAAGAAGCGGACATGGTGCTAGAAGTACTGGCACTAGAACTAGAAATACCTGAAACAGAAGTAGAATCCCTACTCTGGCAGCACAGCAATAAAACGATCGACCCTGAAAGCTCCCAGTGGAAGGTGATCGAAACGGTTATGCCCACAGTGACAGGCGTAACGATTAACTCTTTCATTCGTCACTATCTCTCTTTAAGAAAACTGCCTCAAGATTTGCTTGATGCTGTTCGTTCTGGAAAACTGCATTACACCAAGGCGCAAAAGCTGATCCGACTGAAACAAAGCAAATTTGACCAAGAGCGGCAGGCGTTATTACAAGATGCGATCGCTGACAGCCTATCCATTAGTGATTTATCCGATCGCGTCGAGCAAGTCGTTTCCGCATTAGCATCTGACCAACCCCGCAAATCTGTCTCACCGCGTCGAGTAATGACTCGAAGAGTCAAAGCGATTTATCAACAAGTCGGACAGATTCAGCAGTGGGATGCAACCAGTCAGAAAGAAATAGAAAAGTTATTGACCAAACTAGAGGAAAAACTTCACTCCTTGTCCAATTCAGCAAAAGACTAATGTTTCTGAAACAGGATCTTGGCTCCGTAAGGCTCTTTCGGCACTATAGTAGACCATTTCTCCAGACAAAGTGGAGAGCAACTTCGATCCAAATCCAAGTGTGTAGGCATTGATTTAAATACGAGATCCGAAACTAAATCGATCGACCGTTTCTGAAAGTCTTGCTATGAGCCGCCTTCAAAACCGCTCAATTACAAAATTTCTGCACGTTATTGGCTGAAATCTTTACAGGATAATTGTTTCACAGGATGATGTCGAAATAGATCGAGATCCGGAACTCAATCGACGAAACCCTATCTCCAATTTTGCTCAACCCGCCTTGTCATAGACCCTTATTCCGGCTGCTTACCAATGTGTAAAGTCAACCTGCTACTGTTCTGAGCCTGGTTCCGTCTTGCGCTTGCGCCGCTTGGTTTCATAGAACGCCGCTTCCGCCGCCTGCTGGTCTGCTGCCTTCGTGTAGCGGCGAAAACTCTGCACCGACTTATGCCGCGTTAGCGTCATCACATGATACGGATTCATGCCGTCGAGCACCAAATTCGTCGCATAGGTATGCCGAAACTGATGGGCGTGAAAGTCGATCCCCGTAATGTCGCGCAGTTGGCAGACGAGCTTATCGATCGTGTCATAGCCAATCCGTGCCCCCCGGTTGCGCCGCGAAGCCGACACAAACAACGGACTCTCCGGCAGCAACACCTCTCCTTGACTCATTCGCCACCCCAAATACGCCTGAATCTTCTGTACCCCCTCCTCATCAAGCGGCACCACCCCTTTACTACCGCCCTTGTCCTGACGCACCCACAAGCGCTGCCCATCAAAATCGCCCACATTCAACAACGTTGCGGCTTCGGCTCGGATGCCATGCTGCAAAACGGCAAACAGCGCCAGATTACGATCGCACAATTTCGTCCCTGCCACCGCTGCCAAAATCTTTTCGACTTGTTCATCGCTCAAATTATCGGCTTCCGGTTCTGCCAATTTGGGCAACTGCACTTCGATCGTCGGATCGCGATCGACATACCCACACCGCCACAACCAGCCATAAAACGCCTTCATTGTCCCTAAGATCCGCTTCACCGTTGCATCCGACAACACCCGTTGCCCCTCTTCTTTTCTGACCAAATGCGTCTTAAACTGTGCAATTTGCCGTGCCGTCACCGCAGACCAAGCTTTGTCCGTCCAGCGCAAAAAGTGCTGTAGATCCTGCCGATAGGCTTTTTGAGTTTTCACCGCTAACGATCGCGCCTGCAAATACTCGTCAATTCTGATGGATCGCAAATCAACCCACGGCTCAGTTTTAGAAACTGCTGGAGAATAATCCGCCTCGATATGAAGCAGTCTGGGTTGTGGAACGCCCTGGTCACGCTGCATAATACATTTGCTCTGATTTTATATTCGAGATAATAACTCTTCTGCCGAATAAGATGAGTCTAAGACAACGTGGGAAGCCGTGGTAGGATTGAAGTAGAAAAAATTGCAAATTCTTGCTGCGTCTACCGTTCAGGTTTTTAATCAGGTCTATGCAGCCCGTTCTGAACGGTTAAAATTTGAGCGATCCCTCAGAATTGAGGTCTCAGTTCGTTTCAACACATCAAGGTCAGCCGATGTTTCCGCCTTTTCCTGGCATGGACCCTTATCTAGAATACGGCGTGTTCTGGTCGTCGTTTCACGGTCGCCTGATGGTGGCGATCGCGGATACGATCGCGCCTCAGATTTTACCCAAGTACTATATTGAAATCGAAACGCGCACCTATCGCGATGAAACCGATGGTGAACTGTTGGTCGGCATTCCTGATTTAATCATTTCAGACTCCAGCGAGTTTCAAGTGCTGCCAGAAACTGAAGTGATGGAATCTTCTGGGGTCGCGACTCAAAACCGCCCGCAGCAAGTTGAAATTCCGATGGGGTTGGAATTGAAGGAGCGCTTTTTGGAAGTGCGAGAGTTGTCCACCGATGCAGTAACCACAGTGATCGAAGTGCTTTCACCGAAGAACAAACGCGCTGGAACGGGACGGTTAGCATACGAGGAAAAGCGTCAGCGGGTGTTAAGTAGCCCAGCGCACCTGATTGAAATTGATTTGTTACGCGCCCATCCGCCGTTGCCGCTGCGCGGGGGGACAAGTTGGGATTATCGCATTGTGGTGAGTCACAGCGAGCAACGTCCTGCAGCAACGCTTTATGGTTTTGATTTAACCGAAGCCATACCCAGATTTCCGTTGCCGCTCAAATCTGAGGATGCGGATCTGGACGTGGATTTACAAGCGATTTTTCGCGGGCTGTACGATCGAGCAGGCTATCAGTATCGGATTGACTATCGGCAACCCTTACCGCCACCGAAGTTGTCCCCTGCAAAGCAACAGTGGGTGGAGACGCTGTTAGCATCGGTACGGGGGCGGTAGTGGCGAAGTCGATTCCCTTGAAATGCCAAAAATGTGCGATGCTCGATGCGGCGCAGGCACAAGTTTTACATGGGACAGAAGGCGATGGTTGCTGGAATCCGAAGGTCTGCTACAGTCGGCGCTCCTATGCCCGACATCGCGATCGTAAAAATCAGCAGCGCAATCGTTCTCGTCAAGAATCGGTGCTGAAGACCTTAGAAGTGGAGATTCCAGAATTTGCGTATCTTTACTATGCGGTGTTAGTGGTGTATCGAGTAGCCGGGGGCGATACTCCGGTTCATGCGATTTCGGCGCAGGTTTGGCAGGGACAGCAACAGATTGCGATCGTCGAACCGATTCACTGTGTCGGCATGGTTCCGAGTCAAGTTCATCTGTATGTTCGTAAATTACTCGCATTGTTAGATGAAGAATACGGAATTCGTAAGTTTGCGAGTCTGGAACGGGTTGACCCGCAGCAATGCCCGATGCGTCCGTGTCTGCATCATCCGTTGGGGGTGGCATGAGACAGCTTCAATTGCCGCTATGGAAGGTGCTAGAGGAAGCGGCTCAGTCACCAGAGACAGCAGAGTTGGATCAACTGTGGCGGGAGGTAGAAGCGTCGATCGTTGATTTAGAATGTGCGGGACAGTTGCAGGTGGCGGGAGAAGCAATCTCGCAGATTACCGCTGTGTTTGCAGCGCGATCTCAGCGAGCGTTTGAAGAGATTTTAGCGACGGCAAGCCAAGACGGTCCGATTATGAGTGAAGCCGCGTTTGATCAGTATGTGCGGCAGACGATGCAAATCGAGTTTGACGAGTACATCGAGCCATTGGATCGCTTGCCGCGCAAATCAATCTCGATCTCGGAGAACGAGTCACAGTCGATTGTGGCAGAAGTGGAGCCAGCCCGATTGATTGAGGCATTGCATGAAGTGATGCAAGTGGTTGATCCTGAAGTGGCATATGAACAAGCTTTAGCACTGGCGCACGAAGAAGATGTTTCCCAGTGGGGAGCCGCAATTCAAGCTTGGCTGAGTCAACGAGATCAGGCAGTTCCATTGGTGCGACTTCAGCGATCGATCAAGATGCCGTTGGTGCAAGTGTGGTTGGCGCTATTATTGAATGGATTTGCGATCCAACAGCGTGGAGAGTTTTATGATCTTGAGCAGGTTTGGATTCTCCAGTCGAGCAGTCCGTCTGAAACGAGAGCATTGGAAAGTTCTTAAGAAATCCACCAAGAAGCTTAATTTTCTGAAGTTTGGCAAGCGGTATACTTTGGGAGATGGCTGACAGTCCTTCGGGGGAGAATTCCATGATTACCCTGCCTGGAGTCACGATCCACAGCAAAGTCTATGAGAGTTTGGCTTCTTTGGTGTATCGGGGCATTAGAGAGCAGGAGAATTGTGCAGTAATTGCCAAGGTTCTCAAGCAGGATTATCCCTCTCCTCAAGAATTAACTCGCTATCGGCACGAATATGAAATTACTCGTTCCCTCAACATCGAAGGCGTAGTCAAGGCACACAGTCAGCAAGACTACCAGCGCACCCTGGTGATTCTCTTGGAAGACTTTGGTGGGGAGTCTTTAGAATACTGGATGCGGCAGCAATCTGACTTCTGTCCCATGCCTCTGTCGGTTTTTCTGGATGTCGCGATCGCCATTACTGATACTCTAGGCAAAATCCATGCGGCTCATGTCATCCACAAAGATATCAATCCTGGCAACATTGTCTTTAATCCGAAGACTGGCGTGGCCAAAATCATTGATTTTGGCATTGCCACTCGCTTCAGTCGCACCAATCCCACATTCAAAAGTCTCTATCTTCTAGAAGGAACCCCCGCCTATTTGTCGCCAGAGCAAACCGGACGAATGAACCGGATGCTTGACTATCGCACCGACTTTTATTCACTGGGTGCAACCTCCTACGAACTGTTGACGGGACAATTGCCGTTTCCCACCAGTGATCTCCTGGAAATAGTTCACTGTCACATTGCTACACCGCCGATTCCCCCGCATGAATTGAATGCCACGATCCCCCAACCTGTTTCAAACCTGATTTTGAAACTGATGGCAAAAAATGCAGAGGATCGTTATCAAAGTGCCTGGAGCATTAAAGCAGATCTAGAGCGCTGTGCCCAACAACTGGCGGAAATGGGTCAGATTAACGCCATATCGTTGGGACTGCAAGATGTTTCTGAGCAGTTCCGCATTCCTCAAAAACTGTATGGGCGAGAAGTGGAGATTGCAGCATTATGGGTGGCGTTTGACAGAGTGGCAGGGAGTAAGGGAGTCCGTGAAATAATGCTGGTCTCTGGTTATGCTGGCGTTGGCAAAACAGCATTGGTACAGGAACTCTTTAAACCGATCACCGCAAAGCACGGCTATTTCATCTGGGGTAAATTTGACCAATTCAGGCGCAATGATCCCTACAGCGCGATCATCAATGCCCTGCAAAAATTGGTGCAGCAACTCTTGGGTGAACCCAATGAACAGGTGGAAGTATGGCGATCGCGTCTACTCACTGCTTTGGGAAGCAACGGACAAATTATCATAGATGTCATTCCCGAAGTTGAGTTCATTATTGGCAAGCAGCCGCCTGTGCCCGAAGTTGGAGCAACAGAAGCACAGAATCGCTTCAATCTCACGTTTCAAAGGTTTGTGCGGGCGTTTTGTGCAAAAGAGCATCCCCTAGTCATTCTCTTAGACGATCTACAGTGGATCGATTCTGCGACGTTGAAGTTAATCGAACTCATCTTACTTGATAAGCAAATCCAGTATCTGTTTTTGATCGGAGCCTACCGAGATAACGAACTGACTCCAACGCATCCGTTGGTCTTAACGCTAGAGAGCCTGCAAAACCAGGGAGCAGTATTTCAGGAAATCATCCTGACCCCCTTAACACTGGAACCGTTGAGTCAACTGATGGCTGAGACATTACATCACAATCCTGACATCGTTCGCTCCCTAGCCCAAGCTGTGTCACGTAAAACCGAGGGCAACCCTTTCTTTGTTGGTGAATTTTTGAAGCTGCTGCATAGCGAAAACCTGTTGACCTTTGATGCCCAACAGTTGAGTTGGCAGTGGAACCTAGCTAAGATTGAAGCTCAAGATATCACCGATAATGTGGTGGAGTTACTGCTGCGTCAGTTGCAAAAATTACCGGGAGCAACACAGCAAACTCTCTGCATCGCGGCTTGTGTCGGGGCTGAATTTGATTTAGAGACGTTAGCCATCATTTGCGAGAAATTACCGAAAGCAATTTTTCAGGATCTACTAGCAGCAATACAAGCGGGATTAATTCAACCTCTGTCTGAATTGGACGAAGATTTGTTGGTTCAAGAGTATAAGTTTCTGCACGATCGCGTTCAGCAAGCGGCTTATGCTTTGATTGATGAATCGCAGAAACAGGTTGTTCATCTCCAAATCGGTCGCAATTTGCTCGAAAAAACTTCACTAGAGCAACGATCCGAGCGGTTGTTTGAAATCATCGATCATCTCAATCAAGGACTTAAGCTAGTCACTGCTCGATCAGAACGAACTGAAATTGCCAGATTGAATTTAATGGCAAGTCAGAAAGCAAAGGCAGCAACGGCTTATGAAGCAGCACTTCAGTATTTCAATACAGGACTGAAACTCCTCAATCTAGAGAGTTGGCAAAGTGAGTGTGACCTTACCTTAGCGCTGTACTCAGAAGCAGCAGAAGCGGCGTATCTCTATGGTAACTTTGCCGAGATGGAACAATTCGTAGAAGTGGTAATCGATCGCGCTAAGACAGTCCTTGATAAAGTGCAGATTTACGAAAGCAGAATTCAAGGATATCTGTCACAGGGCAGCCTGAAAGAAGCCCTCAAAATTGGCTTAGAGGTGTTGAAGCTTTTGGGAGTAATCTTAATCGAAACTCCAAATCAGTTAGACGTTCAGAAAGAATTAGAGAAAACATCTGCACGATTAGCTGAACGAGAAATCGAAGACTTGATTAATTTACCAGAGATGACCGCACCAGAACCGCTGGCAGCAATGTCAATCCTGGCGGATATATTGGCTGCTGCATTTGTCGTGTCACCAGAACTGATGATACTGATTACTTGTAAAACGGTAAATTTATCCATTAGCTACGGTAATGCTACCTGGTCGCCACTGTACTATGCTACCTACGGGTTTGTTCTATGTGGAGTTGTTCAAGACATCGAACTTGGTTATCAGTTCGGCAAATTGGCTCTCAGTTTGGTAGAACGATTGAATACCAAAAAAGGAAATGCGAAAGCATTAATGGCATCGAGTGCCCATGTCATGCATTGGAAAGTGCATCTTAAGAACACAATACCAATGCTAGCTGATGCTTATCAGAATGGAGTGGAAACTGGAGACTTTGAATTTGCTGGTTATGCTGCATATCACGTATGCTATCACTCGTACTTTGCTGGTGAGGAACTCACCCAATTGGAACAAAAAACAGCAACCTACAGCAAAGCGATCGATCACATCAGACGAGAAAGCCCTTCTAACTGGATTGCAATATTGTGGCAGGCAATTCTTAATTTGTTAGATCGGTCTGAAAATTCCAACCGCTTAATTGGTAAGCTATACAATGAAGAGCAGGCGTTACCACACGCAATTGCAGTTAAAGATGAAACTGCAATTCAAATGCTCTATCTACACAAAATTATATTATGTTATCTATTTGGAGAATGTCGTCAAGCCATACAAACCGCTGTTTTAGCAAGGCAACATTTTGAAGCGGTGACAGCAACAACGGTTTTACCTTTATTCTGTTTCTACCATTCTCTAGCGCTTCTGAGCTTACCGCTCGATGCTTCAAATTCTGAAAACTCAGCTTGGCTCAATTGTGTTAATGCCAACCAAGAAAAGATGCAAAAATGGGCAGGTTATGCCCCCATGAATTATTTACATAAGTTTCATCTAGTCGAGGCAGAGAAAGCGCGGGTCTTAGGGCAACTCTTTGAGGCTGAAGAGTTTTATGAACAAGCGATCGCAGGTGCTGCTGAAAATGATTATATTCAGGAAGAAGCACTTGCTTATGAATTAGCGGCGAAACATTATCTGGCGCGAGGTCGAGAAAAAATTGCTCAGACCTACATGAAAGAAGCCCATTACTGCTACGAGCGATGGGGCGCAGCGGCAAAGGTCAAAGACTTAGAAACTCGCTATCCACAGTTTTTCTCTCAGTCGTCTAGAGTCGCTCCTACGTCAATCCCCACCCCTTCTAAAACTACCGCTAATACCTCTCCCATTGCTTTCGATTTAGCGGCGGTGATGAAAGCTTCACAAGCGATTTCTCGTGAAGTTGAACTAGAGCCGTTGCTTCATTCGTTGATGCAGATCCTAATTCAAAATGCTGGCGCACAAGCTGGGTATCTAATCCTAGAAAATTCAGGGGAATGGTTCGTTGAAGCTTCTTATGAACTCAATGATGGCGAAAATGGTTGTGCTACACAAGTACTGCGATCGACTCCGATCTCCAATCAACTTCCTGAATCGATTATTCAGTATGTCATTCGGACTCAGGAGACTATCACTTTAAGCAATGCGTCTCGCGAAGGAATATTTATCAATGAACCCTATATTCAACGTCACCGAACTCAATCGTTGCTCTGTTTGCCACTGCTCAATCAAGGTGAGCTAGTTGGCGTGTTGTATTTAGAGAATCAATTAGCGGCGGGAGCATTCACACCAGAGCGATCGCAAATTCTCCACCTCCTCTCTACCCAAGCAGCGATCGCGATTGAAAATGCTAAACTCTACGCACAGCTACGCGCTAGCAAAAATGAATTGATGCAATTTTTTGAAGCGGTGCCAGTGGGAATTGGAGTCGTGGACGCAACAGGTCGCCCCTACTATTGCAATCAGCGGGCAATTCAGCTACTAGGTAAAGGGATCGAGCCTACTGCAACACCGGATCAATTTGCGGAGAGTTATCAAATTTATGTCGCCGGAACCGATCAACCCTATCTGACTGAGAAAATGCCAATTGTGCGGGCGTTGAGTGGCGATCGCACGATGATTGATGATATGGAAATTCGTCGAAACAATGTAGCGACTCCAGTGGAGGCATGGGGAACACCCGTTTTTGATGAACAGGGTGATGTGGCTTATGCGATCGCGACCTTTCAAGACATTACCAAGCGCAAACAAGCAGAGCAACTACTGGCTGATTACAACCAAACCTTAGAACAACAGGTTACTGAACGAACACTAGAACTAGAGCGAGAACAAGAAGCACTACGACGCAGTGAAGCTACAAATCGAGCCATCATTAGTGCGATTCCTGATCTGCTGATCCGCATGAGTCAAGATGGAACTTATCTGCAAGTGATGAGAAGTGGAAACTTTCAGTCGTTTAATCCTCAACTCTTGAAAGCTGGCATTAATGTTTGCGATGTTCTGCCCCTCAGTCTTGCTCAAACGCGATTGGAGTATACTCAGCAAGCGATTCAAACGGGTGAATTGCAGATTTATGAACAGCAAATTGTAGGTGACGATCATGTTTACGACCAAGAAGTTCGGGTTGTTGCAACTGGAGAAGACACGGTTCTGATGATGATTCGTGATATTCGCGATCGTAAACAAGCTGAAGAGGCTTCCATTCTAGAAGAACGTAACCGTATGGCACGCGAAATTCACGACACGCTCGCTCAAGCCTTCACAGGTGTCCTGGTTCACATGGGAGCCATTTCTCGATTAGCAAAAACCAACCCAGAAGCAATACAATCACATATTCAAACCGTGCGCGATCTCGCTCGCAGCGGGCTGACAGAAGCTCGACGATCCGTTGCAGCACTGCGTCCCCGATTGCTCGAAGAGGGCAACTTGTGGACTGCGCTGGAGCGATTTGTCTCTAGTATGCAATTCTCAACCGAAATCCGCTTGAGCTGTGAAATTATTGGCACGCCCTATGCGTTACCCCCTCTCGCTGAGAATAACCTGTTGAGAATTGGACAGGAAGCATTTACGAATGCGGTTAAGTATGCCCAAGCGAACGAGATCCGGATTGAATTAGTCTATGAACCGACACAATGCTGCTTGCGAATTAGAGACGATGGACAAGGATTTGAAGTCAACAACACAACCCTAAGTCAAGGTTTTGGCTTACTGGGTATGTGCGAACGAGCGAAGCACATTGGAGCACAACTCTCAATCGATAGCCAGCCAGGACAGGGAACAGAAGTGAGTGTATCTGTACACCGGGAGGCAACCGTATGAGTCAATCTGTAGCAATCCGTGTTTTGATTGTCGATGCTCACCCCATTGTCCGGCAAGGACTAGCCGCGATGATTGAAAACGAGTCGGACATGACAGTAGTGGGGCAAGCGGGTAATGGGCAGGAGGCGATCGAGCAATATCGACAATTACAGCCCGATGTCACCTTAATGGACTTACGGATGCCGCAGATGAGTGGTGTTGATGCGACCGTAGCAATCTGTGCTGAATTTGCCCGTGCCCGCATCATTATGCTAACTACGTATGATGGTGACGAAGATATCTATCGTGGATTACACGCCGGAGCTAAAGTATCTGCTCAAGGACGCTGAGCCAGATGCACTTCTCAATGCCATTCATATCGTTCACAGCGGGCAACAATATATCCCGCCTGAAGTTGCTGCCAAGCTGGTACAACGCATGAAAAATCCAGAGTTGACCCAGCGAGAGCAAGAGATCGTTCATCTAATGGCTGACGGATTAAGCAATCATGACATTGGTGCGGCTTTGAATATCACTGAAAGTACGGTCAAATTCCACATCAACCGAATTTTGAGTAAATTGGGCGTGAGCGATCGCACTCAAGCAGTCGTCACAGCGTTGAAGCGGGGACTCACCAATTTATAACTGAACTTAAGTTCGGTTGATGATTCGCTGTAGAGCTAGGTCGCAACTGCTATTTTATCCCTTCAAACACTCAACTATAAGTTGGCGACAGCGCTGCATTAATTTCATAGGATGAAGTCATACCAATAACAGGACGAGGTTCAAACATTCCAGTCAACAAAAATCACAGGTATGAATCATGGCATCAAGTGATTGCCATAAGAAATTCTTTTCGCTAAAAAGTTTGATGAGTCAAGATAGTAATTTTAATCAACTCTTTGTCCCACCCTCACAACGCGATCACTACCAGGGGATACTCAATGCCCCAGTCGTACTTGTGGAATATGGGAATTATCAATCTCCTCAGTGTGGGGAAGTGCATCGGTTGATTCAGGCAATTCAGCAACATTTCGACTCCGTATTTTCTGGGGAGAATCGGGTATGTGTCGTGTTTCGCCACTTTATCCAGAATTCAATCTACCCTCAAGCACAGAAGGCAGCAGAAGTAGCGGAAGCAGCAGCAGTGCAAGGTCAATTTTGGCAGATGCACGATATGCTGTTTCTCCACCAGCAAGAGTTGGGAAACGGATATCTAGTGGAGTATGCCGATCGTTTAGGACTCGATATCTCCCAATTTCTGCAAGATTTATCAAAGCGCAGGCACGTCGATCGCATTAACGAAGATACTGCCAGTGGGCACCACAGCGGAGTAACAACTGTACCAGCACTGTTTATTAACGGAATTCGCTATCGCGATCGTTGGAGTGTTGAGCAATTAATCGCAACTATTGTTACTGCAAGTCATTAAGTTTCCCGATTCTTGCTCCCAATTCATATCTGACTTGTTTATTAGTGCTAGTAAGCTATCTAGTTCTGATGGCTAGCTTTTGCCTTTTTGCTGAACAATATTACCAATTTTTGAACCATGACGACAATTACAACGCCAACCATTGAATTTAAGAGCAGAGGCTTAACGCACAATCAATTGCAGCAAGCGATCGACTATATTCACACTCACCTGAATCGAGATTTATCCCTAGCTGAACTGGCAAGCGTGATCAGTATCAGCCCAACTTACTTCGCGAGTTTATTCAAACGAGCTACGGGAATTGCGCCACATCAGTACGTGATTCAACAGCGGGTAGAACGAGCGAGAGTGATGCTGTCGAAAACGAATTTGACGATCGCAGACATTGCTACACAAGTCGGCTTCTCCAGTCAAAGTCATTTGACGCAACAGTTTAAGTGAGTCACCGGACTGACACCAAAGCAAGTTCGCTAACATTGTAAGACCTGATAAAGCGCCGTGAGAATCTGAAAGACGTTGAGCATTGGAACTTAGTACACTTTTTAATATCAGAGGTCAAATCATGAAACAGTCAGCAGATTTCTTTGTTCGTAGCGCGATCGTGGAGACCACTCGATCCTACATGGGCAGTCTCATGTCTTTTCTTGTGACATCTGCCGAAACCGAAAACCGCTTCTTCCTTCTGGAGCTTCGGATGAAACCGGGAAATGAGCCGCCGCCCCATCTCCACTATGACCAGGATGAGGTGTATTACATTCTAGAAGGCGAACTGGAGGTGTACTGCATGGGCGAAGTCCGAACAGTGCGAGCAGGCGAAACGATCTTCCTCCCCCGGAATCAGGCGCACGCATTCTACTACCTGTCGCCCACCCTCCGGTTCCTCGCTCTGTTGCAACCGGGCGGTCCGGACGGGTATGGTCTGGACGGTTACTTTGAAGCGATGTCGAGTCCGTCCACCAGCATGGAACTCCCTGAGAACGCAACCACATATGCACTCTCCGATCCAGCTAGCGCGATCGCGCTAGCTGCCAAGTACGGAGTCAAGCTGCTGACCCCGGAAGAAACAGCGCAACTGTTGCCCCACTACCCCGGCTTCGGAGTAACGCGAAAGAGCCAGAGTCATTAACGGCTGCGTAAATTGGCAGAAGTTTTTGCAACAGAATTAGTCATTAAGGAGAATGATGAAACAAGTTCAATCGGCATCATTAAAAGCATACAAGCGCACCTCTACGCTCGACTCGTCCATGTTTTACATGGGAAGTCTCATGTCGTTCTTTGCCAAAGGCGAGGACACTGGAGGTCGCTTTGCCCTGATGGAATACCAGGCGAAACCTGGCAATGAACCGCCGCCTCATGTCCATGACTGGGAGCATGAGTTGTATTACGTGCTTGAGGGCGAGATGGAGTTCTACTGCGAAGACAAGGTTTTAGTAGCACATGCAGGGGAAACAATCTTCTTACCTCAAGGCAAGCCGCACGCTTTTTATATTCGCTCCCCGTACCTCCGAACATTGATCCTGGTTCAAGCGGTGGGTGGGGTATGTCAATAGTTTTGTGTCAAAGCTCAAAATTAGCAATTTAAACGATCGCCAAATTCAATGGCAAATCGATTCAAAGCAGGCTTCCAATTCGGAATTGGCATTGTCCACTTTTTTGCAACGTTGTGCATTGCCAAATAGATCACTTTGAGCGCCGATTCATCGGTCGGAAAGGCACGATGATTTTTGATGACTTTTCTCAAGGTCATGTTCAATGATTCAATGGCGTTCGTGGTGTAGATGGCACGTCGAATCTCATCTGGGAAAGCAAAGAATGGAATCACGCGATTCCAGTGATTCATCCAAGAGCGACTGATAATCGGATACTGCTTGTCCCATTTTTCAGCAAATGCCACCAATTGCTCTTCTGCCTGCTCTTCGGTTGCTGAAGTATAAATCATCTCAAGTCAGCAGCGACCTGTTTGCGGTCTTTGTAGGAGACATAGGAGAGCGAATTTCGCACCATATGCACAATGCAAAGTTGCACCTGCGTTTTGGGAAACACCGCTTCGATGGCATCAAGAAACCCAGTCAGCCCGTCACAGCAAGCAATGAAAATATCTTTGAGTCCGCGTTGCTGCAACTCAGTCAGAATTGACAACCAGAACTTGGCAGATTCGTTCTGCGTCATCCACATGCCGAGTAGCTCCTTGTTGCCCGCCAAATTGACTCCCAAAGCTAAGTGAATCGCTTTGTTGATCACTCTGCCGTCTTGCCGCACTTTGACCACAATCGCATCCAAGTAGACAATCGGGTACACCCGGTCAAGGGCGCGATTTTGCCAGAGTTTGCGTTCTTCTTCCACCGCATCGGTGACTTTAGAAATCAAGCCAGGAGACACGTCCACCCCATATAAATCTTGCAGTTGCGCTTGGATATCGCGCACACTCATGCCACGTGAATAGAGTGACAAGATCTTGCCATCGAAGCCGTCAAATCGGGTTTGCCCTTTTGCCACAATCACTGGCTCAAATGCGCCATTGCGGTCTCGCGGAATCGAGATTTCGGCTTGCCCAAACTCGCCCTTAATCGTCTTTTTGCTATGCCCGTTGCGACGATTACGAGCGACATCTTCTTCAACTAGCTCAGCCCGTTCTTCTTCCAAATGGTGCTCCATTTCCGCATTTAGACAACGTTCTACGAGCGCTGCTGTTAGCTGTTTGAGAATGCCTCCTTCTCCTACTAAATCTTCGGGACTTTGATAGTTTTTCAGCAATTCATCGAGCAATTCAGGTCGGAATGTCATATGTGTTGTGTTTTTGGTTCAAGGGTCTATTAGATCAAACTTTGGAACCTTTGACACAAAACATTTTATAAACCCGGTGGGTGAACACGCGGTTGGGCTGGATCGCTACTTCGTTGAAATGGCTGAACCTGCAACAAGCATGAATCTTTCCACTGAGGCGATTACTTATATGATGGACGATCCTAACCATGCTATCCGCTTGGGTGCTGCAAACGGTGTTCGTTTCTTGTCGCTGGAAGAAACCGCCAAAGAACTGCCGCACTACCCCGGCTTTGGAGTACGATGAAAAGACGTAACTTCCTTGTTAGCAGCGCCCTAGCAAGCAATGGCCATCTAATGCAGTCAGCGTCAGGTAAAGCTTAACATGCAAGTGCTTGGCTTCTGTTATTTGCTACCAATACTTTCCACGAAGAGGAGACTATCCTCAATCAGGTTTTGCAACGCAACGATGAACTACTCAGAATTTGGAATGACGACTTAAATCAAACAACAGAGTGTTCACATCACTAACTCTTCAACAAACAAGAGAAAGGATAACTTGCATACCAATGAGTTATTCAATCTGCAATATGGAAAGGAGAAATCATGACAACAATGTATGGTCAGAGCAATACTTTGTTCAAAGATCTCGCAGCACTACTTACAGGACAGCTTTTTCTACCGGATGACACTGCCTATGAACAGGTACGCCAACTCTGGAGTGGCAGGGCGAAGACTCAACCCGCTGCGCGCTGCTCCGCAGATACCGCAAGGGTCGCTCGTTGTTTGACTGTGCAAGAGTGCGCTTGACATGGGTGAGGCAGCGAGCACGTACCCGTGTAGCGAAGCTATCGCTCCCTTACGAACCTTTGGCAATCTGCTAGTCGATCAGGTGCAACCTGTCACGTATGATGCACTGATTCATTCTATTGATGCGTTTGCACCGCACGGTCTCCACTATTACATTCAAACGCGATCGTTCAAGGAGTTCCAGGCTGAGATGATTGAGACGCTGATCGAACAAGGACTGCCCCTTCCTACTCTGTTTTCGACGATCAACATTCATCACTTTCATGGAGTCGCAAGTCGTGTGGGTGTATCCGAAACTGCTTTTGCGCTGCGTCAGGATCACCTCATGATGGAGATCATCGCAGCCTGGAACCCTCAGTCTCCCGACGAGCAGCGGCATCTCCGATGGGCACAGCACATCTCACAGGCACTTAAACCTTATGCCTTCAACGGAGGATATATCAACCTCTTGGATCAGGAAGAGCAGGAACAAGTTCCGCTCGCTTTCGGGTCGAACTATGAACGATTGCTTGACCTGAAACGGAGGTATGACTCAGAGGATGTCTTTGATTCGACGATCGGGCATATCGCACCCTAATCATTAGGAGCAATGTACTGAAGGCTTGAACTATGTTAACTGAAACCACTGAATTTTGCTCTACAGACCTCGACAAAGAGATTGTTCATTTGCTCGATTATGCAAGAACTAAGCTACTGACCCAGATGCCACGACAGCTAAAAATGACATCCTATCTGCGACTCTGTTGCCTCTCCATTCGCAAGCTGTGCCAGAAGCCGGAATTAGCAGGCAAATCTAACCTGAACGAGACATTGGATGGCTCCTATTCGCAGTTACTGCAAGCACTTTGTCATCACAATTCTGAATGGTGGAGTCATTGCTGGAGTAGTGATCGCGGCATCCTTAAATCTGATGATCCAGCGATCAACAAACTACTGCAACCGCTGGAGCATTTCGTCGAAACCTACACTTGCAAGTACTCAAGCACGTAAGTATTGAAGAGGAATACATCATGAAACTTGAAAATAAAGTGACTTTGATTACGGGAGCAACTTCGGGAATTGACAAGGCAACCGCTAAAGCATTCGGTGTTGCAGGAGCTAAGGTGGTTTTCTCAGGACGGCGCGAACCAGAAGGTAAAGCAACGGAAGCTCAGCTACGAGATGCTGGCGTTGACTGTTTATTTGTACGATCGGATGTCTCGAACGAAGCCGAGATAAAAGCACTTGTGCAAACCACCGTCGAGAAGTTTGGAAAGCTCGATTATGCCTTCAACAACGCGAGCATAGAGGCACTTCCAAAACCCTTGCACGAGCAATCGATCGAAGATTTTGACGAACTGATGGCGATTAACACACGGGGACTGTTCTTGTGCATGAAATATGAGATTCAGCAAATGCCGACTCAAGGAACTGGGGCGATTGTTAATACCTCCTCGTTAGGAGGGTTGATTGCGTTTCCAGGGGCATCTCCATGTGTCGCGAGTAAACATGCAGTCATGGGATTGACACGAGCGGCAGCGTTGGACTATGCCAAGCAGGGCATTCGGATTAATGCGGTTACTCCCGGTGCTACTGCGACTGAGACGCTCGATCGTAGCCTTGATCGAATGGGTCTCACAGCTGATGATTTCGCATCTACGGTTCCAATGGGGCGCATCGGACGGGTAGAAGAAATTGCTCAAGCTGTCGTTTTTCTTTGCTCTGATGCTGCCAGCTACATCACTGGACAACCCTTAGTGATTGACGGTGGATTTACAGTAAGCTGATCAAGACTATCAAGTCAGCAGTTTTTTAGATGATTGTAGATGGCTATATCAATCGAGCGATCGCCTGCAAGCTTTATATTACTGCGAATACGGTGAAAGCCTGTCCACAACAACCTGCTTCAGAAACTTTGTGTTGAGGATCGCACACAAGCGGCAATTCGAGCATTCCGCTCTGGTCTGATTGACTAAACAATTAACTTAAACAAGCACATCACCAAGCTCAAACACTTCAAGGAGATTAACCATGCAACTCCATAAACTCAGCGTTCGTATTCTTTTAGCAACTCTTGCCGTATCTGTGACGCAGTACGCGACCAGCACGGATAAGCAATTGGCAACTCATGCTTTGACTACAGACAATTGGGTTGCTGAACAATCTGGGCTTCAAACCGCTCAGCTTCAGACCATCCAGCCCAAGCCACCATCCAATCAAGCTAAACAAGCCTTTTTTAGTCATCCTCCCCGGATTCTTCGGGTTGCTGCCTCTGCAACCGGAGCCTTTGCATCCTCGACTTATGAATTCACATTGACTGTCCCCAAAGATGCTGGACAACCGCTTAAAGCTGTAACGATCGCTCAAGCTGAAAATGTAGAAGTTGCCAAATTTGATGTTAGGAACAGTAAAGCTTCTCTCGGTGAGCGATTTGCAAGTAGGTCTGAAATTCGCTTAGCAAGCACTGGTGGACAACCCGCTCGTCCAGGTGAAATAACGCTTGTCTTTGATCAACCTGTGCAACCTGGTAGTACCGTCACAGTTGCACTAGCAGTTCAGCGGAACCCCAGTTGGGGCGGAGTGTACGAGTTTGGAGTGACTGTCTATCCAATTGGAGAAAATGCACTAGGTCAGTTCTTGGGCTACCGACGCATTAACTTCTACAGCAGATAAAATTTTAATCTACAGGAGCGATCTGATCATGCAATCTTTCTGGCTTTTTGGTCCTTACCTCACCATCCTTGCCGATCGCACCACGACTGGAGGACAGTACGATCTCATTGAAGGTTACTTTCCACCTGGGTCTCAGACTCCTCCTTATCGCCACATGCGCTATTCTGAACAACTCTATGTGCTGGAAGGAGAACTCACGATTTGGTCAGGTGAGAACAAGGTTGTACTCACCACAGGTGAAAACTTCTTGATTCCGGTTGGTACACCTCACGTTGTTGCTGCAATTGGTGATCAACCCGCTCGTGGATTGATCCTTGCTGCGCCCAGTGCTTTTGCTCGGTTAATTGAAGCAACAGGAACGCAGAATAAGGTAGAAACACCGGACATGGCGCTGTTCGATTGCCTTTGGCAACAGCGAAGCTCCCGCATTTCTGCCGAGATTGGCGACGAGATTTTGGGACCACCCGGAACCTTACCCTCCGCTGCTACAAAAGCTTAGTAAATCCATTGCAGACAGCAAAGCCATCCATCAACTCAAGGAGTAATTTCTATGTCCAAACCCTCGATCGTTCTGGTTCATGGTAGCTGGGCAGATGGTACATCCTGGCAGCATGTCATCTCACTGCTGATTCAGGATGGCTATCACGTAACCGCTGTGCAAAATCCGCTGATTTCTCTTCCAGATGATATTGCTATAACCAAGCGAGTGATTGATGCTCAACCGGGAGCTGTTGTTGCAGTGGGTCACTCCTACGGTGGAGCGGTAATCACAGGCGCAGCAGTTGGCAACCCGCAAGTGAAAGCCTTGGTTTACATTGCGGGTTGGGCATTGGCACCAGGCGATAGCATTCGCCAGTTAATTAGCAAATATCCGCCCCCTCCACTGCTCACAGCAATTGTCCCAGATGCAGGTGGCTTCCTTTACATCGATCGTAAGAAGTTTCACGAGGTCTTTGCTCACGATGTATCGCCAGCCGAAGCACAGGTGCTAGCAGTCACACAAAAGCCTGCCGCCAGCATCACGTTTGAGCAATCGGTGGAAAGCGCAGCTTGGCAGACTATTCCCTCATGGTATCTCTTAGCTCAGGAAGACCGAGCCATTCACCCTAAGCTTCAGCAATTCATGGCAAGCCGAATTGGTGCTAAGACAACTGAGCTTCAAGCCAGCCATGTGTCGTACATCTCCCATTCCAGAGAGGTTGCCAATTTGATTATTGAAGCAGCAAGCTCTGCTGTCGAGTCATCTCAACTTGTTTAATTGATTTGGAGGAAAACAAGATGAAAGTTTTAATTCGAGCGATCGTCAGTTTTTTCGTTTTCGTGGTGGATGGGGTGTACGGCAATCGTTCCTATGCTCGGTTTTATGTGCTAGAAACGATCGCGCGTGTGCCGTACTTCTCCTACCTATCTGTGCTGCATCTGTACGAAACGCTGGGTTACTGGCGCAAAGCAGACTGGTTAAAAGTTCACTTTGCTGAAACCTGGAACGAACTGCATCATCTATTAATCATGGAATCGCTCGGCGGCAATCGACTGTGGATCGATCGCTTTGTAGCAGAACACATTGCAGTAGCATACTACTGGGTTGTCGTGCCACTCTACATGGTGTTACCCAAATATGCTTATTACTTGATGGAACTGATCGAGAGCCACGCTTATCACACCTATGATGACTACTTGAACAACCATGAAGCAGCACTGAAAGAACAACCTGCTCCCCAAGTTGCGATCGATTACTATCGAGATGGCGATTTATATATGTTTGAAGAATTCCAGACCACACCAGATTCTACCTTTCGCC
Source organism: Leptolyngbya sp. NIES-2104 (assembly GCF_001485215.1). NCBI lineage: Bacteria > Bacillati > Cyanobacteriota > Cyanophyceae > Leptolyngbyales > Leptolyngbyaceae > Leptolyngbya > Leptolyngbya sp. NIES-2104. The sequence goes on from NZ_BBWW01000003.1 coordinate 97,868, forward strand.
GTCCTCATGTCGATACGCTCTATGACGTATTTGTGAACATTCGGGATGATGAGTGTGAACACGTGAAAACGATGGTGGCACTTCAGCAACCGGATGCGCGACTCACGTTCAAAAGTCCTCATACTCCCGTAAAAGTAGTTGCAACCAGCACAACTAACACAAATTGATTTCAGTGACTCAAAGCATTTGTCAAAGTCATCGTAATTCCAGCGGAGGGTAAAGAAATGACACTCACAGCTACAAAACCAACGACTCAAGTAGAAAAGCTTGCCAAACTTTACCTCGAAGGCAAGCCAGCCGAAATTTCTGATGAAGCGATCGTGCAACTCTGTGATTGGCTGATGGCAGAACTTCAGCAATTGCCACTGAATCTACAGTTCTCAGACTATATGCGTTATGCAGATGCCAAAGAAATGTTTGACGATATTGAGCGCGGGCAACTTTGGGTCGCTGCCGATAGCTATGATTCCATCCTTTATCCCAACCCGATTTACGGCTTCATTTTCCAAGGGATGCACGACTACGACCACTACTTAAGCGATACAGATTTCAGCTTAGAAGGAGAAATCGCGGCGTATAACTTCACGGCAAAGCGAGTCCCCAGCTTGGAGATTCAAAAGATTCTTTACTCTGAAATTGTATTGCGATCGGCTGCCTATCTCTATCTCGGACACGCAGCAGATCCCAAGATTGCCTTTCCGTAGTGGTTTCAACAACAGTCTTTGATTTTGCAAATCTTGTCGATCGCAGCCACCCTGGAGGTCTCAAAGGCGGTAGTACAAGACGATACGTTACTCGACTCGATCGACGACTTCATTTTTCAGTTCTCTATGCTTAGTCAGGTTAATCCTAATGTATGAATGCCCTTGCTGTTCTTACCCGCTATTACGGCATTTTCAGCACCACCAAATCTACTGGTTTTGCTCACACTGTTGGGCGGAGATGCCAATTCTACCTAGATCATTCCACAGTACTAAAGCGTGATCCAGTGGCGGAAGTGTTGGTTGGAATTTTGCAAGAGGATGCGCGATCGTTCTTGGGACAGCAACCGGATTGGCAGCCGATTCTGCCTGCTAAGACGGCGGGAACCTTTACGATGGTGGACTTACTCAACTTTGTCGAAGACTTGAATCCCATTGGAGGTAAAGACAGTTCTAATCTCCGAACCGTTGCCTAAATCTCCGAACGACTCAACCTTTTTTTCAGTTGACTATGAATGCTTACGCTACGTCTGCTCTTTTAGATGTGATTATTGTGGGTGCAGGTCCGACTGGGCTAAGTGCTGCACTGATTTTAGGTCGATCTCTGGAGCAAGTCCTCGTGATCGACTCTGGCAAACCGCGCAATGCTGTCTCTCATTCAGCAAACGGCTTTTTCTCCAGAGATGGCATTTCCCCTTCAGAACTACTGCAACTCGGACGCGAACAGTTGCTGAAATATGAGACCGTCAGATTTAAGACGGGTAAAGTGGTTGAGGCTAAAGCTTTTGGGCAATCAGAAAAGCTCGATCGCTTTCAAATCACGCTCGATACAGGTGAACAAATCATCACACGAAAACTGCTGTTAGCAACTGGGATAACGGATCAATTACCAGCGATCGCAGGCTTTGCTGAACTTTGGGGAACTTGTGTATTTCATTGTCCTTACTGCCACGGTTGGGAAGTTCGGGATCAACCGCTAGCAATTTATGGCAAAGGAGAAGCAAGCTTTGAAATGGTGCAACATCTAACAGGCTGGAGCCGTGATCTCGTGTTCTGCTCAGATGACGATTCGGCTTAACGGATGACCAACGGGAACAATTATCGATTTGGGACATTGAACTCCGCGAGGATAAGATTGCTCGATTGGAGCAGGAGAACGGAGCCTTGACTGGAATTGTGCTGACGACAGGCGACGTGATTCCTCGACGCGGGATTTTTGTGCAGCCTCAACTGCGCCAGCATAGCGATTTGGCAAAACAGTTAGGATGTAGCCTAGCTGACAATGGTGCAGTCCAAGTGAGTGAAGAGAAACAAACATCTGTTCCTGGAGTTTATGCAGCAGGAGATACAGTCACTCTTTTCACATCCATCAGTATTGTGGTCGCAGAGGGAGCAATGGCAGGCGTGTTCATCAATAAGGTACTGATTGCAGAAAATCTAGCACTGTTGAATCAGTAACAGGTTGCTTCAAGATGCCCGCAGTCGCTCGATATTCTGGATAGGCGGTGCATCGAACATTCGGGATATTGAGCAACTAAACTGTGACGTACTTTTTATCCCACTCGGTAAGCCGATTAACGTGTAAGAATCTGAAAGAACTCAAGCATCAGAACTTAGTACAATTTAAACGGTAATGGAAGTCAACGATGAGCTTCTTTCCTCTTACTGCCCACTTCAGTGTCGGCAACACTAGAAAATTGTTAGCTAAATTGGTTAGAGAAGAGTCATGACCATCATTTCAGTAACTTGGTTGTGGTTGTGATCGCTGCCGCAACCCTTCAAATAACCTTCAAGTTCTGAGCAGAATCTTATGAATGACAACTCTACTGTTTCAGAAACACAATTGAATACGCTGCGATCGCAAATCGCTAGTAGCCTTGAAAAAGCACAAGCACAGAAGAATACACTCAAGCGTAAAAACACTCGCTACATTACAACCAATATCATTCTCAGTGCCCTAGCTGCACTCTTAGCAGGCATGGCAGGAACGATCGGCAATGCCCGAAATTGGAAAGTTACCTGTCTTTTTGCAGCAGTCTGTTCGGCAGAAGTGACGGTGACGACAAAACTGCAAACGGCTGAACAATTAACTGAAGCCAGTGAATGTGTTGGACAACTCAAAGCATTGAAGGTTGAGACTGTGATTCCCACTTATGATTTAGAGCAAGTGAGCGGGAAGTACCAGCAAATTCTTTCCGAGTTTAGCGCGATCGATATTTGATTCAGTGTCAGAATACTGAGCCTCATCGAATTCATAGGAAACCTCTATGCCTTGCGCCACGATTAATCAAGCAAACTCTGTAAACATTATTTTCTGCAACAGGAAAGTTAATGGGTACTCATCGAATGGAGGAAATGATGCAATCGATCAATCATCGCTTCGTTGAGACGAACAACATCAAAATGCACATTGCGGAACAGGGGCAAGGCAATCTTGTGATCCTGTGTCATGGATTCCCTGAATGTTGGTATGCTTGGCGACATCAAATTAGTGCGATCGCAGATGCCGGATTTCACGTGGTTGCACCAGATTTACGAGGCTATGGACAAACTGACCAGCCTACGTCCGTTGAAGCATACAACATTTTGCAACTCACAAGCGATATTGTCAGACTGGTTTACGCACTGGATCACGAACAAGCGATGGTCATTGGGCATGACCAAGGTGCGCCTTTAGCTTGGCATTGTGCATTGTTACGCCCCGATTTGTTTCGCGCGATCGGCTTACTCAGTGTTCCTTATCGTGCTAGAGCAGGGGATAGCAAACCTCCAACAGAAATCTTGAAACAAATGGCAGGTGAGCAACAGCTATACGTGTCCTACTTTCAAGAACAAGGGGTAGCAGAGGCAGAACTAGAAGCCGACGTTCGTAAATCTCTTCGCATGATGCTTTATTCTGCTTCTGGAGAAGCCCCGCCTGAGAAAAGATGGAGATTGTCATTCGACAAATCAGAGAGCTTTCTGGACAGTTTATCTGAACCAGAGCAGCTTCCGAATTGGTTCAGCGATCGAGACCTTGATTTTCTCACTTGCGAGTTTGAGCGCACCGGATTTCGCGGCGGATTAGCTCGATATCGCAACTTGGACAGAGATTGGGAACTCACTGCCTTTTTGAGTGCTGCAAAGCTCCAGCAACCTGCTTTGTTTATCGGAGGAGAATTTGATATCGCTGCGGCGATGAATCAAGATCTGATCAATCAGCTAGAGACAACAATGCCGAATCTGAGAAAAGCAGTGATGCTGCCCAAGACCGGGCATTGGATTCAGCAGGAGCGCCCCACAGAAGTCAATCGATTGCTAGCTGAGTTTTTGTCGCAAGCGGTATCAGAGCGAGCTTGAGAGCGGAATTTCGGTTGCCTTTATAGGTTGTGAAAAAACTGACTGAGCAAAGAAGTACAGCATCGAATCCTTGGCATCAATACTAAAGGAAGAAAATCATGTCTAACACAGTAGAAACATCACAAGAAACGCCGAAACTATCACACATTGAAGTGGTGGCATCGAATCTGGATAGTCCACGAAAGCTCAGCTTTGGTCCTGATGGGGCACTTTATGTTGCCGAAACCGGACGCGGCGGAACGGGAGCCAGTCTTCCCTCTGCATCCATACCAGGCGCGTCTGTTTTCTATGGCGCAACGGGCGCGATTACTCGCATTCAAAACGGTGTAGCAGAACGAGTCGTCACTGGGCTTCCCTCACTGGCGCTACCAAATGGAACGGATGCAACAGGGGTGAGTGATATTGAGTTTGATGCCGATGGCAATGCTTATGCGATCGTCGGTTTTGGCAGCAATCCCGCCAATCGAGATACAATCCTGCAAGTGCCTGATTTTAGTTAGTTGATTGCGATCGATAGCTTTGAAAACGGTGGCTCTTGGACAAGACTAAGGGATTTTGGCGCATACGAGCAAGCGAACAACCCCGACGGGCAAAACGTCGATACGAATCTCTATGACTTGTTGATCAACGATAATACAGCTTACGTAGTCGATGCAGGGGCGAATGATTTGCTCAGTCAACGAGCGTTCAGCAGTGAAGTCAATTTGGAAGCTGTTTTGCCAACGCGGAAAGCGACAAATCCATTTACTGGGGAAGCGATCGTACAACAGTCTGTTCCGACCGCAACCGCCGTTGGACCCGATGGTGCTTTGTATGTGAGTGAATTGACGGGGTTTCCATTTCAACCTGAAACAGCACAAGTGTATCGCATCAATACAGAAGGTCAACCGGAGGTTTATGCAGGCGGATCTACAAACATCGTGGATCTTGCCTTTGATCAGTCTGGAGGTTTGTATGTGCTGGAATATGATGCGAATGGGCTTCTGAATGAAGGGGATGCGGGTGCATTGATCTATCTGTCTCCCGATGGGCAAATGCGATCGACAATCACAGATGATCTTGTTTCTCCCACAGGCTTAGAAATTGGTGCTGATGGCGACCTTTACGTTTCTAACAAAGGTTTTGTGGCTGGACAAGGAGAAGTGCTGCGATTGAGCCTAGAAGGTAAAAGTTTCAATCCTGATCCGATCTGTGATCAAGTGAAATACTACACTACAACAATTTCAGCCGATGGTGATCCAGCCGATGTTTACTACCCGGTGTTGCCGAACTCCAACCCTGATCAACTCCCGATTGCGCTGATGTTACAAGGTGCTTTAGTCGATAAAGCGGACTATTCCAGCTATGCAGAAGAGGTCGCAAGCTATGGATTTGTGGTGGTAGTTCCTAATAATGAGCGCACCCTGACTGCACCTCCTGGATCTCCAGAACCATATATCACCGGATTTCTGGCAGACCAACAGCAAGTCACGGATGTGCTAGCACAGATGAGAATCGAAGATACAGATACGAATTCACCCATTTCTGGAATTGTAGATACAAGCAAGCTTGGACTATTGGGACACTCATTTGGGGGATATGCAGGACTCGCCTCCATTCAAGATATCAATGATCCGGCTGTCTCTTCCGGGAACTACACGCGACCGTCTGAACTGAAAGCAGGAATCTTCTACGGTACGAACTTCCAAACTCCACCAAGTAGCCGTGTATTTCCACCGATTGACAATCAAGACATTCCCGTGGGTTTGATTGCGGGAACGCTCGATGGTGTGGCTGATCTCGGTGAGGTTGCATCAACCTATGTCAAGGTTCAAGATCCGTCGAAAGCGTTGATCACCGTTGAAGGTGCAAACCACTACGGCATTACAAATCAGGATAGCGATCGCGATTCTGTTTGTCCAACCTTGGATCAAGCCACTGCCAACGGAGCGACCCTTGCGGTATCTGCTTCGCAGCGCGGACGCTGGAGTGGATTGTTTTTGCGGGAGCTTCGCTGCACGGGTACGTGTTCGCATCTACTCGGCGACCCAGGCGCGTTCGATTACGTCTACAAGACAGGCGGCGACCTTAATCCGACCGTGAATGTCACGAGTCAAACTTCGGGAATATGAAATCTTAGAGAAGTATCTGTTGAAGTTGTCGGCTGCGTCACGCTGTTTTCAGGAAATTGACCAGCACCATAAGAATCTGAAAAGTCAAACATTGGAACTTAGTAAAGTTTGGATTGTTAGAGCCTTTCATACAGGAATTAGACACGATGAGGAAGCAACCTTTTACTGGCGATGAAGTCTCTCCAATGGGAGAAGCATCGATCGCGAGATCGTGTGGTCATTGGAACGCCCTTAAAAATCCACAAGAAGCTTAATTTTCTGAAGTTTGGCAAGCGGTATACTTTGGAGGACGGCTGACAACCCTTCGTCGGGGGAGCGTTCCATGATTACCCTGCCTGGAGTCACGTTCCACAGCAAAATCTATGAGAGCTTGGCAACGCTTGTGTATCGCGGTACTAGAGAGCGGGAGAATTGCGCTGTGATTGCCAAAATTCTCAAGCAGGATTATCCCTCGCTTCAGGAATTAACTCGCTATCGGCAAGAATATGAAATTACCCGTTCCCTCAACCTTGAAGGTGTCGTCAAAACATACAGCCAGCAAGACTATCAGCGCACCCTGGTGATTCTCTTAGAAGACTTTGGTGGAGAGTCCTTAGAATACTGGATGCGGCAGCAATCGGACTTCTGCCCGATGCCGTTGTCGATTTTTCTGGATATTGCGATCGCGCTGACCGATACGCTGGGCAAACTCCATGCAGCTCACGTCATTCATAAGGACATCAATCCTGGCAACATTGTCTTGAATCCGACGACGGGCGTGGTCAAACTGATTGATTTTGGCATCGCCACTCGCTTCAGCCGAACGAATCCCACGTTCAAAAATCTGCATCTGCTCGAAGGAACCCCTGCCTATGTTTCCCCAGAGCAAACCGGGCGGATGAACCGGAGGCTCGACTATCGCACTGATTTTTATTCATTGGGTGTCACCTTCTATGAACTGTTAACGGGACAGTTGCCGTTTCCGACTCAAGACATTCTGGAGCTAGTTCATTGCCACATTGCGAGACCCCCGATTCCGCCGCACGAATTGAACGCGAGGATTCCCCAACCCATTTCAGACCTGATTTTGAAACTGATGGCGAAAAATGCGGAGGATCGCTATCAGAGTGCTTGGGGGATCAAAGCTGATCTCGAACGTTGCGCTCAACAACTAGAAGCAGTGGGTCGAATTGAGTCGATGCCATTGGGAGTGCAAGATGTGTCTGAGCAGTTTTGCATTCCTCAAAAACTGTATGGACGCGCAGCCCAGATGGCAGCATTATTAGCGGCGTTTAACCGAGTAGCAGGAAGTGAGGGAGTCCGTGAAATGATGCTGGTTTCTGGTGATGCTGGCGTTGGCAAAACCGTATTGGTGCAGGAACTCTACAAACCCATCACTCAAAAGCGGGGCTATTTCATCTGGGGTAAATTTGACCAATTCCGACGCAATATCCCCTACAGCGCGATCGTCGATGCCCTACAAAAGTTGGTACAGCAACTCTTGGGAGAACCGGATGAGCAGTTGCAACAGTGGCGATCGCGGCTCCTCACCGCTTTGGGCAGCAACGGACAAGTCATCATTGATGTCATCCCCGAAGTGGAGTTCATTATTGGCAAGCAGCCATCCGTACCTGAAGTTGGAGCCACAGAATCGCAGAATCGCTTCAATCTGACGTTTCAAAAGTTTGTGCGGGTGTTTTGTGCAAAAGAGCATCCCCTCGTCATCTTCCTAGACGATCTCCAGTGGATTGATTCCGCGACGCTGAAGTTCATCGAACTGATCTTACTTGACGAGCAAGCTCAATCTCTGTTTTTGATCGGAGCTTATCGAGCGAACGAAGTGTCTCCGACGCATCCCTTAATGTTGACCCTAGAGAGCCTGCGAAACCAGGGAGCAATGCTTCAGCACATCAATCTGACTTCCTTAACCTTAGAATCGTTGAGTCACCTGTTAGCTGAGACATTGCATCACACTCCTGGAACGGTTCACTCCCTTGCCCAAACGGTGGCGCGTAAGACTGAGGGCAATCCCTTCTTTGTGGGTGAATTTTTGAAGCTGCTGGATGACGAAAATCTGTTGACCTTTGATGCCCAACAGTTGAGTTGGCAATGGAACTTGGCTGAGATTGAAGCTCAAGAGATCACGGATAATGTAGTGGAGTTGCTGCTGCGTCAGTTGCAGAAATTGTCGGATGCAACCCAGCAAATTCTCTCGATCGCGGCTTGTGTTGAATCTGAGTTTGATTTAGAGACATTGACGCTTAGCGCAGAGCGCGACTCCGAAGGAACCGTGTGTGAAAAATCTCCTCAAGCAATTTCTCAAGATTTACTCGCAGCAGTCCAAGCTGGGTTAATTCAACCGCTGTCAGAATTAGATGAAAACTTGTTAGTACAGGAATATAAGTTTTCGCACGATCGCGTCCAGCAAGCCGCCTATGCCTTGATTGATGAGTCGCAGAAACAAGTGGTTCATCTCCAAATCGGTCGCAATCTACTAGAGAAAACTTCACCAGAGCAACAATCCGATCGACTGTTTGCCATTGTGGATCATCTCGATCGGGGAATTGAGCTGGTTACAAATCGAGCAGAACGATCTGAGATTGCTAGACTGAATTTAATCGCAGGACAGAAAGCAAAAGCAGCAACGGCTTATGAAGCAGCTTCTCAGTACTTTACGACAGGGCTTAAACTCCTCGATACAGACCGTTGGCTGAGTGAGTATGACCTTACCTTAGCGCTGTACTCAGAAGCAGCAGGAGCAGCGTATCTTCAGGGTTGCTTTGATGAAATGGAGCAGTTCGTAGAAGAAGTACTCAACAATGCGAAGACCGCGATCGACAAAGTGCAGGCTTACGATAGCAGAATTCAAGCGTTTTTGTCACAGGGCAACTTGGAAGAAGTGCTTAAAATTGGACTGGAAGTGTTAAAGCTTCTAGGAGTAATCCTATCAGAAAATCCAAGTCAGTTAGATGTTCAAAGCGAATTGGAGGAGACGACTGCACGATTAGCTGGACGAGAAATTGCAAACTTAATTCATCTACCAAAGATGACAGCACCAAGACCGTTGGCAGCAATTTATATCTTAGGAAGCATTATATCTACTGCATTTTTTGTGTCGCCAGCACTGACGATACTGATTACGTGCAAAATGGTAAATTTGTCAATTAGCTATGGCAATGCTGTCTGGTCACCGGTAAGTTACGCGATTTACGGAAGTGTTCTGTGCAGAGTTATTCAAGATATTGAACTCGGTTATAAATTTGGCAAATTGGCTCTAAGTTTAGCGGAACGATCAAGCATTAGACAAAGTAATGCTAAAGCATTAATACTGTCGGGTCTCCTGATCATGCATTGGAAGATACATCTCAGGGAAACAATACCAATGCTAGTTGAGGCTTATCAAAATGGAGTAGAAACTGGGGATTTTGAATTCGCTGGCTATGGTGCGTTTGGGGTGTGTCATCACTCATTTTTCGTTGGCGAGGAACTCGCTCAACTAGAACAAAAAACGGCAGTCTACAGCAAAGCGATGGGGCAAATCAGACGAGAAATTCCCTCTAGTTGGACTGCAATGTTGTGGCAGACAATTCTTAATCTATTAGGTAGGTCTAAGAATCCTAGTCGCCTAATGGGTAGTGCCTACAATGAAGAAGCACTACCACAGATGATTGCTATTAAAGATGGAACTGGAGTAAACTACTTTTACTTATACAAAATTGTGTTGTGCTATCTGTTTGGGGAGTATCACCAAGCTGCACAAAATGCTGTTTTAGCTAGACAATATGTAGAAATGCCAACGGCAATGATGGTACCCCTATTCTGTTTCTACCATTCTCTAGCGCTTTTGAGCCTATCGCTTGATGCTTCAAACGCTGAGAAAGCAGCCTGGTTAAGTTCTGTTAGTGCCAACCAAGAAAAGATACAAAAGTGGGCAGAACATGCTCCAACGAATTATCTCCATAAATATCATCTGGTTGAGGCAGAGAAAGCACGAGTCTTAGGGCAATTTCCTGAAGCTGAAGAGTTTTATGAACAAGCGATCGCAGGTGCTGCCGAGAATGAGTATATCCAGGAAGAAGCACTCGCTTATGAATTAGCGGCTAGACATTATCTGGCGCGAGGTCGAGAAAAGTTTGCTCAGACCTATATGAAAGAGGCGCACTATTGCTATGAACGATGGGGCGCGATCGCTAAAGTTAAAGACTTAGAAACTCGCTATCCGCAGTTCTTTCCTCAATCATCGGGTGTGACCTACACGCCAATTCATACAACTTCTGGAACTACTTCTGCTCGCTTAGACAGCGCGATCAATTTGACGGCGGTGATGAAAGCGGCTCAAGCCCTCTCAGAAACAATCCGTCTTGATCAATTAATTGCCACGTTGATGCAGGTGGTAATAGAGAATGTAGGAGCCGAAAGGGGCGCTCTGATTGTTCTGGAAGATGCTCAACTTACGGTAGTTGCTCAATGCAGCGGCAGTAGACAGTGTGATTCAGAAAAGCTGAATATTGCTGACTGTGCAACGATTTCTCTCTCCGTCATTCACACGGTAGAACGCACTCAAGCAACTTTAGTACTGGATGATGCCGTCAGCGAAGCGTCTTTTTCAACTGATCCTTATATTCAAACTCGACAGACGCGATCGCTGCTCTGTATGCCAATTCTCAAGCAAAGTCAGATGATTGGTATCCTTTATTTGGAGAACAATCTTAGTCCTGGAGTGTTTACTAGCGATCGCTTACAAGTCCTCAAACTGTTGATGGTTCAGGCAGCGATTTCGCTGGAAAATGCTTGCCTATACGAACAGCTAGAAGACTATGCCGAAACACTGGAACGGAAAGTAGAAGAGCGAACTCAAGCATTACAACGCAGTGAAGCCAAGTTCCGCAATATCTTTGAAAACTCACAGGTTGGCATCTTCCGAAACCGCATCTCGGATGGATTAATTCTCAATGCCAACCAACGCCTTGCCAACCTGTTGGGCTTTGATTCACCAGAGGAGATCATTGGGCTAGAACACAGCATCGACTATTTTGTAAATCCCAGCGATCGCCAACACGCCCATGAGTTGATGAAGCGGGATGGGGAACTGCGAAGCTATGAAGCACAACTGCGAAAACGAGATGGGACAGTTTTCTGGGGACTTACCTCTTCTTATCTGAATGCAGCCGATGGATACGTCGAAGGGGTGATTGCGGATATTACCGATCTCAAACAAGCAGAAGTCGCGTTGCAAGCCTCTGAAGCAGAACTGCGGGCGCTTTTTTCAGCCATTCCCGACCCGCTTTTCATCTTCACCACTGAAGGGCAATTGGTCTGTGCAATCAAAGGGAATCCATCCTATGGAGAGTTGTTATGTAGGGAGGAGGGTATTGGCAAAACACTGCATCAACTTTATGCCAAGGAAGAAGCTGATAAATTCCTGAGTTATATTCAGCAGGTGGTGAAAACCCAACAGATACTCACCGTTGAATACAGTCTGTGGATCGCTGGACGAGAGATCTGGTTTTCGGCTCGCATTGCTCCGATTCGGCACGAGCAAGTGATTTGGCTGGCGCGAGATATTACATTGCAAAAGCAAGCGGAAGCAACCTCGATTGTGGAAGAGCGTAACCGCATGGCACGCGAGATTCACGACACACTCGCTCAGGCGTTTACAGGCATTCTCATCCAGGTTGATGCAGCCACTCAAGTGCTAGTCGAGGATGCAGAAGCAACCCTTGCTCATTTAGACACGATCGAGGAATTAGCCCGCACCGGACTGAGTGAGGCGCGTCGATCCGTGAGCGCACTGCGTCCCCAGTTGCTCGAAGACGGTGATTTATCGATTGCCTTTGAGCGTCTGGTGAACCAAATGCGAGTGGCGACCCATACGGCTCTCATTTACTCAGTTGAGGGGATCGCCTATTCCTTACCCGCCGAGGTGGAAAATCACTTGCTCCGGATTGGACAAGAAGCCCTAACCAATGCGATCAAGTATGCGAATGCCAATGAAATTAGCATTGAGTTAGTCTATGAAGATGTCCAGTGTCGTTTACAGGTCAAAGATGACGGACAGGGCTTTGGCGTGGTTGGCATTCCGATGAGCGGCGGATTTGGATTGATAGGCATGAGTGAACGGGCTGAGCGGATTGGGGCACATCTGACGATCGAGAGCCAGCCAGGGCAAGGAACAGAAATTATTGTGATTGTCGATCGAGGGTAATGATTATGACCAGTCACTCCACGCTCATTCGGGTTCTCATTGCTGACGATCATTCGATTGTTCGGCAAGGATTGGTCACAATCATCAACCGCGACCCAGAAATGATGGTGATTGCTGAAGCCGAAAATGGGCAACAGGCGATCGATCGTTTTCGAGAACACCAGCCCGATGTCACGCTGATGGATTTACGAATGCCCGAAGTCGGAGGAGTGGAAGCGATCCGCGCGATTTGTGCTGAATTTAAGCCTGCCCGGATTATCGTCCTCACTACCTACGATGGCGATGAAGATATCTACCGAGGATTGCACTCTGGCGCTCAAGGCTATCTGCTCAAGGATACGAAATCGCATGAGGTGCTGAATGCGATTCGCATCGTGGCGCGGGGTCAGCAGTACATTCCACCCGATGTGGGAGCAAAACTGGTGCAGCGCCTGAACAATCCAGAACTGAGGGAACGAGAGTTAGCGGTACTGGGCTTAATGGCGCAAGGCATGAGCAATCTGGAGATTGGGACGGCTTTAAGTATCAGCGAGAATACGGTCAAAACCCACGTGAATCGAATTTTAAGTAAGTTGGGCGTGAGCGATCGCACTCAAGCTGTGATTGTTGCGGTGAAACGTGGGATTGTCAGTTTGTGAGCGAGTCATCCTTTAGTTTGACTCCAGAGACCCACCAGAGTGGGAGCGATGATGACATCGGAAGAGGGACTGATTCATCATTCGCTTGAGTTGCAAAAGTCGAAACTCTCAGGTGACGACAAGTGAGAGGGCAATTGCCTATATTTAGTTCTAGGCAAACACAAATAGCAATTGAGTTACAGCATTGAGTTTGCTTGATCTAGATCGCAGAAAGAGGGTTGAATTGCTTGCGATTACCATTGCTTCCCTCAGAGGTGTTCAAGTGAATCAAGACCGAGACCGTAGTTTGTTATCTATTCCAGCTTCAACACAGGATCACATGCAAGGCGTACTCAATGCCGACGTGGTGCTGGTAATGTATGGAGATTATCAATGCTCTGTCAGTGCAGACGTTTACAAGATGATTAAAGCGATCAAACGAGAGCTTAGTGCTGCTTTTGGAGAAGATTATTTATGCTTGATCGTCCGTCATTTTCCGCAAGCACAGATTCATCTCCAAGCTCAACGGGCCGCTCAAGCTGCCGAAGCCGCCGCTGCTCAAGGACAGTTTTGGTTAATGCACGACACTTTGTTTGCTCATCAACAGAAGTTAGAAAATGGTTATCTCGTAGAGTACGCCAACAATTTAGGGCTTGATATCCCTCAATTTCTTAAAGAGTTGTCTAAGCAGGTGCATATCGATCACATCAATGAAGATACTGAAAACAGTGGAATAACGACTGCTCCAGCCCTATTTATCAATAACATTCGATACACCGGGCGCTGGAGAATAACAGAGTTGACGGCAGCCATTGTTGCTAAAAGTCACTAAGCTCTTTTCCATAACTCATCAACGTTGGCAATAGACGAAAACAGTTTCGTTGAAGGTAGTTCTATGACGCATTTACGAGTACAAAGCAGAAATGATTCTGAGCATGAAGGTACACCTCAGACTGATTCTCTTCACGATTCTTCAGTGAATCATACCCTGATTGCGATCGCACAAGAGGTAGCTGAGTTGCTGAAAACTTGCTTATCCAGTACAAGCTGATAACACTGATTATCTGGAGTCAACAACCAAATGAGGATCACACGATGAACATTCTTAACTTCAGGAACAGCATCCGCCTGCTTCTGATTGTCACCCTCTTTTTAGGAACTCTTACCATCACTTCTCTAGGAGCTATCATGAGTACTGCAAATGCACAAGTCAACAAGCCCACGATCGTGTTCGTTCATGGTGCGTTCGCCGAGTCTGCTAGTTGGAACAGTGTATTGACGAAGCTAATCACGAAAGGTTATCCGATGGTTGCTGTGGCTAATCCTCTGCGCGGCGTGAAGAGCGACGCAGATTATGTTGCCAGCGCCCTTAAAGACATCAAGGGTCCGATCGTGCTGGTCGGACATTCCTACGGAGGCGCGGTCATTACCAATGCGGTCAATGGCAACAAGAACGTGAAAGCATTGGTCTACGTTGCTGGCTTGCTCCTGATACGGGTGAGACTGCCATTGAACTCTCAGGACGTTATCCGGGCAGCACACTCGGACCAACACTCGCGCCACCCGTTGAACTGCCCGATCGCGGCAAAGACCTCTACATTCAACAGAACAAGTTCCACGCCCAGTTTGCTGCGGATGTGTCCGCTAACGACGCGCAACTGATGGCTAGCACTCAGCGCCCGATCGCGGAAGCCGCGCTGAATGAAGCCTCCGGTGCGCCCGCATGGAAATCTACCCCGTCCTGGTTTATTTATGGCGATCGCGACTTGAACATTCCTCCAGCGGCACTGTCTTTCATGGCGAACCGCGCGAACTCAAAGGAGACCGTTGTGGTGAATGGCGCGTCCCATGTCGTGATGGTTTCCCATGCAGATGCCGTTGCTAAGCTCATCGATCGTGCTGCAACCGCGCCATAGACGAGGCGTAAACGCATCTGGCTACAAGCATCTTCTCATATTGGAACGCTGAATCACTTTAAGGAGCAATTCTATGTCAACTTTTGTCTTAGTTCATGGCTCCTGGCATGATGGTTCTGCTTGGGCATCTGTCATCGATCAGCTAGAAGCCAAAGGACATCACGCTTTTGCTCCCACGATCGCGGGACATGGTAAAAGCGTAGATAAAAACGTTAACCATGCTCAATGTATGCAATCGATCGTCGATTACATTGTTGGCAAAGACTTAATCGATATTGTTCTCTTAGGTCATAGTTTTGCCGGAACAATCATTGCGAAAGTTGCTGAAGCGATTCCTGATCGCATTCGACGGCTCATCTTCTTCGATGCCTTTGTTCTTAACGATGGAGAGAGCCTTAGAGATAACGTTCCACCGCATCTTCAAACATTACTCGACGAGCTAGTTAGAGAATCAAACGATCAGATGATGGTTATCCCTTTTGAGATGTGGCGAGAAGTGTTTCTCAACGATGCTGACCTCGAACTGGCTCGATCGAGCTACGCACAACTATCCCCTGAACCGTATCAACCGTGGATTGACAAGTTGGACTTGAAGCAGTTTTACTCGCTGCCCATTCCTAAAAGTTACCTCTACTGTACAGAAGATAATGTCCTCCCTCAAGGCGAACAGTGGGGTTGGCATCCGAGAATGTCTAACCGCTTGGGGCTATTTCGGCTTCTACAAATGCCCGGTAGTCATGAG
Organism: Leptolyngbya sp. NIES-2104; assembly: GCF_001485215.1. NCBI lineage: Bacteria > Bacillati > Cyanobacteriota > Cyanophyceae > Leptolyngbyales > Leptolyngbyaceae > Leptolyngbya > Leptolyngbya sp. NIES-2104. Next base: position 113,478 of record NZ_BBWW01000003.1, read on the forward strand.
GTCATGTTTTCTAACCCGATCGATTTAGCCGAAAAGATTATTGTGGCAGGACGTGACTAGCAACATTTATCTGTCTGTCGATCCAACAAACCGAGAATAGCAATAGGAGTCCCTCATGGAACGATATTTAGGCGCATTGGAACTCAGTAAGCTGTAGACAAAGCCAGCATAGACAATACAGTCAACACTACCAATCAGGAGACTACATTAACATGGTCACAGAACAAACTGTAAATCAAGCAGATAGTAGACAGGCAGATCCTAACCTGACACCTGCCCAGGAAGCCTTGCAAGCAGTCTGGGAAGCACATATACAGTCCGAGTTTGCCACTCACAGCACTGAAGATGCTCTCGCGACGATGGTTGAAGATGCTTACGTGAACCACATTCCGGTCATGACCGGAGGAGTCGGAAAACCAGCAGTGGGTGAGTTTTATTCCAAATCCTTCATTCCACAGATCCCGCCAGACTTCGAGCTAGTTCCAATTTCGCGCACGATCGGGATGGATCAACTGGTCGATGAAATGGTGGGTAAGTTCACTCATACGATTCAGATGGACTGGATGCTACCCGGTGTTGCTCCGACCGGGAAACGAGTTGAAGTCCCAACGGTTGCCATTATTCGATTTCGGGATGGCAAGGTCGCCCATGAACACCTCTACTGGGATCAGGCGAGTGTATTGGTTCAACTCGGCTTGCTCGATCCGGGTAGGTTACCCGTTGCGGGGATTGAAAGTGCACGCAAGGCACTCGATCCGAGCTTGCCTTCAAACGCACTGATCGATCGCGCGATCGAGTGAACTCAAAGCCAGCCAGTAGGGTGGGCAGTGCCCACAAAACCTTAATGTGAAGGGTTTTACAAAATGGTGAGCGATGCCCACCCTACTACTCAAACTACTCTGATGAAGTCAGGAGAAACACCGTGAAGGTTTTGATTATTTTTGCCCATCCGGAACCAAAAAGTTTCAATGGAGCATTGTTTCAGAGGGCGATCGACACACTTCAAAAGCTTGGACATGATGTACAGTGTACCGATCTTTATGCTATGAAGTTTGACCCCGTATCCGATCGTCGCAACTTCACCTCAATGAAAGATCCTAACTACTTCAAACAGCAGATTGAAGAAATGTACGCGACTGAAGTTGAAGGTTTTGTCCCAGAACTTGAAATTGAACTCCAAAAACTAGAATGGTGTGATTTGATGATTTGGCAGTTTCCTTTATGGTGGTTTAGTGTGCCCGCTGTTTTGAAGGGATGGGTCGATCGCGTCTTCGCAATGGGGCGGGTGTACGGTGGCGGGTATATTTATGAAACAGGACGGTTTCAAGGCAAGAAAGCAATGCTTTCGTTGACGCTAGGCGGAACAAAGGAGCATTATCTCAAGGATGGCTTCAATGGCGATATCCAGGCTATCCTGCGCCCTATCCAACGTGGCATCTTTCAGTTTACTGGTTTTGATGTTCTTGCCCCTCATATCATTTATGCCCCCGTCCAACAAACTGATGAAGTTCGCCAGGAAATTTTGGATAATTTTTCTCGACGGCTGCAAGCTATTGAGAATGAGTTGCCGATCGCTGTTGGTAAGTATTAGATCCGCTTTCTGACAAATCAATTTAGAGCCAGCTAATACTAGACCTGTTGGGAAATAACGAGAAAAATCGCTGAAATGCTTACATCAACTGTATTTCAAGGATTTTGATCAAAAATCGCTGAAATGCTACAGGAAGTTGCCTCTGAAGCTGCCTGATCGTGTCTTTTCGATCGACGATCGGACATCTCGCACCCCGTTCGCTCACACGGTAAGACTCTGAGGTATCTGGAACATTCACAATTACAGGAGATTCAAATGACAATTTCAACTCAAACATCTTCAACTCTAGGCTCAAATCCTCTGAATTCGATGCAAATCGATCATGTTTGCTTGAATGTACCGAACTATGAGGAAACGCTTCAGTGGTATCAAGAAAAGCTAGATGCGACGATCGAGCGAGAATGGACATTTTTTGATGTCTTCCCCGACATGAAACTGGCTTATTTGCAAGTCTACGGATTTCGGATCGAAATTATCGGCAGCACTCAGTCACGCTCTGGGATGCCCGAAGCTAAAGACCTGGGTGAAGGATTGCGCGCGAGTGGCATTGGACATTTTTGTTTCCGTGTTGATGACGTGGATGCGTTACTGGCTGAATTGAATCGACGGGGTGTGCCAACCTTTGTTGAATTGGGCAGCTACCCTGGTCCTGGAATTCGGCTCTGTTTGGTGAAGGACAATAACGGCAATCTCATTGAATTTGTCACTCCTTTGAAAGATTCTGCACAGTGATTCCTGGAGGAAATCCATCATGGCTCACGAGTCTACAAGACCTGCGATCGCCAATACCACTGAAAAGGAGAAATCATGACAACTACATACCGTCACAGTGCTGCTTTCAACGATCTCGCAGCACTGCTCACAGGACAGCTTTTTCTCCCTCAAGATGCTGATTATGAACCGGTGCGTCAACTCTGGAATGGCAAGGTGAAGACACAACCCGCTGCGCGCTGCTCCGCAGATACCGCAAGGGTCGCTCAGTGTCTCACGGTACAAGATGTGATTCATACGATTCGCTGGACACGATCGCATAATCTACCTCTCTCGGTTCGAGGTGCTGGACATGAGATTTTTGGACGATCGCTGATCGAGAATGGTGTGGTGATCGATCTGTCCCAGATGCGAGCCGTCACCGTTGACCCAGATACGCGCACAGCTCAGATTCAAGCTGGAGCAACAGCTAGCGACCTGATTGAAGCAGCACAGCAATACGGGTTAGCAACCGCCACAGGAACAATCTCTAGCGTGGGCATGACCGGACTGACTCTGGGGGGCAGCTATGGTCCTCTCAACGGTGCTTATGGACTGGCTGCTGATAATTTGCTGTCGGCACAAGTGGTCACTGCTGATGGGCAGCTTATCACCGCAAACGCCGAGGAAAACGCCGACCTACTCTGGGGACTGCGCGGTGGTGGTGGCAATTTTGGTGTCGTTGTTTCCCTGGAGTTTCGCCTGCATCCGCTCACAACCGTGTTATCGGGTTTACTGCTCTATCCTTTGGAGCAGGTGAGAGAAGTGCTACACCGTTTCAACGAGTTCATCGCAACAGCACCCGATGAATTGACAATTCGGTCTGGGTTCCTTCAGACACCCGATGGTCAGACGATGCTGTTTCTCTCACCCACCTACTGTGGTTCTATTGAAGCGGGTGAACAAGCTATCGCACCCCTGCGAACCTTTGGCACCGTACTGGTCGATCAGATGCAACCCATCTCGTATTACGAACTGATTCACAGCCAAGATGCGTATACCCCGAAAGGTCGCCATGGCTACCTCCAAACCCGATCACTTCAAGGTCTACAAACAGAGACGATCGAGGCACTGATTGAACAGGGGCTACCATTACCCTCTCCATTCTCAGCGATTAACATCCATCACTTTCATGGGGCTGCAAGTCGCGTTGGTGTGTCCGAGACTGCTTTTGCACTGCGGCAGGATCATCTGATGGTTGAGCTAATTGCAGCTTGGGAGCCACAGGACGACGAGCAGCGGTATATCCAATGGGTACAGCACATCTCACAGGCACTAGCACCCTACGCTTTCAAACTACCCTGTACACACAACTCGGCTTAAACTACAAATGATCAAATTTCAGCGAGAAGACTAATGGAGAACCCAATTCTGATTCATGCTCGACAGACACGAGGAGCCGCATTTGGCGATGTGCGGTTGGAAAAAAGGGGGCGGCATTGTACGAATCGATGTGCGCCCACGAATCGGTGAACATCCGGCAGATTAGTGCAAGTCGAGCGGAACAGGTGGGATACTACCGATTTTTGGAGAATGAAGCGGTGAGTGTTGGAGAGTTAGTCAAAAGCCTTGCTGAACAGTGTGAGCAGCAAGTTGAAGGGCAGCATGTCCTCGCCATCAGTGACACGAGTGAGATTAACTTAAGCGCGAACGCGGGACGACTGAAACCCGATGACATCGGGTGGGTGGGCAATCACGAAGAACTCGGATTCTATATCCATCCGACCTTAGTGTTAAATGCGGGAAGTGGATTTCCACTCGGACTCAGTGCGGTGCAAGTCTGGCATCGTCCGACTGAACGACTCGATAAGCGCAGTCGCAAGTACAAACAGTTAGCGATTGAGGACAAGGAATCGTACAAGTGGGTCAAAGCCGCGACAGCAAGCAAGTCAGCGCTGCAAACTGCCACCGAGGTGACGGATATCGGCGACAGTGAATCCGATATCTATGAGGTGTGGAGTACGGTTACAACCGAAAAGACGCATTTGTTAATTCGGGCTTGCCAAGATCGCACCCTTGCGAATCAGGAGTTGATGTTGTTTGACTACTTGAGTCAGCAACCGTGTGAAGGCACGTACAATCTAAAGATTGCTGCTGATCCGCGACAAGGGCGCAAAGCGCGAGAAGCCTGGATCGCCGTGCGGTGTGCTTCGGTACATCTGCAACGACCTGCCCGATTACACGGTAGCGAGTACCCACCTTCCACTCGCTTGTATGCGGTGGAAGCTCAAGAAATCCAACCGCCTGCTGGACAATCTGCTATCCACTGGCGCTTACTCACCACGCATCCGGTGGTTTGCTTTGAGCAAGCCTTACAAATCATTGAGTGGTATCGGTGGCGCTGGTGGATTGAACAACTCTTTACGGTACTCAAACAACCCGGACTCCAGATCGAAGAGACTCAACTCGAATCGGGCAAAGCGATCCAGTGTTTGTGCGTGATGGCGCTCTCTGTGGCGCTGCGAGTGCTTCAGTTAGTCGAAGGTCGCCAAGACCAAACTCAGCCTGCTCATCGCGTACTGTCGGAGCCACAGCAGCAGTGTTTAGCTCAGATTGCACCCAAGCTTTCTGGACACACAGCCAAGCAGCAAAATCCGCATCCACCGATGACGCTGGCTTGGGCAGCGTGGTGCATTGCCCGTTTGGGAGGATGGTCAGGCTATCAAAGCCAGTCCCCGCCTGGAATTGCCACGATGCTACGCGGACTCCAACAGTTTGAATCGATTTTTCAAGGATGGAGGTTAGCACAAGATGTGTGTACAGGGTAGCGCTTTCAAAGGGGGATACATCAATCTTCTAGATGAGCAAGAACAGGAGCGCGTTCGGCTTGCCTTCGGGTCGAACTATGAGCGCTTGCTCGATCTTAAGCATAAATACGATCCAGATGATGTCTTCCGATCGACGATGGGACATCTCGCACCGTAATCAAATTTGTCATCCCTAAACTGAACCAGGAGAACACCATGTCACAAAAACTCTCAGGAAAAGTTGCCCTCGTTACGGGTGGCAACAGTGGTATTGGGCTTGCCACTGCTAAGCAATTTGTTGCCGAAGGTGCCTATGTCTTTATCACGGGTCGTCGTCAGACTGAACTGGATGCGGCTGTCAACGAGATTGGTAAGAACGTCATGGGCATTCAGGGCGATGTCTCAAATCTGGCAGACCTCGATCGACTTTACGCCACGATCAAGCAAGAGCAAGGTCGCCTGGATGTAATCTTTGCGAATGCTGGCGTTGGACAACCCCTCCCGCTCGGATCGATCACCGAAGAACACTTTGATAAAACCTTCAACATCAATGTCAAAGGTCTACTTTTCACGGTGCAGAAGGCACTGCCGCTGATACCAGAAGGCGCTTCCATCATCTTGAATGCCTCAACTAATTCCATCATGGGTACCCCAGCCTTCAGCGTGTATGGCGCGACTAAAGCTGCCGTGCGATCGTTTGCCCGCAGCTGGACACTCGACCTTAAAGACCGCAAAATCCGGGTGAATGCGATCAGTCCTGGTGTCACTCCGACTCCTGGTTACGATCAATTTGGATTCAGTGAAGAGCAGGCGAAAGAATTTGTGGAGAGCCAAGCTAAAAATATTCCATTGGGACGAGTTGGTACGCCCGACGAGATCGCCAAAGCCGTTGTCTTTCTCGCTTCCGATGACAGCAGCTTTGTCAACGGCATTGAGCTATTCGTCGATGGTGGCATGGCACAAATCTAAATGAGTGCTGTGTCCACAGCCAGCTAACCATTCAAATTCAACATTCATAGGAGATTGCAATGCCTTACGTTACTGTCGGTCAAGAAAATTCTGCAACGATTGATCTCTACTACGAAGATCTTGGGACAGGTCAACCGCTTGTTCTGATTCATGGATTTCCCCTCAACGGTCATTCCTGGGAAAAACAGGTCTTAGTGCTGCTAAATGCGGGGTATCGAGTGATTACCTACGATCGCAGAGGATTTGGTGCTTCTAGCCAACCCTCATTCGGCTATGACTACGATACCTTTGCAGCAGATTTGAACGTGCTGATAACCAAACTTGACTTGCATGACGCTGTGTTAGTCGGCTTCTCAATGGGAACAGGCGAAGTCACGCGCTATCTTGGCAAATATGGCTCAGAGCGGGTGCAGAAAGCCGTACTGATGGCTCCAGTGCCGCCCTTCCTACTGAAGACCGACGAGAATCCTGAAGGTGTCGATCGAAGCGTTTTCGATGACATTATGAAAGCGATCATTGAAGACCGTCCCGCTTACTTTTCTGAATTTTTCAAAGCGTTCTTCAATGTGGATGTGTTGCTGGGTAAGCGGATTAGCAATGAAGCAATTCAGGCAAGTTGGAATGTGGCGGTAGGGTCTTCTGCGAAAGCGACTTTAGATTGTGTCCCGTCCTGGCTCACCGATTTCCGCAATGATCTGCCCCGCATTGATGTTCCAACTCTGATCATTCATGGTGATGCCGATCGCATTTTGCCACTTGAGTCCACCGCAGCAAGACTCCCGAAGCTGATTAAAAACAGTCAACTTGTGGTCATTCCTGACGGACCGCACGCTATTAACTGGACTCACGCTGATCAGGTCAATCCCTTGTTATTGAACTTTCTTCAGGGGTGATTATCTATCGAGTCCTTTATTGCTAAGAGGGTTCTCATATGTTTTCTAGACTGATGATAGCGGTTGCAACCACAGTGCTAACGATTGTGACCTCTTGTCTTTTTCCAGCAGTATCATTGGGAAAAAGTGAGATCGCTCAAGTGCCAGGTGTCTATCCATTCAAGTTAGGTGATTTCACAATTACAGTCCTGAGCGACGGCACACTCCCCCAGGATCTCCATACGCTGCTGTCGAATACGAACCCAACAGAAACCGATCGCCTGCTTCAGAAAAACTTTCTGACTAATCCTGTCGAGGCATCGATTAATGCTTTCTTGATCGACACTGGAGATCGACAAGTACTCGTGGACACGGGAGCCGGAACCTTTTTTGGTCCAAAACTGGGCGGCAAGCTTCAAACATCGTTAAAGGCAGCAGGCTACACGCCTAACGAGATTGATGCAATCCTCCTGACTCATATTCATACGGATCATAGTGGGGGGCTGGTCGAAGCGGGTCAACGGGTGTTTCCTGCCGCCACGCTCTATGTTGGCAAGCCAGATGTCGATTTCTGGTTTGATCGAGCGAATGCCACGCGCTTCAACGTTGCCAAAAAGTACTTTGACGAAGCCGCGAAAACGGTCAAACCTTATTTAGATGCAGGCAAGGTGAAATCGTTTTCTGGCAAGACAGCCCTGCTACCGGGAATCACCGCGCATCCCACACCCGGACACACTCCTGGTCATAGCTGCTACGTGGCGGCAAGCAAGGGCGAGAGCATCGAGTTTTGGGGCGATATTGTTCACTTTGCTTCGGTACAATTTCCCAAGCCAGAAGTTACAGTTGCTTATGATGTCGATGCCAATGCTGCTGCGGCACAACGCAAAAAACAGTTTGCGAGAGCAGAAGCATCCCGAATTTTGATAGCAGGCGCACATTTGCCCTTTCCTGGCGTTGGACACCTTCGAGCAGCAGATCAAGGTTATGCCTGGGTGCCAGTGGATTACCGCTGGCGTGAACCCTAAAGGATTCATAGCAATCATTTTAGCAACTTGATGATAGTTGCGATCGCACCACAGTCAAACGTACTATATAAAGGAACACCATGAATCAGCCCAAGTTTTTTGTTACTCCCGGTTATGGCGAATACATGCTGAATGAATTGCATTTCTCGCAAGCCGTAAAAATTGGCGATCGAGTGGAGACATCAGGACAAGGCGGCTGGGATGACGATCTACAAATTCCCGAATTGCTTGCGGACGAAATTGCTCAGGCATTTCGGAACGTAGAGCGAACCTTGGCGACTGCTGATGCGGGTTGGGAGCATGTTGTCCACGTTAATTCTTACCATGTTGGCGGGTTTCCTTCGGAGGTTAACGATGTGATGGTCAAGCTATTTCGTCATTACATGCCTAACCACGCCCCAATTTGGACACAGGTAGGAGTTGCAGCGCTTGGACTCCCAACAATGCGGATTGAGATCCGCGTGACTGCAATCACGAGCTAAAACCGATGGAGAGACTCAGATGTCAGAGCAAAATAAAGCAATTTTATTAGAGGCAAACGCGGCGATCGCGCTCAGACAACTATGAAGGATGAAACCAGCAGCGCGGCGTAAATGATCTGCAAAAATCAGGATGTATTTTAGCAAAACAAAGTGTCCCCAAGGAGGCTGATATGGAGTACATGAAAGCTGCGGTACTGACCGCTTTTGGTAGCGCTGAGGTGTTTGAATTTCAAACCATCCCGAAGCCAGTTCCAAAAGCGACCCAAGTTCTGGTGAGAGTATATGCAACCTCGCTCAATCCCATTGATTATCAAACTCGTCGAGGTGACTACAAAGATTTAGTTCGTCTCCCTGCAATTATCGGAGTGGACGTTTCGGGTGTGATTGAAGCGATTGGAGAGGCAGTCACCCATTTCCAGGTTGGAGATGAAGTTTACTACTCACCCCAGATTTTTGGCGAGTTTGGTAGTTATGCTCAATACCACGTTGAAGAGGAAAGCATTGTTGCAGTTAAGCCGATTAATTTGACCCATGTTGAGGCAGCTTGCTTGCCGTTGGCAGGAGGAACCGCCTGGGACTGCCTGATAACCAGAGGAAATTTACAAGTCGGTGAGACGGTTCTCATTCATGCTGGAGCAGGTGGCGTTGGTTCGATCGCAATTCAACTGGCGAAAGCAATGGGTGCTTATGTATTTACGACATGCAGTGCCGAAAACTTTGACTTCGTTAAGAAGCTGGGTGCAGACTATCCCATCGACTACAAGCATGAAAATTATATCGAAGTGATTGGGCGAGAAACGAATGGTCGCGGTGTTGATTTGGTTTTAGACACAGTTGGCGGCGATACGATTGGACGTAGCTCAGAGGTGATTCGTCCATTTGGCAAACTTGTCACAATCGTCGATATTGCAACTCCTCAAACACTGCTTGATGCTTGGGGTAAGAATTTGACGATTCACTTCGTGTTCAGCCCTCAGTATAGGGACAAATTGGACACACTGAGGAACCTGATAGAACGCGACCAGATTCGACCCGTCATTGATTCAGTTCTGCCTTGGAGCGACATCGTTCAAGCTCATCAACGTTTAGAAAAGGGAGGAATGCGAGGCAAGATTGTCCTGCAATTGACTGAGTGATAAAAACGCGCTGCTATTTTTCTATGTTCTGATGCTACGAGCTACATCACAGGTCAGTCTTTAGCAATCGATGGCGGACATACAGCGAGTTAGCTTAAGTTGCTGGCTTACTGTCTAGATGGCAATTGAAATTTCTGGTTAAGGCAATATGGCAAGCATTCTGCATGTTGATCCAAGTCCACGGGGAGATCGCTCCAAATCTCGCCAGTTGGCAAAGAAGTTTATCGATGCGTGGCAAGACCTACATCGTGATGACGTGATCACCTATCGTGATTTAAGACAAACGCCAGTTCCTCACGTCACCGAAGACTGGATTGCGGCTTCTTTTACTGCGCCAGAAGCACTGACTCCAGAAATGACTGAACTGCTGAAGTTTTCTGATGAGTTAGTGAATGAGTTTTTGGCAGCCGATCGGTGTGTTTTCAGTGTGCCAATGTACAACTTCAGCATTCCGTCCAATTTCAAAGCCTACATTGATCAAGTGGTTCGTGTGGGTCGCACATTCACGGAGGAAGATGGTCAAGTCAAAGGACTTGCGAACGGTAAAAAAGTGTTGTTCATCACCTCGCGAGGTGTTGAGTTTGAAGCAGGGTCTCCTTACGAAGGATGGGATAGTCAGGAACCTGCGCTCCGGTATGCTTTTCAATACATCGGTGTGAGCGACATTCAGTTCATTCACGCCAATGGTCTAGATATGGGAGGAGGCGCGAAAACGGGGGCTAGACGAAGCACAATCTAAAATTCAAGCGCTAGTTAATGGCTGGTAGCACTAGTCAGCGAATCAGTCGATATTGATGTTATCGGAAAACGGACTTAGCGATTACTTTGGGGGAACTTGCTTCGCAAACCATAGACATTGCCTTACAAGTCGGTTTCTTCAGTCAAAACCATCTGACGCAACAGTTCAAGTACCTCACTGAAATGACCTCCAAGCAGGTTCGCTAACCCCATAAGGATCTGAAAGAAGTTGAGCGTTGACCATCATTACGCTCAAGTTAGATCAGACAAGAATTCAATACAGCTTCCATCAGACGGACAACAACAAAGATTGGCAAGCGATCGCAAACGATTACTCCGGCAATAATTGAGGACGCATTTTTAGGGCTGCAACCCCTGAAAATTCCAAACTCCTCTTCAAAACTTTCATTGACGATTTAGCTAAGACGATCACTCAACCTATCAACTCAAATATTGAGAGAGAACATCATGAAAGCATTCCTCACTCGTTCCGCAATTCTTCTGGCTTTGGTAACTAGCACGACCGCTCATTTCGCCCTCTCTGCATCAGCCGATTCCACAGCTAGTTTGCTTCTCAGTTTGCAATGCGAAGGCGGATACAACGTCAACATCTGGAAAACTAGAACATCAGGAGAACTCCTTTATCGCGCAACCAGTTCCAATGGAAATTTGAGCTTGGGAAGAGGAACAAGCCGAGCCACGGAAGGCGTTCGAGTTTACAAGTTTCAGAATAGCAACTATGAATATTGGGTTTGGGATGGAACACTGAATAGTCAGCAAGCTGGAACACTAGAAGTGTACAAAAACAACAGGATTCAACGGCAATATGCGTGTATGCAACGTTAGTTCGACTTTGCTTACTAAAACACTTATCAGGGGGTTCCCAATGAATCGGAAGCTTTTTTCAATCTCAGCGACAATTCTGTTCGGCGTACTCTTACTGTTCAATTTTCCGTCCTTGGCTCAAGTCTATCCGCAAGTGATTCCCAGAGTCGAAGTGATCAAAACTGCTTACCGTTTGGTCATTAGCCGACCTCAAGACGATGTGTACGTCCTCTGTCCCACTGACTTCGAGCCTGAGTTGAACTATCTGCGGAATGTGAAGACGATTCAGTGTAAGCCCTTTTCCAGTCTTCAGAAGTAACTTCAAGCAAAATTAATGACTCATACGATCGCAGATGATCTGGATTGGTCGGAGCGGCACTGGCAGAGAAATCATCTCAATCGCACAGAACTCGATATGCGAGACGTTGTTGTGGGGCTGAGAGAAAATGCGATCTCATGGGTGCGGCTGTATGTAACTGTTCAGTGTGTCAATGGAAGAACGCGGTCAACAGCTTGGGTTACAACCGCTCGATTAGGTACAGTTGTCATTCTCTATCCTAGCATTATGGGTGTCATGAAGCGGTTCAGAGATCGTCGTCAGCAGGCGCAACAATGGTATTCCGCTACTGATCTAGCTGGGTTGCTTGGACTGCCCACTGCGCCACACAATGTCACTCGCAAAGCTAAACTCGAAGGCTGGCAATCGCGTCCACGTCAGGGGCGCGGAGGTGGTAATGAGTACGCGCTTAGCAGTCTGCCTGCGATCACACAAACTGCTTTAGCTGAGAGTAACGATCAAAAGGAGCAGAATTCTGCCACATCTTACCCGATCTCAACAGCCCAATCATCTCGGTTTGGATTGAGACCTGAAACAACTATCAGCGATCGCACTGATGCTTGGTTAGCAATCCTGAGATTGTACGAAACTGAGTTCAACCCTGCCCGCTCCAAAACCAAGTTAGAGCAAGATGTTGCATTTGTTGATGCTTATAATCAACAACAGTTAGACTTACCCGATTGGGTTTATGCGGTTCTGCCCAAACTCTCCCGCAGTTCACTCAAAGCCAAGCAGAAACTACGTCGTACCGCCGATCAAATCACAGCTCTCGGCGGCAAGTACGGGCATCGTCGCGGCACAGGCAGAATTGATGCAGACTCTGACCTTCAAGCTGCCATTAAAACCTGTCTTGCCGCAGGCGGAAAACATTGGGGCGCAAGCCAAATCTATGAAATCTTGCAGCTTGAGTTTGGGTTAGACCCCGGTGAGATTTCACTCGGTCAATTACGCGATTGGCTACGACGATTTCGTCTGAAACGTCCGCAGGAGTGGGCATTGTTCATGGCTCCAGACCGCGCTAAGGGATTAGTCAGCCCCGCATTTGGATCGCGATCGCAATCGGTGTTCTACCCCAATCACGTCTGGGAACTTGACTCGATGCGGGTAGATATCAATTGTAAGACTGAAGTTGCTGGAACAGTGCAGTTAACTCGCGCCTTTGTGATTGCTTGCGTTGATGTCTTTACTCGACGTGTGATGCTACATGTCACCCATCACTCCGATGCGGAAGCGGTTTGTTTACTGATCGCTTCCGCGATTCTCAAGTGGGGCGTGCCTGACCACATTCGCACCGACCACGGCAAAGAGTATCTCAGTCGTCGGGTGCAGCGCTTTCTAGCGAACTTACGAGTAGAAACCGAAGATTTACGCTGCCTGCCCGGACATCCAGAGCAAAAGCCGTTTGTGGAACGCTTCAATCGCACTTTCCAGCATCGGGATTTGGTTAAAAATCCCTTCTTTGTCGGGCGTAGTGTGAGCGTTGCCTTTGGCACAGCAAAGCTGCTCGTCAAACGCTACGATCGTCAGAGAATCGTCCTGCCATTGAACTCGCAATGTCGATCGACGAATTCCAGCGCTGGTGCAATCTCTGGTGCATTGAGTATGAACAACGTCCACACGGACGACCCGGAATTGGACTTGAAGGCAAATCTCCGCTCGAAGTGTTGGCAGAAGCAACGAGTCAAGGTTGGACACAGCGCACCATCCAAAATCCGCGTGAACTCGATTTCCTCATGATGGCAGCACCTGGGAAATCGGGACTACGAAAAGTTGGGCGACAAGGGATTTCGGTCGGAGGACGGCTTTATGTTGCGGCAGAACTGGCAACTTGGATTGGCAAGAGTGTCTATGTTTGCTTCAATCCACGAGAGCCGCGCACTGTTTATCTGTACACCAGTGCTGAACTGAGTCAATTCATCTGTTGTACCGTCTGGCGGGAAGCAGATGACGTGGATTTAGCTCAGGTTGCGAGTCGAGCGAGACATCTGTATGAAGTTCTACTGCGATCGGTCAACCAAATTCGCAAGCGTGGAAAAGCACTTCTTCGCAAATTAGCGGCTGACCCATACCTACTGATTGATCAGACAGCCGAAGCATTAGAGCAAACAATCAACGCCCAACTCCACGATTATCCTGCAATTCAAGCAGTAACAGCGGCGATCTCAGCGGCTGACCCTACCTCAAATAGTGAACCACCAATGATAGACCTTGAAGCTTACCATCAAGAACTCAAGCGATTAGAAGCCCAATCTCAGCAGCAAGCGATTCAACAGGAACAGCAGAGATCGTTGCGCTATGGACTAGAGCAATGGGTCGAGCGGTGGCAACAACAGCAACCTTGCCCAGAATTAGAACCGAGTGAATTAGAAATCGTGAAACAACGGTTCAATTCGACTGAAGGGAAGGGCTTTCTGGCTGCGGTGACGGCTTCTCCACTTGAAGAGCAGCGATTTTGGGATTGGCTCAACGGGAAAACAATTACAACAAGTTCGATCATCGATCGTCGTCCTTTACTCGAAGCGGCACTCAAACAATGGCGTAATGATCAAGCAATTCCTAATCAGGATAAACAAATGCTACTCGACTACATTCGTGAACCTGAAGGATTGGGTGTTCTGAGAGCGTATACCAATTCCTCAGAAGAATACCAGTTTCAGATTTGGCTGAGTGCATCAGAGTGAAAGTTTAGAGTTGTTCGTTGCAATCAAACATCATTTCAAATGAGAACTATGCGCTACAAAATTGTTACTACGAAAAACATTGTCAGCTTGTCGAGCGGCTTTCAGGAATCACACAAACGCGAAGTTGGAATTCCAAGAATGGGTTTGATTTACGCGCCCACAGGCTTTGGCAAAACCACTGCCGCTGCTTGGCTAGTCAATCGCGAAAATGGGGTGTATGTGCGAGCCGTTTCGCTCTGGTCGCCCTCAACCATGCTGATGGCAATGCTGGCAGAATTGTCGATCGCACCCCCACGGTATCCAGCCCAGATGTTACAAGCGATCGTTGATCAATTAAAGCTGAGCCAGCGTCCGCTTTTTATTGATGAAGCTGACTACCTGTTTCAAAACTCGCGCATGATCGATGCGGTACGAGATATTCACGATTTGACTGGGCTACCAGTGTGGTTGATTGGGTCACACAAACTCGAAAAGCAGCTTGCCCGACGCAAGATTATTGCCGGACGCATCTCACAGTGGGTGAACTTCTTGCCCTGTGATCTCGAAGATACCCAAAAGATTGCTCAGGAACTGTGTCTGATTGAAGTACAAGCGGATTTGCTTGAACAACTACACAAAGCAGCCAAAGGAAGCATTCGTTTAATCACGGTGGGACTCAGCCGCATTGAAGCCTTTGCCCGCATCCACAAATGGGACAGCATCAATTCCACGCAATGGGCAGGGCTGCCCTTCTTCTTTACCCGGCAAGTGGACTATCAAGACGACTAAGGCGCGTTAAGCGCAGAGCGCTTTTCCAAGGGAACCGCATTCTCTTCGCCACTGCAACATCATGAATATCGAACGTCAAACGTTGATCGATCAATCCCTGATTGGTGTGTTTTTATGCACGCAATTGCCGAGTGAGATTCCCACCTGGATCACGATCGAGAGGCGCATCGTAGAGCCTGGGTACTGGGGACAATTCGATTGGGACGACGAACACATTCAGAGCTTACTCGAACAGTCGAGCGAATGGCTCAACGTTTTACCTGTTTATCTTGCATCGCTCGGATTTGAAGGCGTTGAAGCAGTCGAGTGGAGAACGATCGATGAATATAGCTCATCCATGGAATCGTAACTATGAGCAGTCTGATTACTTCCAACTCTAAGTCGCCAGAGCAATTTTATCAGCAACCCTGCTGGCTCGATATCTGGCTTGACCAATGCAGTACCACGCAACTGGAGTTCTGGAGTCGATTTGATGAGTTTGATGCGTTGGTTCTGCTATCCCTCCTTGAGCAAGCAGGCTTTGTGACTCGGCTTGGCGATCGTACTCCGCCACATTTCCGGGTTCATCCGACTTACTATCAGAGTCTTAGGTTGTACCGTGTTGACTTAAAGCCGCCAGTTCCAAGTGTGAAAACGGTAAAACGATATCAGAACACGCTGCCTTTTCGCAATACGGTGGGGCGGATGTGAACGAGTATGCGAATCTTGCAAACGTCTAGCATTGGTCAACTGCAAGCCTGCTCCAACACGAGCAATGAGCTAGCTCGACGAATTGTGTCACAGCTTTATCGATTCGACTATTTGCGGCTGCAACAGCAGTACCATCCGTATTTTGCAGGCAATGAAGATGTCTATTGCCTGGTCCGCAATACTGGAGCGAAAGCGCCATTGCTGTTCGCGTCTGGAGTTCTTTACGATCCGAATACGCACCAAATCTATCAAGCAAAAGGATAAACTTTGAACGGGTTAGCAAGCTGTGATCAAAATAAGGATCAGCATCTGCGACACATTCGGTGATCGATCGTGATCCGA
This sequence comes from Leptolyngbya sp. NIES-2104, assembly GCF_001485215.1. Taxonomy (NCBI): domain Bacteria; kingdom Bacillati; phylum Cyanobacteriota; class Cyanophyceae; order Leptolyngbyales; family Leptolyngbyaceae; genus Leptolyngbya; species Leptolyngbya sp. NIES-2104. Next base: position 129,431 of record NZ_BBWW01000003.1, read on the forward strand.
TCAGTGCAATCGTAGCTGTCTATCTGTTCAAGAAAGCGCACAAGATAGAGAAAGATAGGGTTCGGGATAGTCTTAGAAACGAACAGATAGAGTTCGGGATAGAGTTCGATCTCTTTTGGGTCTACGTTCCAGTTGAATGTGCTTGAAGAGCTAGACATCGTAGGGGATTGAGCGACCTGAGATCGTGCCACAAGGGGTCAAAACTATTTCACACCGAACAAGAAATCAAGCCTTTCCAGCCTTCTCGGTTGAGCTTGAAAGGATATAAAGTGAACAATCAAGAAATTCTCAAAATTCTGCCCCGTCTAGGTTATAGCGATTGAGACTTGGAAATTGTAAGCGAGGTCAAAGATAGGGTTTGACATAGATCGAGATCTCGAATTACATCGATCTCTACAGAGATGGTGGCTCATCAGAATGAACTGACTGAAGCTTTAATGAGTAAAAAAACTTATTTTGGTGACAGAAAATTTGAAGTTGAGCCGCAAAAATACCCTCGATTCAGAAAGTTTCGTGATCGTGCTAGTGAACGCGCAAAAAAGACTAAGGCGCTCGGCGACAAACCGAGCGCAAAATCTGAAACAACTGTTACCTATGACACAAACTTGTATGCTGCAAATACAGCAGAAGCGTGTGGTACTTACAATTATCCAAAGCCTAATGTCAATCCACCGTATAACTATTATCAAATGAGTAATCCGGCTGGTTGGCTAACGAGTAACGGTTTTCACTTAACAAAATATTACGCGGCTTTTCTAGGTAGCTATGGGAATAGCTATACCCGTCCTACTTTCTACAGCGGTGTGCAGGGAACTTGCGATTCACCAAAATTTCGAGATGAAGGAAAAACAGAAACAGGTACAAAGAAAGGGTGGCTACTCGTATAACATGATTATTCAGTTCAAGGAACCGAATCCTGAAATTTGGGAGAGCTATTATGGCTACTTTCCCTATCTTGGATGGGAAGATTACGTTTACTGGTGGCACAGAACTTACTAACTCTAATGTCAAATAATCCCTAGAAAATCTCCAGCAAAACTGTTGAAGTAATTAGAGAACAGTTCAATAATAGATTTGATGCACTGTAGCGTACTCCGCCTGAATCCCCAGTGTCTTGCTCAACTACTGTTGCAAGCTCCATAGCATTTGAACTTAATTGGCTCTGCTAATCGCTGTTTCAACCGCTCCACTGCCCAAGCGAAAGCTAACCCTTGGTCTGCCTGTGCTACCAAATCAACTGATACCTGCGACAGATAGTGCATCTATGATAAAGCTAAAACCAGTTACAGAAGCAACGGTATGCGTAGTTAAATCGGCAATGAGTTCGTCCACTTTATTTTGCAGTTGAATCAGGTTCTGAAACAGTGCCCAGCGCAAATCCTTCTTCAAGTGCTGCCACAACCGTTCGATTGGATTCAATTCAGGACAATAAGGCGGTTGAAAGAGCAAAATAATGTTGTCAGGGATGACCAGATCCTTGGCTTTATGGAAAGCCCCGTTATCGACTTGGAGAATGTTGAGACTATCGGGATAGGCTTGAGAGAATTGTTCAAGAAACAATTGGTAGCACTCGCTATCAACATGCGTGAATTGCAGGAAGAACTGCTGTCCAGTGATTGGTTCTACTGCCCCATAGATCCAAAAGGCGTTGAACTGCCATTGCCAGATACCCAATGGTTTCACGCCTAAACTTGTGATCAAGCGTCCAACTGTCGTCTTTAACCCAAACCGACTTTCGTCCTGGGCAAAGTAGCGAAGTTGCTTAAATTCCGGTTTTACAATTGCTGCATACTGTTTGAGCAGGATCAGGTCGTCGCTGAGGTTTGCTTAAATGCCTCAAGGGCTTCAGAATTCTGCTTGGCATGAACCGGACGGGCGGCTTTCAACTTTGCGCCCAAGCGATATCGCACCAGATGATGCACTGTCGCATACTCGGCTTCCACGTTCAAGGTTTCGGACAACCACTGCTGCACTTGCGTGTAACTGCCGAAGCCTGTCTCCGGATCATCCAAGCGCCGTTTTAAGCTGTCCACTGCCCAAGCCGGAATCACTTGGGGTCGTCCCGGACTGTGCCGAGTTTCGAGCAAGCCTGCGAGTCCGTTCTGCGGTACTGGCTCAACCAGCGTTGGACGCTGCCTCGATTCCGTCCGACGACTTTTGCAATTTCGCGAATGCTTATCGCATTTGGTAACTTCAGCAAGTACAACACTTGCAATCGCTCTTTTAGATTTGGATTGCGTTGCTGTTGAATTAAGGCTTCGAGTTCTGCTACGGTTTCTCGGATTTCGATGCGGGTAACACCTGCCATTGCTGCTTTTCTCTATAGGGCAGAACTCAGTATCTCATTTGTCACTCTCTTTTTTCAATTTGGTATGAGCACCATGCAGCGATCGCGGTTGTGGGAGACTTGTCATTGTCGTTCGATTCCACATTCTATCAATCGAGGTCAGCAAAATCATGCCGTTATTTTTAGTCACCAGCGTCATGACCGAAGGGGTGGATTCTGCGATCGAGATCTTAGGGGTATTTCATAGCAGCATAGATTGAAATGACACTTGTAGAGGCTCTGCCCGATCGCAATCAATCACGAGATCAGATTTATGGGCATTCGATGCAGATCTACTGAAAAAGCTTTCGCTGATTCCTCCTGAATATTAGATCTCAATCTGACTGAGGAGCCGCATCGTTTCCAGACTTTCTCGTCCAGTCTGTTCTCGTCCCATCTGCTGATACCAGTGCTGCAACGATCGGAGGACTACATCTCGGAATGGATGACTGGAATCAAGCTGCATCAGTTCTTGAATCGCCGCACGTTGGGCTGCTCCTCGACTGAGTAATCTCAACCACAATGTCTCCGCAGTGGGGGGAAGTTCGCGGGTTAGCACGATCGTCGTACACCAAATTGGTGCTAGCTCATACAGTCCTGCAACATTGCGATGATTAGGTTCCGCACCCCAACCTGCTAATTGCTTTTCGGTCATACTGGGAACCACTACGATCAATTGCTTTTCGAGTTCCTCAGTTTCATCCTCACTGGAGTCCTCGATCATGGAGTCATCGCCAGACATTGCATCGATGGGAAGGATGCCACCATCGGATTCGACTTGCCAGCGCAACCCGTTGCCAAAACATTTTCTGAAGTTTCGAGTCGTGGGGATGGAGCGCAGCGTCTCGATGATGCACGGTGCAGTGATCAATGCTCCCAAAAGTCCCAGTGCTGTTCTGGATTGCTCTAAATTAGGTTCAAATAGCACATCGACTAGTTCTGCTTCTGCAACGATTTCAGGACTGACCCACACTGAGGGCTGATTTGCAGTCAATGTCTCTAAGACCGTCGTCCCGAAATTGGAGCGCGAAGGATATTTATGCACTCTCAGAGTCGGAGCGCGGGGGACGGGTTCATCGAGGTAGACAGTTCCAAACTCGGCAAGTAAGGTCGCCCAGTAGTGTTGAGCAAAGCGAGTAAAGGATGGGCGTGACATGATCAAACCTCGCAGTCAGTGTTACTACTTCTAATGCTAAAGCGAGTTGCCGTCAAGGCAAGATAAAGTGTTTGATCGAAGAGATTTGAACTAAAACTGTTCCCATTGCAGAATTTAACGTACAATGAGCCGTCATTCTTGCACTTCAACGATTATGCCGCTTACTTCTGCCGTTAAAGTCCAGTTACAACAAGAACATACTCGCTTACAGCAAGAACGCGATCGTCTGACTGAGACTGTGACCTCGCAAACTGCCGCCACTATTGATCAGCTCGTGCAGCACATTGATCACCTGCTCGGAGTCCCGACGCAGATCGAGCCAACTTCCAAGGCTCAATCGGCTCAACCAAAATCGAAGCCTTCTACTGCCAAACCTTCCCAACCTGCACCCAAGTCAACTGAGCTAGCTGGATTTGATGCCGCAAAGATTAAGCCAGCCTTCCAGTCCTCGAAACTGATGAATGCGATCGTCAAAGCGATCAAACCGAAACAGTCAAAATCGATCGACCAACTGCTTGAGGATCTCTATGAGCCATTCGATACGGCTGACCTAAAAAAAGCGAGAATGAGCGTCGCGATTGCTGCAAATCATGCTGTTCGCAAAGGTCTATTGCAGAAAATTCAGGGCAAACCCGATCGGTTCGCTCGTGCCTGATGGCGTGTCGGTAAAATCGAGGTCATCAGGGTTCAATGAGCCGGAACAACTCACGTCGCGCCGTTCTGAAAGGCGGGCTAAAACGCCTCAAAGCGGTCTTGCCACAGCACTTCATAAATCCCTCGTTCCAGTGCCTCATCTGTAGCTTGGCGCTGTTGTTGCCGTCGTTGGACTTCTTCCTTCCTCAAAGTTGGCATCATTCGTGCCTTGTACTGCTCGAATGGTTCTCGATAGAGATGATACTTCGAGGACAGTAGCGCCATTACGTCTGCCACCACTTGTTTGACCTCCGCCTCAGTAGGCGGGATAGCTCCTTGACATGCCATTGTTCTTCCCTCGTTATCTGTCAAAAATCATCAGGTTATTGTTAGGAGCAACCAGGAATCGATCGCTGTCGCGAACTTCCCTCCACTGCTTGTTTACGTGGCGCTTTGCGAACGCTTGGGCGCAACTTTGCTCCTTGTGCTGCGAATATAGCATGACCCATGAGCTAGGATCTCTAGCCTTCAAAATCCATGTCGTCACGACATCGATTGAGCAGTATCGCTTGCACTCATTCATCGAGTCTGGCTCAATTGAGAACATCATCTGTCTGCAAATCGGGTATGAGACAAGTTGTGAATTGGGTTGTCGCTCATCTGGCAACGATCGCTGCAATCAGCGGAACAATTTGGAGGTTACATTTAAATCAAATGGCGATGGGCATGAGCAAAGCAATCCTTGATCCATTGCTCCCCTCGTTGAATTCAATCCCGCTTTTGGGAATCCGCAGCATCGTTGTGCCCATACGCAAAATAATCCAAAGACTGCTGGTAAAGCTCAGCAAATTTCGTCAACTCAATCACATCGATCCGACGCTCGCCCGATTCGCATTTCGAGACGTAAGATTGTGGGACGTTCAGACAGGTGGCGACATCCCGCTGCGTTAGCCCAGCAGCGCGACGTGCCGCTTTCAGTCGTTGTAAAAAGGCTTGATACTGGTCAGAATACACGGAGCCGCTCATGACGAGCAAGCTACAGGGTCTAGCATAATATCCCAAAATCGGATATTTTAGGAGGACGGCATTCCTGACTGATTTCCATACCCAGCAATCTTAAGTTGGAGCTGCCGACTGGACGATCAATCGATCTCACTTGGCTTAAACCCGTCGTGCTGAGTCGATCCTTCAACTTGTCCAATCCCGGTTAGCGTTGAGCAATCATCAGATCTTGAACCTTTGAGGAGCATGGCATGAGTTTGCCCGTGAGTGACCTGTCTGAAAAGCGAGAACCGCTCAGCGATCGCAAAGTCTGGGTTGATGCCAAAGCTCTCACGATTTATGGAGTGCTAGTGGGTGAATCTCGCAACGATGCGGATCACTTTGACATTCGACAACCAAATTGTGGACGACGAGACTTCTGACAAACCCTTTCACACTCGTTCGGGGGGTGCAGCGACTTTTGAGTTCACATCATCAACGCTTTCAACAATGCGACAGCTTTGGAAGTTTCTCATTGATCGGCGCGCTGGCTTTGCGATACTGATCATCCTGGGCATCTGTTTCCGCTTTTTCAACCTCGATCATCATCCTACTGGGGCGACGAATTCTTCTCGTTGCTGCGACTTTCCGGCTACACTCAACGCGAACTGATTAGCAATGTGTTTACTGGGACGCTGATGCAGATTTGGGATCTGAACCTTTATCAAAGCGTTCACAATGACAGGACGTGGCTCGATACCGTGCGAAGTTTAGCGATCGAAGATGCTCAGCATCCGTCGCTGTATTATGTTCTCCTACGCTTCTGGAGCGAACGCTTCAGAGACTCCATCGCCGCGATTCGCAGTTTCTCCAGTCTCCTAAGCCTCTTGGTGTTGCCTGCCGTTTACTGGCTGAGCCTTGAACTATTCGCGCTCCCCCTGGCTGCGTGGTTTGCAGTGGCACTGGTCTGTGTATCTCCGCTTCACGTTCTCACTGCTCAAGAAGTTCGAGAATATGGATTCTGGACGGTGACCATTTTACTTTCGTCGCTGCTCTTACTGCGAGCAATGCGCCGCCCGCAGCGACAAACTTGGATCTCGTATGCTTTCAGTTGCACAATCGGGTTGTACACCTTTCCCATGACCGTTTTCGTTATAGTCAGCCATGCCCTGTATCTAGGGAAAATGGAAGCTTTCCAGCTAAGCAAAACGGTTAAAGCATTTCTGCTCGCCATCGGTGGCGCTGCGATCGCGTTTTTGCCCTGGGCACTCGTGATCTGGCAGTCGCGGCAGCAGATTATCGACACGAATCTCTGGTCGAGCTATCCAATGACCCTGATTGAGCGCTGGGGCAATTATGGGTTTAATCTGGCACTCTCCTTTGTGGCAATTCCGCATGCCTTTTCTAAGCTGCCTCACGCTGAGATTGCGATCAGGCTATGGCTCACCATTCCACCCGTCGTCCTGGCAACGATTTGGATCAGTGCTGATGCCTTGTATTTCCTAATGATCAAAGCACCGCCCGCTGGTTCCTGTTGTCTCTGATAGGAGTCACGTTTGTCGCCCTCTTTCTACCCGATGTTCTCACCGATTCACGTCGATCCACGGCTTATCGCTATCTGATGCCTTGTTATCTGGGCTACATCTTGCCATTGCCTACTTGATGGCGGTGAAGCTCAGTGCGACAAAACGACGACCGCGCCACAGGTGCGGTCTGATTTCTGGCTTACTCTTGTTTGCTGTAGTGACGGGAGCAGTTCACGTACAAGTCGAAGGGGGTCTAAATTACTACCGGGAACTAGAGCATCCCCGAATTGCCCAAATCATTAATGCAGCACCGCATCCGCTGTTGATCGGAAGTATCAATCGCGCTCCCAATCGCCTTCCTGGTACAGATGGATCGCTCGGCGTACTGTTCACACTCTTGCATCGGCTAGAGCCATCCACCTGGGTTCAGCTTGTCGTCGAGCCACAAGTTCCAATCCTGCCTGAGGGCTATCAGTATTTTCTGTACAATCCGTCTGAGTCCTTGCTAGAGTCGTTGCGGCGAAAATATGGTCGCGCTTACAAGCGAGTTTGCAAGGAGAGTTGTGGCAGCTTAAACCGCGATGAATGGTTTGTGACTTCAACGCATTGATAGAGTCGTCCCTTGCGCGATCGACAACAGTGAAGATCGACATCATAGAATTCTGCAAGCTAAAAGTTGTCTCCCGTCAATGACAGGAACTTGTCCACATTTGGTGATCGAGGGAGGTGTCTCGGAGAAAATGATGAAGCGTCAAATTGCCCACGTCTGTTGTGCTAGATTCAGTTGCATGAGAGTCGTCTACATCGTGATCATTAGAGTGTGTTTGAGAATCAAGCTGTCCTTTCTGTTGCTTGACGCGATTTCAATTTGGATTTCAGCGGAGGGAGAGGATGGGAATGCTAGGAGTGCGATGGATGGATTTTTCCGGTTTTTCATTCGTGATAAATTGATCTGCTTGCAGCGCAACAGCAGCGGCGATATGCAGGGCATCCATCGCGCCCAAACCGAACTGAGCGACCTCGCGTTCAGCCGCTTGTAGCATCGCATCGAGATCCATCGCCCAATGCGAAACGATAGCTTCGCTACACAACGTGCCCGCAAAGTAAGCCTCGTAAAACGTGACCTCCGCTTGTTGTGGGTTATAGACTGCTTTGGGAAGCAGTTCTAGTCTGAGAAACGGGCTACAGCAGAATTCACGATTGGGGTCTCTGAGGAGGTTGATCGACTGTTGCTGGCTGAGACCCGAAAACCCCTGTATCGATAAAGGTGCGAATCATCGGGCATCCTCACGGTAACCACCCCGCCGCTCAGCGACTTCTTGTTCAATTTGTTCATCTGTAAGGAGTGGAATGCCTGCTGCAATAATCTGATCCCGCCGATGTTGAAACTGGCTACGAGATGCAGCAAGAGGAACTTCAGCCGATTGCGGAGAGGGTTGGATCAGGATAATCACTTCGACCGTCATCCCGACGGGAAGGTCAGGAGATTGGACTTGAATGAGTCCACCAGGTTGAACGACGACCGTTTGTTTGAGACGATTCAGCATAGGATTGGGATCAGCGATGAATGAGGTGACGTGATTCTATTGTCTTCCAGATTATTCAATTGTTGAACAGGGCAAAAAATGGGTTTTTTCGTTGTTCGAGTGCAGTTGCAAACACGACGTGGAGCGAGTCTAACATGAGTCTTTTCAGGAAAAATGCTGAGGTTCAGAATGGTTTAAGACTCTCGACACCAAAATGAGCAAAACGCCAAAATTCGAGACTCGCAGATGTCCTATCGGATTGGAACAAAGCAGGAGCGATCGTAACGATAGATGATCTAGCAATAGCAAGCAGCAAAATGACTTAAAGCTGCGTCAGGTCAATCTTCTTTTGTCTCGCGCATACTCCGATCGTCGGCTGCATGATAATTAGATCCTAGTAGTGCAGTTTCATCATTGTGATCACTCGCCTCCAGCCATCTTGAGGCGAACGGGTTGAAGCAATTCGTGCGATCGCAAATCACGAGTTGCCTTGATTATGTCGAACCGAATCCTGCTTCTTGCAGGGCACGGTTCAATTCGGGCAAGACCCCCAGTTGAGTCGCCCAGGTTGCGAGATAGTCTTGATCCAAAGCGTTGCCTTGAACTTTCAACACACCCAAGATGTCCTGCCACTGCTGAGTTGAATTGGTACTGGATCGCCAAACCAGCTTTTGCAGCACAATGTCTTCGGCAGAGCAGACAAAGATCGGCATGCCTGGAAGGTCGAGCAGTTGTCGCCGCTGCATCTGACTGTAGGCGAAGGGTTCGTTCTTGAGAATAAATAGATCTGCTTTTTCAATACTGCGATGGTCGAGCACATTAAATGACTTGCGGGGATCAGGGTCTGTAATCGCCTCGATCACGGCAGTTTCGCTAATGTAGAAATCTTCAGCCAGAAACGCATCGACTAGTGGTGGTACTTGGGGACGATTGATCTCAATCACGAAATCGATGTCGCGAGTATTGCGACTTTCGCCATAGATTGAACTGGCAAATGAGCCACCCACGTAGTACTCGATCTGTAAAGCATCAAGAATCGCAATGACTTTGCGGCTAAACGCGATCGGGTCAAGAATCATCGGTTCTGCCTCTGGATATTTCAAACAATTGATCCACTCGGCACCAAGTCTTTTCAGTGCGACGGCTCGACAAGTTCGGGGTGTGACTCCAAGCGATCGCATTGCAATGTTAAAGGCACAATAGCGATCGACTCGTTCGGTCAAAGAGAGTTGCCGCAACCGCTCAAACAGAATCCAGTCAATTTCAGGACTGGTATCTTCGGACTGAGCGCGATATCCAGGGGGAAGTGAGAGCGCAGGAATCAGCGGCATGAGTGAGAGAGAAATGAACCTGTCATGTCTATTTTCACGCAAAACTAACGATGAATGAAGACAAAATCCATAGATAGTCCTCAAATTGCTAGCAGCAGGCAACAGCCGACTCACTTCTCGTCCGCTGAACTACCCTAGAAGGAACAGCACAAGATTGAGCTATGAAATTATTGACTTTCGCTGCATCCATTTTGATTGCAATGATGCCGCCTACACATGCAGCTGAATACGACGGTAAAACGATCGACGGCAGAAAACTCCCTGCCAAAGTTTATTCCTCTGCGACGGGTGGCGTGTTTGAAGCTCAAGTCAAGTTCCAGCGAGATTGGGCAACGATTTACTTCGTGAATGGCGGTCAACTCGTCATTCGGCTGAGTCAGCCGATCATTCGCGACCCCAATAATATAATTGGGTATGGACAAGTCGGACAGCTTCCATTGGGACGCTCGTTGAGCATCGGCATTGGTGCTGACCCGGCTTTGAATGGGAGCGTGACTGCTGGCGGAGGCACTTTAGCTGACCTCTGGACTATTCGCTTGTTGCCGGAAACTCCGTAAGTGTCAGAAGCGCGATCGCTCAGTGAGCAATGAATCCTTTCTGATCACTCTCACACGTCACGAATTTCTGAGCTTGACAAGCTGCTTTTTTCTTGTAGAGTATTTGTACTACTATATGAGAACATGATGGTTCCTCTCACACCCGCGCAACAGCGTCTTGTCGATTGGTTGGCAAACTATTTGCGCCGATTCCAATGCAGTCCCGTCGTTCGGGAGATGATCGTGGGGTTGGACTATACCTCGCCAGATCCAGTTCAATCGCTGGTCGCAATCCTGGTGAGAAAAGGCGTGTTGGTTCAAGTTGGACAGATCTCGCGAACGATTCGATTTACTGAAGCATGGCGACACGAGAACGGCGAAAGGTATGGTCTTACCGTTCCTAACTTTCGGCTCCCGATTCTGGGAACGATCTCGGCGCATCGCTTGGTGGAAATTTTTCCAGATGCACCGATTGAATGGCTAGAGTTGCCTGGACGTAAACCGAAGGGAAGCGATGCGTGGTACGTGCTACAAGTTCGCGGCGATAGTATGATCGGTGCTTTGATCGACCACAATGATTTGATTATCATACGTCCAGAACCGAATGCTCGAACCCTCAAAGCAGGGACGATCGTGGCTGCGAGGGAAAGAACACGAACGACTTTGAAGTATTTTTATCGACAGGGCGATCAGGTGACGCTACAACCTGCCAATGCTGCTTATCCTCCGACGATTGTTCCTGCTGACGAAGTCGAGATTCAAGGAGTGTATGTAGGATTGGTGCGGAAATTGTGGGAGGACAGTTATCGATGACGTATAGTACTTGCAATGTAGATTTAGAGCTATCCGAAGTAGAGCTGGAAGACGATCGTGAAGATTGGGATTGTGCTGAGTATGATGACTGGATGACCGAGCAGTACTCTGAGCTTGCAGAGTATTACCAGCAGGTTTCAGATGATGAACTAGCATTACGGCACGATCGCATCGTGAGCGATTACGAGTTTCAGGCACGCGGCGGCTTTTTGCCTGGAGATACAGTGATGGCAGAAGTAGAGCCTGGATGCTGGTCGCGCAGTACAGTGCTGCTGGTGGGCATATCGGTCTTAGTTGTCGTTGTCGAGCGATCAACTGTAATTCAAGTTGCACAACAACTGAATGCTTTGTGGCTAGATGAGTAGGAAAGGCTTGCAGAGAGCTTTGAACACGAAAATGAAATCGATCGCGCTTCCACTCTCCGCTCTCACCAAGAATATAGCTTCACGAGAAACTGAAGAATTACAGTCAAACTAGCAGCATTTCTTCAAACGAGCCATTCAACAGAACAGAGAACTTCACAGGCATATTTTCTTCTTTCATAAGAGGTTAAAGTATCGTCCTGGCAAATCATACATGACTTTAATTTGTTTACCAATTGCGAGCACTGATCCACAGTAATTGTAATTTCCATCAGACTGAGAGTGACTGCTTCAAATAGTTTCATATCTCCTTGGCATAATATGTCTGCTAGGCTAAATACTACATCTGAATCACCGTAGAAGATTTGTCGGAAGACTTTTACAATTGGATAGCGAAAGGTTCAGTTCTGACTGTAGTGGCTTAGTATGTATTCTAAATCTTGAGTTAGCAATTGGCTCTTGAATTGATTACCTACAGATGAAGTTGATTGCTGTAAAAATTCTTCGACACTTTGTTTAATCTCATTGATCAAGAAATCTTCTACTTCAATGGCGTTTCCTTAGTGAAAAAGCTTAACTTTCTTCTCAGGATTTTGCTCGACTTCCTTTTGTTGTTTGGTCCGCGCCGTTTTTCCTAAAATTAGATTTGCATAGCCTGTAAGATAATCATCCTTGCTACCGAGACTAGACCCCAGAATAATCATGGCAGCGTCTTGAGCAGCAGGATTTACTTCTAATAAAGCATCAGCAAGCTTCAAGCAAGCTCTTTCGCCTCGTATAGTTTCAAGGATGTTGAGTATTGTTTCTGTAATTCTATTGAGATTAGACTCCTTAAGTACCTTCCTCGCTTCTCTTGAGAAAACACTATCAACTTCACCTATTGCATCAAATTTCCCAAAAGCTATCTCCAAGAGGTATTCAATAAGTTGACCATCATGAGTACTTTTCCACTCATTCAAGGCATAAGCTAATAAAAGATATATCTGATAAGAATAGAAGCTATTACATCCATCTTCAAATTCAATCAAAGATTCAATGAGTCTTTCTTGAAATTGCCGCACTTGCTCATCTTGGCTCGACCGCATCTCTGTTTTTCCCATCCATAATAAAATCACTTCTTTCCACAATGAATCAAAAATTTGATAAGTTCCTTTGCGAGGATTATGAGGAACATGATTTAGAAAAAAGCTCCAATCGTCGATCGCTAGTGCTGCAAAATACTCCTAAAATGTTGGGTGAAAGAATGTATAGACTTTTTCAGAGAACTTATCAGAATTTCTAGCGACTTGTAGCCAGCCAAGATTGAGAGCCAACCAGAAATTAGAACCCTCCTTATCAGGATCACCGAGTTCAGAAAATACCAACTCATACGATAGACGGAATGGTGATGCTTCCTCATCTAAAGCACGACACGCTAATCGACCAAGAGCTTGATTGAGCTTCTCTTGTTTAGTAACTGTGTTTGAAGAATACACATAGTTCAGAGCTTGCTTTCTCCACTTAGCTCGATTCCATAACTAAACTAAGATTGGACATCAAGCCATCATTTGCTCCTAACACAGCCGCTCTGAGAGTATTGCCTCCAGCAGTACGATGTCTCCTTCGATCTGGGCGAGCACGTACCCGTGTAGCGGAGCTATCGTACTGCCTTCGATGCCTTGCGATGAATTGTTGCTAATCGCTTGTAGTCGTCGAGCATGAGAGCGTTCTTCGATCGAGAGTCGTGTGCTATGAGTATCAGGCTAAACATCATAGCTATGACTATCCACCTGCTCCATTGCGTTGATGGTCGGCAAGACAAATTGTGGACTAAACCATTTGGCTAACAATGCTAGCAGACTCGCAAAGCGAGAGCCGAAGGCACCGCGTTCTCCAGCCAATTCGACGCTGTGGAATCGGATAACCTGCACGTCGTAGTTTTTCTTCCTAAACTTCGGCATGAGCTTGTTCAGTCAACGCAAGGCGACGATAAACTTCAGCCAGGGCAGGTTGTTTCTCAGCTTGAGACAGCGCTCGGTAGAGAAAAGCAATGCCCGATTTCGTCTTGTCAGTTTTCGAGACAGCGATCGACATCAGCAGGAGAGCGCATCATGATGAACTTCAACGAGTAGCTACCGTAACGATAGCGGACATTCCCGGCATGAGGCGCGATTCCACGCCTCGAATGCTGTCCGGTTCAAACACGAGCTTCACCGGAACGCGCTGGACGATTTTAGTAAAGTTTCCAGTCGCATTGTCGGGAGGGAGTAACGCAAACTTGGCTCCAGAGGCTGGAGAAAGACTATCGATTTTGCCTTTGAAGAGTTGATCGGGAAAGGCATCGAGCTTAATTTCGACTTCCTGTCCCGGCTGCATCTTTGCGAGTTGTGCTTCTTTGAAATTTGCGACAATCCAAGGCTGTGTTGAGACCACAGACATTAGTGTTTGACCGGGTTGAACTCGTTGCCTAACCTGAGCCGTTTTATTGCCAATCTGACCAGCAACCGGGGTGGTAACCGTGGTGTAGGACAATTGCAGTTGAGCGTTTTCGACTTGTGCCTGAGCTTGTTTGACGGCAGCGATCGCAGCTTGATACTGTCGCTGATTGACTATGCTGCGTTTTACGTCGCGTTAGTTCCCGTTTTTGGTGTTGCGAGTGCAATGATCTTAATGGGTGAACAGCCAAGTTTTGTTCAATGGATTGGCGCTGTGTTTGTGATCGCATCCTCTTACTGTGCGAATCGCCTGCGCTCCTCATCCGCATGAGAAAGCCCTAACTATCCTTAATCCATCATCGCTTAACATAAGCGACTAGGGAAACACCTAACACAACGAACACTACTCCAGCAATTCGAGTCGGACTGGCAGCGTATTTCGTCAGCCCGATCGCACCGTAATGATCGAGAAACAGAGCCGCAATCATCTGACCTGCGATCGTTAATGCCAAGGCAAGTGCGGCTCCAATTCTCGGTGTGGCGAAAATCGTTGACCAAACATACAACGTGCCCAAGCACCCCCCAATCCACATCCACCACGAGGTTTGTGCCAAAGAAGTCGTTGCAGGCAGTGAGTACCGCGACAGCAAGCAAATCACAAGCGATGCCAGAGTCCCCGCCAAATAAGAAACAAACGTCACTTGCATCGGTTCGCCAACATATCGACGCAGCAACGTGTTCAGCGCGACTTGAACAGGTAGAATTGCCCCGCCTGCAAGTGCTGCCAGCAGGTAAATGGATCGTCCTTCCATACAAAATCCTCTTGTATATCTTGATATCAAGATACTCAATATCAAGATTATGATCAAGTAGTTTGATGTCAAGATATTGAATGTCGAGAGATTCACAGGAAGCAGACGATGCAACTTGACCCGGTTGACCAAATTTTGGCGCAGTGGCAGCGGGAGCGTCCGGATTTGGATGTTTCTCCAATGGGCATCATTGGACGCATGGGACGGTTATCGAAGCATTTAGAACGAGCGATTCAAGTTACGTTTTCAGAATTTGGATTGACGATCGCAGAATTCGATGTGCTGGCAGCATTACGGCGTTCTGGTCAGCCTTATCAACTTTCGCCAACTGAGTTATTTCAGACGCTGATGGTTACTTCTGGAACGATGACGCATCGGATCGATCGCTTAGAGAAAGTTGAGCTAGTTCAGCGGATTCCTGATCCAAACGATCGACGAGGAACGCTGATTCAACTAACCAATAAAGGCTTTGATGTGATTGAGAAAGCGGTTGAAGCTCACGTGACGAACGAGCATCTTGCCCTGAGTGCTTTAGAGCAGTCGGAACGTGAAGCCCTCGCGGGTCTGCTGCGTAAGCTATTAATTTCGTTTGAAGTACAGCAAGATGATTGAAGCGAATTGGCAGAGCAGTCGTTTACAGGGAGTGGTAAAGGTATGCAGTTTGAACTCGCATCCGATCAACATAAGCGTATATTCGCTGAATGGAACCAAGTCAGTCGTCTTGAAGAACGAACTTGTCGCCCAATTCTGAATGGAAAGCGAGTTCCTCCAGACCATGAAGTGATCACATTTTCGTTCAGGATGGATGGAATCGATGAATTAGTCGGACGGTTTGCCTATTTTGATATCAACTGCCGGAATCGATCGGCTGAGTTTGGCTACATGGTCAATCCGAAATTGCGGCGACGAGGAATCGGAGCACAGATGCTAGACATCGCCATCACGCATTTGTTTTCGACAACGACACTGAACAAGTTATATTGTCAAACGGCTGAGTTCAATTTGGCATCGATCAAGCTGCTTGAAAAACTAAATTTCCACCGAGATGGAGTGTTGCGAGAACATCATGAATTAGATGGAAAGCTTTGGGACGACTATATCTACAGTGTTCTACGGCTTGAATGGAGAGAAGTGCAGAGATGACAAACGAAAAATAAAAGTTCGTCGCTGTGGTTCAAAAAAGCTGTGCTGGATTTGCCATGTCGTTTTGCGATCGCACTCGATTTTCGCATTTCATCGCAAAACAACTCATTGCAAGACTCATACCTGCAAGACTGCGACTCTACAAAGTTCTAAACCCTCTGAGCTATACCCTGAGTGTACTGCCGTCACTTCAAAGCCCCAGACAGCCAAATTTTGATCGATCCAACCCTGGGTCAAATCATCGTCGCGATTGCGGTACTGAGAAATCATCAACCGTCCATTTTGGGCAACAAACTCTCTGACCAGTCGATCGACAAATTGCTGTTGATAGTTGCGTGGCACATAGTCAAGTTCTGTCCGCACATAGTCGAATCGGTGTGGTGGTGTCCAATTCCAGGCATTCCCAACATAGAAGTTATTCGCATAGGTGGGTAGACGTTTCTGAGCTAGAGCAACGAGTTCCGCTGAGTAATCAAGCCCGTAAGGAACTAATTCCACTCCCTTCAAGTGTGACCAGGCGACTAAACATTCCAGCAAGTATCCATTTGCACAACCCATATCGAGATACTGTCCGGGTCGGTCAACTGCTGCTAGGTTTGCCACTCGCAGTTGTGTCCATTCCTCAAATGTGCCGCTTTTTCCAGATTGCTGCCAAGGAGTCGATGCAGTTGTGTAGGCGCACTCTAGAATTTGCTGAAGCTCATCGAACCAAGCTCCTAGCTCTGATGGGGTCACTGCATCAAACACGAACCCACAGTGACAGCGTTGAGCCGTTTCATTGACATTTTGTAAGCAACGAGGGCATCGCATTGTAAAACCCAATTATAGCTTTGGAATGCTGCACTTGGAAGCTGCGATCGCGCTCAACCGTGATCATCTCTGAGTCCTGATCCATGCCGTCGAGTAACCAAGCTGTAGAAACGCCTGTACCCGTACCTAGTTCCAGAAAACGTCCCGCAGGCTTACTCGCTGCTAATGTTCTCAACAAAACACCTGTGAGTGGCTCAGAGGTCATCTGAAAATCGATCGCACTCGTGTCTGCTAAAGTCTTCTCGATCGTCTTGGGAATTTTAATATCTTTCTGTTGGTCTAAAGTTTCCACGGTTGTTGTCTCCATCCTAATTTTCGTTTTGCTGAGGCAGTATCGACTTGCGGCATCTGGATCTCGACCAGTTCCACCGTTTCTCGAACTAATACTTCAAGCTGATCCACTGCAATAAAAGGCTCGTCGTGAAACAAGCTTTCGAGACGACTGCCAAGATTCTCGGGAGCAATCTCCATCTGCTCGATAAACCTACTCATCCGTTTGAACTGGAACGTTGAATAATATAAGCGGTTCAACCCAGACAGCACACCGAGCAGATTTTGGGCTGAATCAACTAAAATTTGGTGATACCAGAGCGTTGTATCCCGCTTGGCAAGTTTTTCTTGCATTCCCCAAACAGCGAAGAATTTTAGATGCTTCTCCACCATTGTTTGCGCGAGTTGATCGGGATAGTTGGCGACTTTCGCTTTCCACTGTTCAATCAAAGTTTCACCGTGTAGCGGAATCCCAATCAAGGTTCCGTGTAGCATTTTCATAATTGGAGAAGGAACCTCAAACCGCTCTAAAACGCTCGATATCTCCGCTTCCCATTGCGCGATCGTGGCGTGAGCAAATTGGAATTCGATGCCGTTCATCAGAAAACTCTCGCCAAACGCACCGTCTTGTCGATTTCCCAAAATCTCGATCAGTTCTGCCCCTTGATTCTGCTGACGCGCAAGCTGTAGTTCAGCTTCAAAAGGTAACTCGTCATAGTAAAGGCACACGTCACAATCCGAGTATTCATCGCATAGCCCTTCTGCAACCGAGCCTGTCACCATTACTGCTTTCGTTTTTGGGTTCGCGATGTAGGCTTTGACATTGCCTTTGGCTAATTCCAATAAGTACTGAGTTCGATTCGGCATAGTATCCATAAGAAATAAGCTTCTGAACTAGCGAGGGCAGAAAGCCGATGCTGTGCGAATGACTAGGAGAGCGCGTACTCTGTATGCTCACGCACATGGGGCGGGTGAAAGGCAAGCACGATCGAGGATTTGGGAATCTCTGCGGCGACAAGTTCAGGCGTGATGCCGTGGTCAAGTCCATCGTGGTGGAGCCAGAGTTTATCGCCACGGATTTCAGCGTCGAACACCAGCGCATGAATCCGTTTTTTACCGCTCCACCCCTCGGTGATGATCAGATAACGGGTGTGATTGTCGCTGACAATGACTTTGCTGGTGGTGCCGTCATTGGCGCGATTCAGAATTTCACAGTAGCTTTGCAAAATCGGGTTTAGAGCTTGCTGATACTGATCTAATACACTTCGGGTATCCATTGAATGAGTGAAAGATTCTATGGTTTGGCAATGCCGCGCTTGAGAGCGACGATCGGAATCATCGCGATCGCGAATTCCCGTCAGCCCTAACCCTGGTCGGATGGTCTGAGGATCGAAGCCACAGCCATTGTCTCGGACGCTAATCTGAACTTGCTCAGGGGCGTAGCTAAGATTGATTTGAACCGTTTGAGCATTGGCATGACGCAACGCATTCGTGAGCGATTCTTGAGCAATCCGCAATAGATTCAAACTGATGGGCGCATCTAAATAGTAAGGCATTCCCTCTACGTTCAGCGCAATCTGAACTGTGGTTCCAGTCGTCATTTGTTCGATCAATCGGGCGATCGCATCTGGTAGGCTATTGGCGGCAGAATCTGTATGATAAAGCAACCAAACGGATCGACGGGCTTCGCTTAGTCCTTGTTTGGCTAATTCCTGAGCGCGAGTGATGCAGGCTTGCGTTTGTTGCGGTTGGAGCGTTAAACCTTCAGCGAACTGCAAGACCTGCTCTGCCGCCTTGAAAATATCCAGCAGCGAAGCACTATCTCTCGACATAAATCACTTGTGCAGTTGATAGAATTTCTTTGCGTCGAATTCAGTTTTCGCTTTGCTCGATCAGGGGTTTGACCAATACATCAACGCTGCGCCCAAAGATGGTTTGTGACGTACCCGACTCTGATGCTACGCATATAGAAGCGGGCTTCCCATTTCATCCGCCGCTGCCTCTACCATCCGAGAATGGTGTTGGTCTTACGCAGCGTCCGGAGGTTTGACAAGCCATCCTGTCTTGACTCTCATCGTACCGAAGCACGATCCGGGCAGACTCCCTGCGCCCCAAGGAGTTAAGTTCTATTCGTCCTTGTCGTATGGCTTGCTCATGGCTCCCAGTGACAACTCGGCTTCCCTAGCGACAATCTCGCTGTGGTAAGCATATGACTGCTACTGTAACCTGTCTGTTCGAGAGGCTAGGTAGGTCAGCGACCTCATGAGTAGTCTATCAGTTTTTCTCGCTCCGTTGATGAGAAATTGGCGATTCCTCATCTTTGCCCGACCCAAAGCTTACCAAAATTTGCGTTGTGCCAGAATTGAAGTTGCATGAAGACTGCCTCACTGCCTCGATATACGATCGCCCTGTGCTTTCGGCACTGAAATCACCAAAAACCGCACCTCTGACTCCGATTCGTTGCGGAACTGATGTGCAACATTGGGCGGGATCTCAATACCTTGATGTGATCGCAATCGATAGCAGTGTCCCTCGATCTCAAGCACCGCTTCACCCTGCAAAATGTAGAAGAACTGACGAGAATGCTCGTGAAAATGGCGCTGCTCAGATTGACCCGGCGGCACACATTCCTCAATGATGCTGAAGTCGTCGCGCTTTAATAAATGCCACCCGCGACATCCCTCGCCCCAAGGATACTGCTCTGCATTCGTCACATCGACAATGTTCATGCGACCTCAGTTCTACCCTGCGCTCATTGTAATCTTTTGGCACTTTACGATCGAGACCGCTGTTCAATCCAAATTCGCATCTGGGCTTCGGAAAGGTGGTAAGTACGATCGCATTTGTTACAATTGCTTAAAAAACACCTAAAGTAAAGTCATACCGACTATGATTAAGCTCATAACCACTTCACGCTAATTCAAACCTTTTTCCCGGTCGCTCTCATTCGCAACCGTAAATTAGCGTTTTTGAAAAGACAGGAGTTTATATGAGCAGTGCAAGCGGATGCCCATTTTCGAGCGGCGGTCAGGTTTTGACCGCCCGCCACAAGCCGTCAAACCGAGACTGGTGGCCGAAGTATTTGAATCTGAGCGTGCTTCATCAGCATTCCCCGCAGTCTAATCCGATGAGTGAAGCGTTTAACTACGCTGAAGCGTTCAAGAGCCTTGACTTAGCTGCCTTGAGAGCAGATGTCTTCGAGTTGATGACCACCTCCCAGGACTGGTGGCCTGCTGACTACGG
The DNA here is from genome assembly GCF_001485215.1 of Leptolyngbya sp. NIES-2104. Taxonomy (NCBI): domain Bacteria; kingdom Bacillati; phylum Cyanobacteriota; class Cyanophyceae; order Leptolyngbyales; family Leptolyngbyaceae; genus Leptolyngbya; species Leptolyngbya sp. NIES-2104. The sequence continues at coordinate 149,313 of NZ_BBWW01000003.1, forward strand.
GCACTATGGTCCACTCTTTATCCGCATGGCGTGGCACAGCGCAGGCACGTATCGAACGGGCGACGGTCGCGGCGGCGCAGGATCAGGAAGCCAGCGATTTGAGCCGCTCAATAGTTGGCCCGACAATGCCAACCTCGACAAAGCGCGGATGTTGCTTTGGCCCATTAAGCAGAAATACGGCAACAAAATCTCGTGGGCTGACCTGATGATTTTTGCGGGCAACTGTGCGCTGGAGTCGATGGGCTTCAAGACGATCGGCTTTGCGGGCGGACGTGAGGACATTTGGGCACCCGAAGAAGATATCTACTGGGGGTCTGAGAAAGCCTGGCTCGGCAATGAGCGGTACAGTGGCGATCGAGTGCTCTCGAATCCGCTCGCTGCCGTTCAAATGGGACTGATTTACGTCAACCCGGAAGGACCAGACGGCGAACCTGATCCGGTTGGCTCAGGGCGCGATATTCGCGAGACCTTTGGTCGGATGGCGATGAACGACGCAGAAACGGTTGCGCTTACCGCAGGTGGGCATACCTTTGGTAAATGTCATGGTGCTGGCGAATCGTCGCATGTCGGGGCTGATCCTGGGGGTGCGACGATCGTCGATCAAGGACTCGGCTGGAAGAACGCCTTTAACACAGGGGTTGGGGTCGATGCGATCACTAGCGGCATCGAAGGCGCATGGACTCCCACACCAACGCAGTGGGACAACAGCTATCTCGAAACCCTGTTCAACTATGATTGGGAGCTAACCAAGAGTCCTGCGGGTGCATGGCAATGGAGACCGAAGAACGGTGCTGGCGTGGGAACCGTTCCCGATGCTCACGATCCGTCGAAACGCCATGCCCCGATGATGACGACCGCAGACATGGCGATGAAGATGGACCCGATCTACGAGCCGATTGCGCGGCATTACCGCGACAACCCGGATGAGTTCGCTGAGGCATTCGCCAAGGCATGGTTCAAGCTGACGCATCGCGACATGGGACCGCGATCGCGCTATCTTGGTTCAGAAGTCCCCGCAGAAGAGTTCTTGTGGCAAGATCCCATTCCCGCAGTCAACCATGAATTGATTGATGAGCAGGACATTGCCGCGCTTAAAGAGAAGATTCTGACATCGGGACTGTCTGTTTCTCAACTCGTTTCAACCGCTTGGGCATCAGCATCGACGTTCCGGGGGTCTGACAAGCGCGGGGGTGCGAACGGAGGACGCATTCGGCTGGCACCGCAGAAGGATTGGGAAGTCAACCAGCCGACTCAGTTGGCAACGGTACTGCAAACCCTGGAAGGAATTCAACAGGAGTTCAACAGTTCGCAGTCTGGCGGCAAGCAGGTGTCGATCGCGGATTTGATCGTTCTCGGTGGTTGTGCAGGAGTCGAACAAGCCGCGAAGAATGCTGGCTCTGAAGTCAAGGTTCCCTTCCATCCAGGACGTGCGGATGCGTTGCAAGAGAAAACCGATGTTGAGTCCTTTGCTGTACTCGAACCAGTCACAGACGGGTTCCGCAACTACACCAGCGGCAAGCACAGCGAATCGCTCGAAGAGTTGCTGGTCGATCAGGCGCAATTGCTCACCCTATCAGCTCCTGAAATGACGGTCCTCTTGGGCGGAATGCGCGTCCTGAGTACGAACTTTGGCGGGTCTAAGCACGGTGTCTTCACCGATCGCCCAGAAACACTGACGAATGACTTCTTCGTGAACCTGCTCGACTTGGGTACGACGTGGAAGGCGACGACTGAAGATGAATATGAGTTCGAGGGCAGCAGTCGCAAGACCGGCGAACAGAAGTGGACGGCGACCCGTGTTGACCTGATCTTCGGCTCGAACTCCCAACTCCGGGCACTTGCAGAAGTCTACGGCTCTGAGAACTCACAGCCAAAATTTGTGCATGACTTTGTGGGTGTGTGGAACAAGGTGATGAACCTCGATCGCTTCGATCTCGCCTAACCTCAGCGTGTGAAGACGATGGTCATTGGACGATCTCAGGTTAAGGCGGTACAGACTTGTAGAAACATAGCGCTGATGCCCAACTGAGAGATCGATCGTCTCACGATCTCAGGTTAAGGCGGTACAGACTTGTAGAAACCCTTGACGCGGGTAGAAACTAGTCATAGAGATGAGGGCGGTGTTTCAACTATCTTGAAACACCGCCTTAGCTTTAGCTACGAAGTACACCACTGCGGATCACTGGAATCAAGAAGGTTGCACTAAAGACTGTATTTGAAACAGCATTAAGCCAGAAACCTGTAGCGATCGACAAACCGCTATCGATCACGTACCAAATAACGATCGATGCCGTCATCCCAAGCCAAATCCGTTGACTGACCTGCTTTTCAAGCTGATTTGCCACTTGAACCACTGCCATCACCGTCAAACTCCAACCTATCGTCACGGCTCCCAGGACTGCAAGGCTAAAGCGCATATAGGGGTCGAGATCAAGTTCTCCCGGACCGTTCAGCACGTCAAACAAGATACGCACTGGAGCGCTTGTGGCTTCAAAACCACCTCCGGCAAGAATCATTCCAAATAAGCCTGCCGCTACACACCATCCTGTCATCCAGGCTAAATTGAGTGGCTTTGTTGCTGGAAGCATCTGAGTCATAGTTCTTCCTCCTTAAAACTCCTGTAATCTATAAATACGAGAATTACCTCGCATTCATAAAATACGAGAACTACCTCGCGTTTGTCAACCCACAATTTGAACGAATGACCGACAGCCCCCAATCCACTCCAATCTGGCGCGTTCCTCAACAAGCCCGTAGCTGGGAACGCTTCCATCGCATTCTCGACGCAGCGGCTGAGTTGTTTACCGAGATCGGCTATGAATCCGTCACAACTGACGAAATTGCGGCAAGAGCCAATACCTCTGTTGGCGGGCTATATCGATTCTTTCCGGACAAACTCGCTGTTTTTCATGCGTTGCTCGATCGCTATCTCACCCAATTGAGAGAACTATCGGCAGCGCTCCACACAGAAGAAGCGATGCAGGTCACGCTCGATGTGTATGTGAATCAATTAGTGGATGCCTTTGATCAGTTTGTCAGTGCCAATCCTGGGTTCCGTACCGTGTTTGTTCAGTCTCGCTTGATTCCGACCACGATCGCAATGAGTGCAGCCTTCTATCAAGAGCTTGCACAACAGTTCACGGTTTATTTTGCGGTTCGTAATCCGACTTTAGAGCCAAGTCATCGAGAGCTAATTGCGACTATCAGTGTTGAAGTTGCCTGTACGCTAGATATCCTCGCTGTATCGCGCGATAGCACCTTTCAACACCAAGTCCTGATAGAAACTAAGAAGTTACTCATTGCTTATTTAGGACAGTATTTTCCAGATCGCTCTTGATGCTAGTTTTCGTTGCAAAAAGCTCCACACTTCTCCAGTTCTTGTACGATCGCAACCGCATTCGCGACCCCATCTTCGGCTTGGATTTTTGCTCCGAGTTCGGTAGCACGTTGACGCATTGCTCGATCACTTACAGCCTGATGAATGGCTTCTGCCAATCTTTCAGCCGTGAGTTTTTTACGGGGAATCGGGGCTGTCCCGACTCCTAATTCTGCAACGCGCTGCCCCCAAAAGGGCTGATCGCCAAAGAAGGGAATCACAACGATCGGAATTCCTGCTCTAAGTCCAACAGCGGTCGTTCCTGCACCCCCATGATGCACCACTGCTGCAACACGAGGAAAGAGCCAAGAATGCGGAATTGAATCGACCATAAAAACCGTATCCGGTAGGTCACTCTTTCTCAGACCATTCCACCCCGACTGCAAGAGGGCGCGTTGCCCGGTGAGTTGGATCGCTTGTAAGACTAGCTCTGCTGTTTCTTCTGGGTCGCGACTGACCATACTCCCAAACCCGATAAACACCGGCGGAGACCCTCGCTGTAGAAATTCTAGCAAGGCAGGGGGCGGAGTCCAATCGGGTGCTTCGTCTAAGAACCAGTAGCCTGTGATGTGAGTATGCTGCCAATCCGAGGGTTTTGCAATCACAGATGAACTCAATCCATACAGAATCGGATAACGCTGAAACTGAGCCGAATCGTAAGATCCCCAAAATGGAGCGATCGGCAAATCGAGCACTTGCTGTCGAGCTAATTCGTCGCCTGCACGAGAACCCTGCCACATGATTTGTCGAAACAAGTGATGGGATAATCGATTGACAACCCCACCCAGTTTCGCGATCGACTGAGGAAACAGAATCGCAGGAAAAGCGTTTGTCGGTGTAAAGGGAAAGATATATGCCTGAAGCAAAGGGATCTTCAGCTTTTCGGCAAGGGCAAGACTAAGAAAGAGTCCTCCGACACCCGCAACCAGTAACTCCATGCTTTGACAAGCAGCTAAACCACCCTCTGCCCAATCGACGGCGGCTTGTTGAGACGCTTTTGCTGTACGAGCATTAATCGCAAGAAAATTTCCACTCTCAAGCAACTTACGATTTTCTGGGTCTTCCATGAAGGCTTGAACATTCCCTTTCACGGGACAGAACTCTAGCCCGTAAGCAGTGACTAGCTCTTCAAAATTCTCATGCGTGATCAGTCGTACCTGATGACCGACTGCTTTCAAGCCCTTGCCTAGAGCAATGTAAGGCTGAACATCTCCTCGACTTCCCATTGCAATGATTGCAATTCGCATGAACGATACTCCCTCTTGATTGCTCGCTGTGGAACTTGCGACTAAGATATGAATTATTACTCACATTTTAAGCACGATCGCTTCCCTCCACAACTCGCATTTCTACGAGACTTCCCCATGCCTTCTAAACCCTCAGCAATCCCGCGCAAACTTCCAAAACAAGAGCGATCGCACTTCACGGTTGAAGCGATTCTCACCGCAACAACTCACATTTTGACGGAACAGGGGTATGACCAATTGACGACGAATCGAGTGGCGGAACGAGCAGGGGTGAGTATCGGTTCGCTGTACCAATACTTTCCGAATAAGCAAGCTTTGATTTTTGCATTGGCAGAGCATCATGCCAATGCAATGATGCAGTTGGCGCAACAGCATTTAGAAGGGCTGAGCGACCCCTTACGGGTATCTCGAAGAGATCGCACGATTCCAGGGGTACTAAGTCAGATCGTCAAAGCAGCATTAGCAGCTCATGCCGTCAATCCAAAACTTCATCGCGTGCTGCACGAACAGATTCCGCATAGCGAGATAATGCAACGCCTAGATCAAGCAAAAATGGAGAATCTATTGCGATCGTTTCTCGCGCAACGCTCCGATCAGCTTCAACCGAAAAATCTAGAATTAGCCGTTTTTATGGTGGAGCGCACGATCCGAGCTTTGATTCATGGGGCGATGATCGATCGTCCTGAGTTACTCAAAACTGAGGAATTTGAACAAGAACTGCTGCGTATGTTGTTAGTTTATTTAGTCAAAAGGTGACGAGGCGCAATTGAAGGTTTTCTAAGCAGGTGGTTTATTTTTTATCGCTTTGAGCATAACCTATCATGTGAGCTATGGCATCGAGCACATGAGGGCATATCTAGATTCCACGTTATGCACTGTAGCGACTGTTATCCACACATTTTTCAGGAAATCAATATGCCGCCGCCAGAAGTCTTGCCAAATCATGTTCTGATTCGAGTCAAAGCAACCAGTGTGAATCCAGTGGATTGCAAAATTCGCCAAGGTGCTGTGCCGGATATTTCACCTGAATTCCCTGCGATTCTGCATGGAGACGTTGCTGGAGTGGTCGAAGCAGTTGGGGAAGGCGTTCAGCGTTTTAGCGTTGGCGATGAAGTCTATGGTTGTGCGGGTGGTGTTAGAGGTATGGGAGGCACATTGGCAGAATTCATGCTGGCTGATGCTGATTTGATTGCGAAGAAGCCGCGATCGCTGGGCATGAGAGAAGCCGCAGCATTACCTCTAGTTGCCATTACTGCCTGGGAAGGATTACGCGATCGCACTTCAATTCAATCTGTCAGAGTGTTCTGGTCTATGGTGGCACAGGGGGTGTGGCTCACATGGGGATGCAACTTGAGGAACTGGCGGGTGCAAAGGTCTTTGCAACAGTTTCATCGGATGAGAAAGCCAACTCGCAAAAAGCTTGGGGGCAGATGTTACCATCAATTACCAAAGGCAACCCGTTGAAGAGTACGTTGCAGAACAGACCAATGGTGAGGGATTCGATGTGGTTTTCGACACGGTTGGCAACAACAAACTGCAAAACGCTTTCAGGGCAGCAAAGTTAAATGGCATAGTCGTCTCAGTGGTGTCTTTATCATCGCAAGATCTCACATTGCTGCACGCGAAAGGGCTGACGTTGCACCTTGTCTATATGTTGATCCCGATGTTGCTTGGGATTGGTAGAAAGCGTCATGGTCAAATATTGACAGAATTGACACAGCTTGTTGATGAAGAAAAACTATACCCGTTGCTTGATCCTAAAGAGTTTAGTTTTGCCGAAGTTGCTGAAGCACATCGACACGCTGAATCTGGGAATGCAGCGGGCAAAGTAACATTAACTGCTTAGATGCTTGGGATTGCAATCTAGCAATGCCCGTAACCCGCCGCGAATAGTTCTCGGACTCAACCAATAGCCTGTCAATGGTAGCATTCACGGGCATTGACAGGTTATTAGTACAATTGCTTCTTGAAATCAACCTAAACAAGCTTTAACTCCATCTGAATATTACAGCGCTGATAGGGTGAAGGTTGACCGACTATTTTCCGAAACCCTAGCTTTTGGTAAAGCTTAATTGCAGGCTCCAAGATTGTATTGCTCTCTAGAAAGACTGTTTCTGCTCTTAGTTCACGCGCTTTATTGATCGCTGCTTGCCCCAAAAGCCAACCGATCCCCTTGCCTTTAGCTTTTTCTGTGACTGCCATTTTTGCCAATTCGTAGCGATTCTCATCCAGCTTAATTAAGGCACAAGTCCCAACAATTTCGTCGTGATGCCGTGCCATGAAGATGTGTCCACCCGGCTTTAAAATCTTTTCATCTGGGCGATCGAGAGATTGGTGATCTGCTTCTTCTAGCTGAAAGTATTTTTCAATCCATTCGTAGTTCAAACGTTGGAAATCATGGTGAAATTCTGGCAGATACTCGATAATCTCAACAGATTTCTGTTCACGCGCTTTTCGCACTGCTTGGACACGATCGAAAAAGCTTTGGTTAGTCAGTAGAAATTCAGTCTCTGCGATCGCATTCCAGAGATCGTGTTGTGATTCCAACGAAAGTTCCTCAACCGCCTGGTTCACGTCAACACACTGCTGTTCAAGGTGAGGAATCAATTGCTTTCCAGCATCAGAGAGTCTAACAATGCTCACTCGCGCGTCCCGACTGTGCTTTTCAGTGATTGCAAATCCTCGGTTGCTCATCTCCTTCACAATCTGGCTGACAGAAGCATGAGAGTGTCCAATCAGTTGAGCGATTTCGGTCACTGCTGCACTCTCCTGCTGCGACAACACGTAGAAAACAGGAAACCATTTTGGATCGAGCGCAACATTATAAAGCGTGTAGATTTTTGCGGCATCCTCGGTCAATCGATCGCTCAATCGCCGCAAACGACTACCTAGCGCTACTTTACCAATCTGAGAGTAGAGATTCATATTTATGTAAGCAATTACGTAAATACTTACATATTATCATAAGGGTTTAGGAAAAATTGCAGGCTAGCGTCCCGACCCACCCACCGCAAACAGCTTCTCGCACTTAGCAGAGTTGTTGGGTCAGGGAAATCAAGCCTTATTGCTGACCGAGCTAAAAAAGCTCCAACGCCAGATTGAGTAGGTTACTGAAAACCACCATTACTGTACAGCAGTTGTCCATTGATCCATCCTCCTTCTTTGGAACACAGAAATTTGACCAGATTTGCACAGTCTTGCGGCATCCCGACGCGATTTAACAAAGTTCTAGATTGCATTTCAGTTTTGAGGTCTGTGGACATCCAGCCCGTATCTGTTGCACCTGGATTAATTACGTTCGCTGCGATGCCCAACGCTCTGAACTCCTGAGCCGAAGCCAGCACGATTCGATCCATCGCACCCTTGCTTGCACCATAGGGAAGATTGCCCGCCGTATGGTCGCTGGTAATGGCAACAATCCGCCCAGTTCCGAATTCTCCTTGGAACCGTTTACCAAACTCTCTCACCAATAACCAGGTTGCACGGGCATTGATCGCAAAATGTAAATCAAAGCTCTCCACCGAAGTAGACAGAATATCGCTATCCACAGAATGGCAATGAGACATGACCAATGCGCTGACCGTTCCCAAATCACGCTCAATCGCATTGAATATCTGTTCAGCAGAATCGACTAAGGACAAATCAACCTCGATCGCTGTGGAGCGCACACCAAAGCTCTCAACTTTGTTGCGAAGTAACTGAACTTCTTTTGGGTTGCTGCCCCAAGGCATTGACACATCATAGGGCTGCCAATAGGTCAGGGCGACATCCCAACCTGATTGTGCTAATTCTTTGGCGATCGAAGACCCAATGCCAATATTCCTACTTGCACCCGTCACAAGAACAATTGGTCGTTGAGTCATACATTTCTCCACGAGCAAGAATTAAGAGGCAGTCTAATGATAAAGTTAGCTGGCGGAATACGACCAGATCTCAAACTTCGCTTCAGACGATAACTCAGTTTCGAGCGAATCGTAATGTTCAGCACAAAATGCTTCAAACTCTTTCATGACCAGAGCGAAGACTTCATCGGTTACTCGCCAACAAAGTCCATATGCCCGCAATTTGAAAAAACCTAGAAGTTCCTCAACCGTGTTGCTCACCGTCCATTTTTTTGCAACTCTACAAGTCGATCGATAACCTTTGCTATGAAAATACTCCTCAACATTGATCTCCTCGGTTACTTTGTTTACAGGCTTTGATTCTTGCAACCCTTCATACTTAGATAGAATCGTTCGGAAATATTGCTCAAATTCCATCCGAGCAGGGGGCGTAATCCATTGTGCATTCAGATAAAAGCCTCCTATTTTCAGAACGCGATCGATCTCATCGAGAAAGGTCTTCCAATCAGAGACGGTATGAACCATGTGAACTGTTAACACGACATCAAAACTCTGATCTGGAAACGGCAATTCCGAAGCATCAGCATGGATCAGGCTCAGATTTCGAGGAACTTCTGGCAATTTTTGGCGAAGCTGATCCAGCATTTCTTGAGATACATCAATGCCAGTAACACTGTAGCCCCGTCTGACGAACGGTAGGACATTCAAGCCAGTACCGACACCTGTTTCCAAAAACGATGTTTCAGGCGATGCACTCACTAATTCAATAATAAAGTCCGCAACTTCTTCAGCAACTGACTCTGTCAACCAGCGAGTTTGATCGTAGATATCAGCAATCATGTCATAGTAGTTGCGTTTTGCCATTCTGCCAAACCTCTTATAGCACTCTCAAACTACCTTAACGCTGCTTGACTGATCTCTTTTCAGTAAAAAATTTTAAAGTCATAGGTCGGAAAGGCTTGGATGGTCATCTGGGCGGCGACCTAGCGACCAGTGATATTTCCGGTCAGCTTCCGCGATCGGGAGATCGTTGATGCTAGCAATCCGGCGACGCATAAAGCCGTGTTCGTCAAACTCCCAGTTCTCGTTGCCGTAAGAACGATACCAGTGCCCAGAGTCATCATGCCACTCATAGGCAAATCGAACAGCAATACGATTGTCATGAAAAGCCCATAGCTCTTTGATCAGACGGTAATCTAGCTCCTTGCTCCACTTGCGGGCGAGAAACTGATTCGGCAAAGAAACTGTGAAAGAGGTTGCCAGAATGCTAGAAAGAGAATACTGTTCGCAGAGTGCCAGTAAAAATTGTGCCATTGCTGTTCTGATTGCCTGCACTGGTGACAACTTGAAGTAATGGGGTGACTCGAATGTTGTGATTAATCGGAATGCTGACAAATGCCTCGAAATTCGTCTGAGTTGCATTTCCAATTTCATCTGCAATAAAGGGTTGTCCGACTGCAATGCCCGCAAGATTGCCTGGACGTAAAACATCGGGAAAAGCAACACCTGCCATCCAATAATGCGGATTGATCTTGCCAAAGATTGTACGGTCATAGCTGCCAGATCCATACCGTCCGAATACAGCAAGGTTCGGAGCAATTTGATATTCAAAGTTCACTCCAAATACATCAAAGCGATTGTTGTAAACCTCTCCGCCTGCGTACTGCAATCGAACTGCAAAAGCTCTCGAAGGAGCATACTCGAATTCAGCCGTGTATTGGTAAGTGTCTCCAAAGATGCCGCGATCGCCGCCTTGACTCGCGTAAAGCAACGGCAGAAATGAAGCCCCACCCCGAATGATGCCCTGATTACTCGGATTCGCGGCATCGACCGCTGAGTACACAGCCCGCAAGCTAAAAGCTCCACCCCCCGGATTCCAATTGATTGCACCCCCCGCGCTCGGTCCATCCGTGGATAACAGAAGTAAATTATTTACAAATGCTTGGGTGCTAAAGTCGCGGAAACTAACATTGGCGTAACGATTGCGATCGACATAATCACTGGTGCGGATTTCAGGACCGATCGACACTCGTAAATCCGAAGTGGGATTGAACGAGTAAACTAAGCGACCCATTTCAAGCGTACCGCGAGTCGGCGGCTTCACCGAGAAATCTAACACACTACCAAATGTGGGTTCTAAAAATCCGGTTGCATTCGTCGTTCGTCCACCGCTCCCGGTTTCGAGCAAGACCCTGAGCGAATCTGTCCCGGTAAAGCTTGTATTTAAGTCCAACGCCACCCGTGATAGAACTGTTGCATTCGGTTGCTGCTCTGTAATCCTGCGTCCTTGAGCATCGACAATCTGTTCCCCTTCAAAGCCCCCTGCGTTGGGCGCCATGATAATTTGTCCACGCAATTTTGTTGTAGTTGAAAATTGCTGCTTCTCAAGTTGAGTCGTTCGAGCTTCAAGAGAATCGATTCGTCCGCGTAACGTGGATAGCTCTGCTGCAAATTCTTGCTGTAATCGTTCGAGTCTTGTGCGATCGTCGAAACTCACAACATTAGCAGTTGAGCTTGCAATTAGTTCAGCCATGCGATTTAGACAAGCATTCAGACCTGCCGCAAATTCGTATCGAGTCAACGCACGATTCCCGCGAAAGGTACGTTCTGCCTCTGGCAGCGCTGCGCGACCAGCGTCACCCGTAATGCAGCCATAACGTTCAATTAGCGATCGCAGTGCTTCAAATGCCCAATCCGTTGATCGCACATCCGCAAGCTGATTCACCGAAGTCACTTGTCCCGTCAAAGTCGGCTCACTCGCTTGTTCCATTCGATTAGATTGCGCGATCGCAGGCTGCACCCAAAGCAAAGCGATTAGAGCAATCCAGCTAGAAGTTTGCTTCATTGGTACATCTCATTTTGAGTTTAAGAAGTTAAGTTGTCGTCCGTGTCGTCTTGCGCTTACCCCAAGGTTTCACTGTTGAAATGGCAATGATGATTAACAATGCGAGTGTCTGTAAAGCTCCACCGATCGCGACGACACTTTGCAGCGATAGGTAGCTCGGATTTTGTAAAGCCTGCGATCGCGCCACTTCTGAAATTGCAGTCATTTCCTTTGTCCAAGGACCGAGCCAAACGGAACCTACGACGATCAGAATCAGCGTCACAAGTTGTTTTGCCATGACCCAGAAGTGCTTGAAGAATCCCCAATTCGTAAAAGCACACAGCAGCGCCCCAGTCACCACCGACAGAATCGCGGACGGAACGATCACGAACTCGCCCAGCAGATTACGAGCCGTGTTAATTCCGTAGATTCCATCACCATCGTTCAGACTGCGAAAACTCAGCGCTAAAACAACCGAGCATAGTGCGGTTCCAAACCACAATCCGCCTGAAGCAATGTGGAGGCTGAGCAGCCAGTTACGTTGCTTGACGTTTAATTTCATTGTTAATCCCCCAAAGTTAACCGCCTGATAGTTAGTTACCTAATTAAAATCAAAGCGCAACCCATTTGTTGCTGTCAAGGGGTTGGCAATCTTTTTTTAGCGCCTTACAATAAGGTGGCTAACTACTGAAAATGCAATGCAAGTCTTTCCCGAACGAGACTCTTTTGAGTCGCTTGAGCGCGAGTTTGCCGACTTTGATGCAGCCTCGATCGAGACCTGTCTGGGGTTTCTGAATGCGACAGCAGAGGTCTATGCAGCGTTTGATGCTCACTTCGACCGCTATGGATTATCAGCGGGAAAATTCACGATATTGATGCAGCTCTACAGCGCCAATCAAGACATTCCACCCTCCGAGTTTGCTGAACGTGCGAACGTGACTCGTGCCACGATTACGGGTTTACTGGATGGACTGGAACGGGAAGGATTAGTGAAGCGCAAACCGCATCCGAACGATCGCCGAATGTTGACGGTTCACCTCACACAAAAAGGACGCAACTTGATTCAACGGATGTTGCCAGACCATTTTTGTCGCACAAAGAAGTTGATGTCAAATCTGTCCGAGACTGAGAAGAAGACCTTCGTGAAGCTGCTAAAGAAACTTTGTGATGGGACTTCAGCATTTTCTGAACCGCATACTTCTGAAGCAGACGAAACAGAATCAAAGTAGCGATCGCAAGCACTATCTCTAGTTGTTCTGCTCATCGGCTGTGACGCATCGTGGGATAGGGACAAAATTGAGCGATCGCAGTTTGAGGAATAGTGAGCGATCGTATTACCTTCAACGGTAGCGGAGATTCACTTATTGACCGAGCATACGAGGCTTGTAGAGAGAACTTGGCGATCGGTGAATCTGATAGATAAGTTTCCGCGAAATAGTTCTGTTCGTGTAGATGTGCGTCCTTTTCCCGTGAAATCGAAAAGTCTAACAGGCTGTAGACGAAAGAAATCTTCCTGGCAGCGATCGCGGAAGTTGGATGCAGCAAAACAGCAAGACATCCAATTCAAGCCACTGTTCATGCCGATCTGTGAGTACTTGCCACAATATTCTGAGTTTGTTGCTAAGCCAAGAGTTGTGCCATTGATTGCCCATCCTACATATCCCCAAAACTAAGCTCCAACAAACTCAGAAAACTTGCAGCGGTTTTGCATCGTTTGCAAAGCACGATCAACTGCTTCTACAAGATTTCTCCACTTAGAGCAAGCAATGTATCGCTCACAAGGTGCATCCACTCCTGCAATCTGAAATACTTGGTCAACGGCATAGAAGACAGCCCATACAGAATGCACTTCAGCTATATCCATGAGAAAAAGACCGATCGTAGAATAAGGTTCTGTGGCTAAACCAGCACTGACATAAACACATTGAAGTAATGCGCTTAAACGATTCGCGTCTGTTCGTGGCAAAGTTTCCTGATCAAGCCAATCCTGCAACTGGGTTTCGGCGTTCGCTATCTGATGAAAAGTTCTGAGCAGTTCATTTCTGATACATGGATATTCTAAGTTGTATGGTGTACTAAGTTTTGCGTCCATAACGGTTCTGTGAGAAATCCAAATCTCCAAAGTAAGATCCCATTGCTAGACTTCAGCTTGATTCAGTGAACTTTGGCAATGGCATCAACGCTCCCATCGTTAACAAGCCGCCCATCCTCCATGTACACAATGCGTGCAGCGAAGCTGGTCCCTGCGGGTGCGGCAATATCTAAAATTCAGTTATCATGTGTCACCAGCAAAATCGTGCAGCCCTGCTCTTTAGCGAGCTTTTGCATGAGTTCGACCGCATCACGTCCAGACTTCTTATCGAGTGCTGCGGTCGGCTCATCCGCTAAGACAATTTTGGGCTGGCTTACCAATGCACGAGCGATCGCAACTCTCTGTTTTTGTCCACCTGATAAGCTATCCGCATAATAATCGACTCGCTGCTGTAGCCCTACCGCTTGCAGCATTAGCCAGAGCTTCAGATGTCCCTTCCAGGGCAAATTTAGCGCCACAGTAGAGGCTGCTTCCCCCAAATCCGACTAATCCTGCTGTAGATGACATATTTACAATGTGACCGTTGCCTTGCTGACGCATCACAGGCAAGACTGTTCGCATCAGACGAAGTGCCCCAAAGAAGTTGGTTTCAAAAAATTGGTGCATCTGATCATCACTCACTTCTTCGAGTGCGGCAATAAGTCCGTGTCCAGCATTGTTGACTAGCACATCAATTCGACCAAAGGTCGCGATCGCAGTATCAACGGCTGCTTGAATCTCTTGAGGCGATGTAACATCTAGACGAACCGCCTTTGCGGTTTCCGGATAGGGTTCAATCAAAGCACGAAGTTGCTCTGGTTCACGAGCAGTCGCAAGTAGGAAGTCGCCCTGCTTCAACACCGCTTCTGCTAGGGCACGCCCGAATCCGCTTGAGCATCCTGTAATCAACCAAACTTTAGAAGCGACGCGATTTTTATCTAAGTTCATTTGTTTCCTCCAATGCAGTTAAAGCACGACTGTGATTCTGTAACTTACTTTCCACGTTAAGCAGCTTCAATAAATATGTCCAATACGATTTTTGTCTTAGACTAAGACTTAAAACCTATTAATCAACAATGGAACTTCGACACTTGCGTTACTTCGTGACGGTAGCTGAGGAACTTCATTTTGGTCGCGCTGCCCAACGACTCCAAATCGCCCAGCCGCCGCTCAGCCAGCAAATTCGTCAACTCGAACAAGAACTCGGTGTCGAGTTGTTGTATCGAACGAAGCGAACCGTCCGACTGACTGAAGCAGGACTCGCCTTCTTACAGCAGGCGCGACAGATTCTCGTGCAATCTGAGCAAGCGATCGAGATCGCCCAACGTGCCAGTCGCGGTGAAGTGGGTCGGTTAGCGATCGGGTTTGTGGGATCTGCCACGTGTAGCCTACTACCTGATGTCGTGCGGTCATTTCGCCGTCAGTTTCCTGATGTCCGGTTGCTGCTGCATGAAATGACCACGAGCGAGCAAGTTGCAGCACTGCATGACGATCGCATTCAACTTGGCTTTCTCTGTCCGCCCATCAGTGATGACGAACTCAGCGTAGAAACGGTTTTACAAGAATCGTTCGTGGCGGTCTTGCCAGAGGCACATCCGCTCGCGACCCAAACCCAACTGTCATTAGCATCGCTCGCCGAGGAGTCCTTCATTTTATCTCCGCGTCATCTAGGAAGCGGCTTTCATAATCAGATTATCCGGTTATGTCAACAAGCAGGATTTAGTCCCCAGGTCGCTCAGGAAGCGATTCAGATGCAAACGATTATCAGCTTAGTGGCAGCGGAATTAGGGGTTGCGCTTGTGCCATCTTCGCTCCAGACTTTGCAACGAGCCGGGATCGTTTACAAACCGCTTGAAGACCAAACACTCGATGTCAAGTTGGCAGTGGTTTGGCAAAGTGCAAACACCTCGCCCGTGCTCCACCAATTTCTAGCGCAATCAAGAGCCGCTGCACGATTGAGTACAACACACTAAGCTGTTGAGGCTGAGCGAGACGCTTGTACTTTCTCAATTGATAGATGCGCCCTGTTGAAATTGTCTAGGGGTCACGCCGACGAGACGCTTAAAGTGCCGATGGAGATGACTTTGATCCAGAAATCCCACCGTTTGAGCAATTTCTGCGATCGACTGTTTTCGTTGCAGCAGAAGTTCTTTCGCCCGTTCAATTCGACAGTGAATCACGAACTGTCGCGGACTCATCCCGATCGAGTGTTTAAAGCATTCACAGAAATGATGTGAACTGAGTTGAACTAGTGTTGCAAGTTCTTCTAATCCCAAGTTTTTCTCTAAGTGAGCTTGGATATAGTCAATCACTTGTCTTTGTTTGTAATGCGATAGCCCACCGAGCGAGATCAGTGTAATTGCCTGTTGAGCGGTATAGCGCTGTAGGAGATGAACAATCAAAGCATTTGCCATTGTTTCAGCATAGAGCCGACTCTCATGCTTGTCCTGTTGCAGTGAAGCTCTCAGTGCAATTCTTATTTGATGAATTAAGGGATCAGTCATTGCGAACTGCTGCCGCAGTTCAACCGACTTCACACCAAACGATTCTTCAGCCGTTTGTGCAAATCGCATCAAATTCTAGAAAAATCACTTCGACAGGGGCATCCCACTGAGAACGAGTTCTCGATCGTGCAGGCGTAATGATAATGTCACTTGGCTTTAATTGTGCTTGCTGATGCTGCTCCGCTCGATGCTCCATCTGAGTTGAGGGAGAAACTTCGGTGTAGATTGCAATGCCATGCTGTTCTGCTGCAACTTCTGGGATGACGCTTGGCGGTAAGCGATCGTACACCAAATGAATCCCGCTCCAACCCGCCTCTAGACTGGTCAAACGCGGTAGTTGAGAAAAAACTCGCTGGTAAGCGCTCTCTTTCTCTTTGACAAAATCCGTTACTGCTGAATTGGGTTCCATACGCTTGTTAGTTTATTAGATGGTTTAGGAGCTTACAAAATTTAGCTTTGCAGCATCAACGATCGCTTGATAAATGTTCGGTGGGTATTCCGCTAACCGATTGCACAGATACAGATGCCATTCTTGACCATACGGCAAGTACACACGAGTTCGATACCCCTGATTCCGCATCGCTGCTAATCGTTCCTGAGCAACTCCTTTGAGCATTTCAAACTCAATGCTGCTTTGAGCTAATTTCTGATCTTGAATCAATCGGTGCGCGTGTTCGAGCGGGAGTGGATCGAGCAATGCGGGGTCATGTGTCGCGATCGAGCAAGGATGCCTACTCGTCAACAGTCGTTCCATCAATTGTCGGTAAGACTCGTCAAGTTCAGCCCCACGAGGTTTTGCAACTTCAGTCGGAGCCACATAAGCGCCTTTGACCAATCGAATTTTGCCAGGACGCTGCAACACCGCTTCTAAATCGTCCGCAGTGCGATGAAGATAAGCTTGGAGCGTGATGCCAACATTGTTAAACGTTTTGCAGAGTCGCTGATGAATTTCTAGAATCAAGCTTGTACGATCGACACCTTCCATACTAATCATCATTTCGAGTCCTGCGCTCTCGGCTGCTTCAGCTAAAATGCAAGCGTTCTGGTATGCCAACTCAGGATCAATTACCAAACCAATATGCGACAGATCGAGAGAAATCGACGAGTCTAAATTTTGAGTTGCGATCGCATCTATAACTCTCAGAAATTCTTGTGTCGCTTGCTGTGCTATGTCGCTGTCGCGAGTACTTTCGCCCATGTAATCGATTGTGACAGCAAATCCTTGCTGATTGAGTGATCTTGCAGTTTCTACGCACTCGATTAACGTTTCTCCACCAATAAAACGCCGAGCGGCATGAAGCAAAGGTTGATAAAGCGAGGGATGCTGAAGAACGTAAGCTTTGATCTCCTCGTTCAATGCGATTTGCTTCAGGATTTCTGCGACTTCATGCTCGATTGTCATAAGATCTCCTCGATTAACATCTCAATTGATTCTCACATTTCTTCTTCAATCAAACGACTGATTAGATTCATTCACGATCGCATCCCCGGACTGAGAAACTTAACCAGTTGTTCGGTCGTAGCTTGAATCTCAGATGGGTCGCTGCTTTTCAGTAACGCATGGGGTTGTCCCGCTTCAGTCTGAACTCGAACTAACACAGCAATCACCAAATCGAATTTCCATCTCAGGTGCGATCGCGACTGCTCCGGCAGCACCCGTTGCAGCACGTCTAAAAATGCCTCAGTCGCCGCCGCAAATTCCTCGTTAGCAATACTCTGAATCGGTTTCGGTTCCGTGCGACATCGCCCCATAAACTGCGATCGCACGAATTGAGTCTCTTCATCTTGGCACAGCATTTCTAGATTCGGCTTCAAGAGCGCAGTTAGAATGTCCTCTACTGACGGCACTTCAGGCTTTGCTTTCAGGTCTGCTAACAGACTCAACTCTCGCTCCACGACTGGACGAGCCAATTGCGCGACCACGGCTCGAAACAACTCTTCCTTCGACCCAAAATGGTAGTGAACTGCTGCGAGGTTCACCCCCGCTTCACTTACCACATTGCGTAACGTGGTTCCAGCAAAGCCTTGTTCTGCAAATAGGCGTTGGGCAACAGTAATAATTTGCGTCTTGGTATCGGTTGAAGGAGTCACGGTGTCTTATGTTGGTGCAAATTTGATCAATCGAAAATGGCTCAGTTGCCGAATGAATCCAGCTTATCAGCTAAATCAGATTCGCCCATTGCAATTAATTCAAACGTATGTTTTAATCATTTCAAACGTTCGTTTGAATGAATTCAATAAATGATTCCAGTCTAACTCTTGAGATTTCGATTGTATAGACGGATTTTGAGAAGTTTCTTGAAGCGAGTCACTCAAGCTGAATGTTAAAACGTTTGTCTAAATTTTAGGAGCCTGTCATGTCTGCCGAAAATACCGAAGCGCTAAAGTGTCCGATCGAGCATTTGCGCTCCCCGGATCAGTTCAATCCCTTCACACCTCAATTTCATCAAAACCCCCATGCTGCGTTTCTAGCAGCGCGACAAGAGCAACCCGTGTTCTTCAGTCCGGTGATGAATCTATGGGTGGTGACTCGCTATGATGACTTGAAGACAGTCATGAAAGACGATCGAACGTTTGCATCGGGTGGAGCGTTTTCGTCGGGTGCATTAGCTTCCCCGGAGGCGCTGCGAGTGCTAGGAGGGTTAGATCACCCAATTTTTCAGTACTCACTGGTCAATGCTGATCCACCGATTCATGCTCGGTTTCGCAGTAACTTCCAGCGTGCCTTTACCGCACGTCAAGTTGCGATTTTAGAACCGCAGATTCGTGAACTGATTCATCAGCTACTCATTGATCTGAGAACAAATCAGCGGGTTGAAGTAATCAAAACCTTCTGCGATCCGTTACCGCTACTCACAATCTGTCGTTTGATGGGACTCCCGGACGAAGACGCACCCGACATCAAGCGCTGGGGCATCGATTATATTCGCGCCCAGATGCCGGGTTGGAGCATCGAAGAACAACAATTGATCGGACAAAGCATCGCTGACTACTATGACTATATGCTGAAGCAGGTCAAGTATTATGCAACTCACCCAGCCGAGAATCTGATCAGTGGGTTGATTGAAGCGCGGCAGAACAACGATGAGCCATTAAGTGATGAAGAGATTGCGGGGTTGACCTGTAATCTAGTATTTGCGGGGCACGAAACCACAGCGGCACTTCTTGGAAACACACTGTATAGTCTCCTGAATCAACGCGAGCTTTGGAATTATTTTTGCAAACACGTCGATCGCATTACTACTGCTGTCGATGAATTTATACGACATGGTGGTCCGGCGGTTGGACTGTATCGTCGTACCACTCATGATGTTGTACTGGGTGAGGTAACAATTCCCAAAGATTCTATGGTGTGGATTGCATACCTAGCGGGCAATCATGACCCAGAACAGTTTCCTAAGCCTGAACGCTTGGACTGCGATCGCCAGAATGCTGCGGGCAACCTCAGTTTTGGGCATGGCATTCATTACTGCGTGGGCGCACCGTTAGCCAAGCTCGAACTGCGCGTCGTAATCGAGGAGCTTACCCAACACTATCCTAGTCTCCGCTTAGAACCTGGTCAGATGATTACACCGACCCCAAATTTCATGCTCCGCTCATATCAAGAGATGATTCTGGCGATCGACTAATTGGAGAAAGAAGATGGCAAAAACATGGCAAGAAAAACTTAACGCGAAAAAACAGCCCAAGCTTCAAATCATGGAAAAACCAATGGCAGGAGTTTCCGCAGGCGGTACTCTCTTTTTTCCAACCCCACAGCTCATCAAAGAGTTTATCGACACGATTCCTGAAGGGCAATCAATGTTGATCGCGCAACTGCGTCAGCAACTCGCCCAAGCTCATCAAGGCGATAACAGTTGTCCACTTTCTACCTCTACCTCTGCTCGAATCGTCGCTGAAGCTGCCTGGGAAGAAATCGAAGCAGGCAAAGCTTCGGAACAAGTCACACCCTTCTGGCGCGTGATTGAACCCGATTCCAGCCTTGCTCAAAAGCTCGCTTGTGGCTCCGAATTTATTGAGGCGATGCGGAAGCAAGAAGGAATTTAGTAACGACAAAATGTCAATCAAGATTAGGAACAGCACATGACGCAAAATCAGATAGTTCGCGCAAGATGGCTACCCGCTCGGAACTTTTTAATGCTTGGTGCTGTTGTGCTGCTGGGGGGACTGGGAGGATACACGTTCTGGAGATCGCAGTCAGCGCCTCAAGTGGCTCAACCAACAGTCACTCCCCAATTACAATCCGTCACTGCTTTGGGCTACCTAGAGCCACGTGGTCGAGTGATCAAACTATCTGCGCCCGCATCATCAGGGAGTACGAATCGGGTTGAACGATTGCTGGTTAAACAGGGCGATCGCGTTCGAGCTGGACAAATTATTGCGATTCTCGATGGTTACGATCGCCTACAAGCAGCACTCACGGAAGCTCAGGAACAAGTGAAAGTCGCTCAGTCAAATCTAGCTGTGGTGAAAGCAGGTGCGAAACAAGGCGAGGTGGATGCTCAACAGTCTGAAATTCAACGATTAGCAGCACAGCGTCAAGGAGATGTCAAAGCGCAATCGGCAATCGTCGCGAGACTTCAAGCAGAATTACAGAACGCTGAGGCAGAAGCAAAACGGTTTAATCTGCTTTATCAGCAAGGAGCGGTTTCAGCCTCAGTCCGTGACAATCGCGCTCTAACGTTATCCACGGCTCAACGCAATCTACAAGAAGCTCAGGTTGTGTTAGAGCGAATTCAATCGACCCGATCGCCGGAACTAAATGCCGCTCAAGCAACCCTCGATCGCATTGCAGAAGTGCGTCCGGTGGATGTTGAGGCAGCACAATCACAAGTCGATCGAGCGATCGCAATTGTTCAACAAGCTAAATCACAGCTTGACTTAGCCTCAGTTCGCGCTCCGAAAGGTGGAGTCGTGCTGGAAGTTCACACTCGTCCTGGGGAATTGATTGCGCCAGAAGGCATTGTGGAATTAGGGGATACCGAGCAAATGACTGCGCTGATAGAGGTCTATGAAACTGAAATCGAGAAGGTAAAACTGGGACAATCCGCAAAACTATTTTCGGATAGCTTTTCTGAACCGCTTTTCGGCACGGTGAGCGAAGTTGGTGTAAAGGTCAAACGTCAGAACGTCATTAATTCTGATACTTCGGCAAACATCGATGCGCGAGTCGTTGAGGTGCGAGTGCAGCTTAATTCGGATTCAATGCAGAAAGTCGCTGGACTGACAAATTTACAGGTGACTGGAGAGATTCAGCAATGACAATTCTCTCGTTCAAACGTCGCTCTTGGGAGTTCTTACGCGATCGTACTCCGCTCGGTTGGCTGCAACTAAAGAAAAACAAAGGACGATTACTCGTTGCAGTGGCTGGAATTGGGTTTGCAGACTTACTGATGTTTGCTCAGTTAGGGATTCAAGATGCGTTGTTTGATAGCAATACCTTACTCAATCGAGGCATGGATGCGGACATTGTGATTCGCAGCGCTCAATATCGGGATTTGAATCTAGCAGACACTTTACCGCGTCGTCGGCTGTATCAAGTCCAATCAATCCCAGGTGTGCAATCTGCTGAGCCATTGTATGTCGATCGAGTTGTGTGGAGAAATCCCCAAACTCGCCGTAGAACTCAATTAACACTGGTGGGGCAAAGTCTCGATCGTCCTGTCTTGAACTTTCCAGAGGTCAATCAGAATCTCGACAAGCTGAAACAACCGGATATGTTTTTATTCGATCGCTTAACGCGCGGCGACTACAGCCAAGTCATCGAACAATCCAACCAAGGGCAAAAAATCGAAACCGAGATTGGTCGTCGAACGATTCGGATTGCTGGCTTGTTTGCGCTCGGAGCCTCTTTTGCTACCGATGGAACTCTAATCACAAGTTCAGAGAACTTCTTGCGATTCTTTCCACAACGCAGTGCTGGACAAGTCACATTAGGGTTAGTCAAAGTTAAACCGGGTATAAACCCAGATCGAGTGCTGGCTCAAATCAGAGCAATTTTGCCACCCGATACGATCGCGTCAACGAAAGCGGAATTCGTCGAGTTAGAGAAAGCATATTGGCAGAAAACGACTCCGATCGGGGTTGTCTTCACCTTTGGAACCATCATGGCGTTTGTGGTTGGCATTGTGATTGTGTTTCAGATCCTTTCAACGGATGTGAATGAGCACATGAGCGAGTATGCCACCTTCAAAGCGATGGGATACCGCGATCGCTATTTACTGCTCATCGTGTTTGAAGAGGCTGTAATTCTAGCAACGCTGGGATTTGTTCCCGGTCTTGCTTTAGCATTGGGTCAATACGCTCTCATTCGCAATGTGGCAGCTTTACCAATCAGTATGACCTTGACGCGGTTTGTTCTGGTCTTTGTGCTGACGTTAGTGATGTGTACGGTATCGGGCATGATTGCCACGCGCAGAACTCGATCGGCTGACCCAGCGGATAGTTTCTAAGAGAACTCATGAATCAAGGATCTAGAGCAGTTCAGTCTGCGATCGTCGTTGAGCAATTGAATCATTTCTTTGGTACAGGTGAATTGCGAAAGCAAGCTTTGTTTGAGATCAATTTGTCGATCGCATCAGGTGAAATTGTCATTCTCACCGGACCATCAGGATCTGGAAAAACGACTTTACTTTCGTTGATGGGTGGTCTACGCTCTCCTCAATTGGGTAGTCTTCGCATTTTGGATACAGAATTAGTCGGGGCAGCAAAACAAGTTGCGGTAGAAGCACGTCGCTCCTGTGGATACATCTTTCAGGCACACAACTTACATAGCAGTCTCACGGCTCAAGAAAACGTGATGATGGGGCTGGAAGTTCACGGAAGCTACTCGCGTTTAGAACGGCGCGATCGAGCCATCGAAATGCTATCCCTGGTCGGTTTAGAACAGCGAACACAGTATTATCCAGAAAGCTTATCCGGTGGACAAAAGCAAAGGGTTGCCATTGCTCGTGCTTTAGTCAGTCGTCCGAAGATTGTTCTAGCTGATGAACCGACTGCTGCACTCGACAAACAATCCGGTCGCGATGTTGTTGACCTGATGCAAAAACTGGCTAAGGAACAAGGCTGCACGATTCTGATGGTGACGCATGATAACCGCATTCTCGATGTTGCCAATCGCATCGTCTACATGGAAGATGGCAAATTGGTGAAGGCTCTAGAGAGTTGAAGCAAATGGACACAACAAAGCTGTATCTGAACGAGATTGGCAGGGCGGCACGTTTAACACCTGAAGAAGAAATTCTGTACGGGCAACAGGTTCAACAGTTAGAGAAGCTATATGAGATTCAGCAGCAGTTGTCGCAACGATTAGAACGAGCAGCAACATTAGAAGAATGGCAGAATGCAGCCAATCTGTCAGGTCATCAGTTACAGCAAGTCATTTCAAACGGTGAACGAGCGAAGCGTAAAATGATCGAAGCAAACTTACGCTTAGTTGTTTCGATCGCACAACGCTACCAGCACCGCCACCTCGAACTTCAAGATTTGATTCAAGAAGGCAATATCGGCTTACAGCGAAGTGTTGATAAATTTGATCCAGGCAAGGGGTATCGATTTTCGACGTATGCGTATTGGTGGATTCGGCAAGCGATTACTAGAGCGATCGCGCTTAAAAGCCGTGCGATTCGACGACCCCTTCATCTCACTGAAAAACTCAACGCGATTCAGAAAACTCAGCAAGCCTTGGCGCAAAAACTCGGTCGCATGGCAACCTTGAACGAAGTTGCCCAGGAGTTATCAATCTCCATGTTGAAGCTTCGAGAGTTGTTGATGGCTAACCGCACTATAATTTCGCTGGATCAGTCGATCGGCAAAGACCAAGAAGGCAGTTGGAGCGATCTGCTGCCTGATGAAGCCTCAAATTCAGAAGATGAGGTCACGCGCTCAATGCTACAGCAAGATCTCGTCAGCTTACTTGGAATGCTACCCACAAAGCAGCGTCAAGTGATTACGCTGAGATTTGGACTAGAAGACGGTCAAGCATTAAGTTTGGCTCAAGCGAGTCGTTGTTTGAACTGTAGTCGAGAAACAGTACGATTACTGGAGAAAGCAGCAATCAAAACGCTACAGCAACACAAACCACGGTTACAAGAGTACATTGTCGGTTGAGGAATGCTCACGCCTTTGAACACTTTCCGCCAACCGCTTCGTCAAGTTAGCCATTGGAACCACCAACACTAAGCCTAAAAGCCCCCCGAATTTTGCGCCAATCAGCAGTGAGAGAAATACGATCGCAGGATTAAGTCCAGTAAGTCCTCCCATCAGTCGCGGAGCAATCACCGTTTCATTGATTTGTCCCAAGATCAGGGCAGGAATTAAGACTTTCAACCCCAGCCAAAAATTCTGCGAAGCAAGCAGGAGGCTAATGATAGTCACCGTAAAACCACCGCCCAACGGAATAAAACTTGCAATGCCAATCATTAATCCAAATAAAAGCCCAAACGGAATTTGCAACACTAAAAACGTTGTCATCAGAACCGCACTTTGAATCGCTGAAATCGTTGCCTGCCCTGAAAAATATCCTTGGAAGCTCTGATGAATCGATTCTCTGACCTTCCAAGCACTAGGCAGCCAACTCATCATTCCTGCCCACAGGCTTCTGCCACTGAATAGAAAAAAGATCGTTAAGACGATCGTCAGCAACAGATTTACCGCGCTGTTTACCGTCTCGATCGTCGCTGTGACAATCTGCCGAGGGAGTGTTTCAAGAAATTGTTCAATTTGATTGGCTAACTCAACGGTTAGCTGACTGATATCAACGGGAAGATACTGAGTAATCGGAAGTTGATCCAAGTTCTGAATCTGATTTTTTGCTTGCTCTAGCCAAGTCGGGAGTCGATCGATGAATTCATCCAGTTGTTGAATTACCAGTGGAATGAGAATGAATCCGAATACGCCAACCAGTACTAAAGTCAACGCTAACGTGACGATGGTTGCCCAACGATGAGACATCTGGCGCGATTCCAGAAAGGTGATTGGATAGTTGAGTAGAAAAGCAATTAAGCCTGACGCGATCGTAATATTCGTGATCGGTTGCAGAAGCTGACCTAACCACAGAATGAGTACGGCGTTTAACAGCAGAATAGGGAACGTTAGTCCAAGACTGAATCTGTGAGAAAGGGAGTGAATTAAGGAGGTCATTTGTATTGAGGGTGTAAAAGAGTTGAACAGAGCGCTTCACTTTGAAAGACTAGGGCATCGAGCAAGCTTTTTGCGCTGAAATCGGTAATTGAGTCTGGTCAAAAGCTTCGAGAAATTGAAGCGGTAAACGACTCTGGCTCGGCTCATGCCTTTTACAGAGGCTGAAGTCAAGTAGCCGCGATAGTGTAAATGATTTGATACGAATCCTTCTGCAAACACCAAACTCAGTGCGTTGATGTATTTACTTTTGAGTTGGAGTTGCTAAACCGATTGTCGATAAACAACCTGCAATGACAATCAGGCACTGCCAACCAAGCCGTTTTGAAATACGGTGAAACATCTTAGACCTATTGAGGTAATTGAAAAATCAAATACTGATGTAAGCTTTTAGGTGTGAGTCGCACTGTCGTAGTGTCGAAATTGCTTGCTTTTCGAGTAATCTGACGGTTTCGAGACTGCACTGAAGTTTTTGACTCACTTGCCTTAAGCTCATCTCTTCTCCCGTTTCCAATCCAAATCGTAGAGACAATACTCTCTGTTGCTGAGATGGGAGGGTTGCCAGAAGTTGTGTTAAGTCGTCTTTCAAGCACACATCAACCAGCAAGACTTCGGGTAGAGGGTGATCGTCTTCGATCACATTCTCTAATTCGTACTCATGTTCAGGATCGATCGTTTCGTTGAGCGATCGCAACGGTTGAGCTGCACAAAGATACGATCGCACTGTTTCAGCCGGAAGATTGACCTGTTGAGCGATCGCTTCAAGAGAGGCAGGTTTTCCAATTTGCTGAATGATCTGCTGCTGTGCTTTTTTGATTCTATTGATTTGGTCGAGTGTTTGCAGCGGAAGCCGAATCGCACGACTTTTTTGAGCGATCGCTCTCGTAATTGCTTGCCAAATCCACCAGTAGGCATAGGTTGAAAAGCGGTAGCCTTTAGTGGGGTCAAATTTCTCAACCGCTTTCTGCAACCCGATGTTACCTTCTTGAATCAAATCGAGTAAGTCGAGGTTGCGCCCAGTATGGTGTTTGGCAATGTTGACCACGAAGCGCAAATTTGCCTCAATCATGCGTCGTTTAGCAATTTCTCCGGTCATCAAAGCTTTCAGCAAATCGGACGAAGAAAGATGGACAGCAGTACACCATTCGAGTTGAGTAGGTGAACGTTGAAGTTCTTTCGTTAAGCGATCGCGCACCTGAAGCAAGGACTGTAACTGTTGAACTTGTTGCCCGTACTGTACTTCTTCAATTCGAGTCAGACGGCGAATTCGACCAATTTGATTGAGATAAACCGCAACTAAATCCATCGTTATACCTCCAGAGTTCAGAATTATTAATTACTGCGAGATGCCATAGTGAGCAATCCCACCTGTGATTGCCGCTGCTGCAACGACGAGCAACAAGGTTTGTTGGTTCGTGAGCTTAGGTAACAATGCAAAACTCATGAATTTAATATGCGGAAAAATCAGTTGATCGAACGCTAATCATCATATGAAACGAGTTTGCTGTTGTCATGAAGCAATACTCCCAAAGTTTAATTGGTGCAAATGACTCACTGCAGTGGGAGATTTGTCCTACTGAGAATCAATTGCCGTGGCTCTTCAAGTGATTGCTTGACAAATTCATTCTCACAGCCATCCTCAAACAGTCGATAGCTATCGAACTTTTGCAGCCGCATCAGGATGATCAGCAAGGCGACCATCTTCCATGTAAACAATGCGATCGGCAACATCTAAGATCCGATTGTCATGAGTCACAAGTAAAATGGTGCAACCTTGCTCTTTCGCGAGTCTTTGCATAATCTCAACTACGTCTCGACCCGATTTCTTATCCAGTGCGGCAGTCGGCTCATCTGCTAAGACGATTTTGGGATAACTGACCAACGCTCTTGCGATCGCGACTCTCTGTTTCTGTCCGCCCGATAAATTATCCGCATAGTAGTCAATGCGTTCACCCAGTCCTACGGCTCTCAACATCTCAGATGCGAGTTCATCTAAGTTTTGCCCCTCGTAGCGATCGTCGTGTAGCTCCAGCGACATTCGCACATTCTGTTTTGCCGTTAGGAACGTAAGTAAGTTGTGGGCTTGAAAGATGTATCCAATGTTTGATCGCAACCGCGTTAAGTCTTTTTTGTTAGCTCCTAAAATCTCCTGCCCTAGAATCTTGAGGCTTCCTTCTTGCGCAGATCGTAATCCACCCATGAGCGTCAGCAGCGTTGTTTTACCAGAACCCGAAGGACCTGTCATGATCACAATCTCACCGGGTTGAATCGCCAAATTGATATCAAACAATGCTTGCTTTCGCAAACTGCCTTCTCCAAAGTAATGATTGAGATTCTGAGCAACGATCGCGGGAGGCGAAGGTTGAATCAGTTGAGTTTGAACCACTTGATCAGATTGAAACATGATGATTTTCCTAATTCATCAAACGGTTTAGACTCCACCCTTCACTAATGTCATGATCCATTTCATTTCGGTGTGAATGGCGCGATGCGATACATGAACCTCAAAACTTGTCAAAATTACACTGAGCGATAATGAGCCAGTTCCTAGTAAAAACAAGATCAGCGCGATCGTAGCAACACTCATTGCATCAGATAGCCTCGCGATCGCAATCACAAACATCGATAAAAGGAACAACAAAATTGCGCCGTAAATCATCAAAGCGGTGTATTG
The DNA here is from genome assembly GCF_001485215.1 of Leptolyngbya sp. NIES-2104. Classification (NCBI taxonomy): domain Bacteria; kingdom Bacillati; phylum Cyanobacteriota; class Cyanophyceae; order Leptolyngbyales; family Leptolyngbyaceae; genus Leptolyngbya; species Leptolyngbya sp. NIES-2104. The sequence goes on from NZ_BBWW01000003.1 coordinate 176,989, forward strand.
CAGCAAGCGATGACGATGAGCGAGATTGATCAGTTGTCGATCGATCATCGAAACCGCTTGATCATAAAGACGAACCGGGACATCATTGCTTGCTAAGAACTCTGCTCGTTCTCGAACTAAAGCTCTGATGCGATTCCCAATCTCACCGTAGCGCCCCAAAATCCCGTTCAGCACGAGCGTACAGGTGGAAACCATCACCGTTGGAGCAATAATCATTTGAATGCTTTGTGCGACTGCTTCAATGCTCACAAACACTCCTCAAAAGATATCAGCCGGATCAGCAGACTGGAGTTTTCGTAGTGCGACTCCACCCGAAGCCGTACACATCGCGATCGTTAATAGTAAAACCAGCGTGGCACGTCCCCACGTCATGTCAATTGGTAGCAGGGTTGCAGAAGCCGCAATCACGTAAAACCCAGTAGACAGTAAAAATCCAGGGATAAATCCTAGTACCGCTAGAATGAGCGACTCTTGAATCAGAATTCCGACCAAATAGCGATCGCTGTATCCCATTGCTTTCAGCGTGGCGTACTCAGACAAGTGATCCGAAACATCAGAGTAAAGAATCTGGTAAACAATCACAATGCCCACAATGAACCCGATCACCGTTCCGAATCCAAAGATAAATCCGGTCGGCGTACTTGATGACCAATACTGTTTTTCGCGGTCTCCAAACTCTTTGCGCGTCAGCACCAGAACATCTTGCGGCAAATAAGCCCGAATCGCCGCTTGAACTTGCTCAAGGTTTGCACCCGGTTTTAGTCGGATCACACCGACATCGTACTGATCGGCTTGGCGCTCAGGAAACAACCGGAGAAACGTCGAGTCGCTGGTAATCATCGTGCCGTCTGAGCCAAATGAAACCCCCAACGTAAACAGTCCTGCAACCCAAAGCTGCTTGTCGTTAACTTGGGTTGAAACAAGTCCTCCAGGCTGATAGACCGCATTGATATCGCCAAACTCAGCCCGACTTGCACGATCGAACAAAACGCGATCGAGCGGTTTAATCGCCTCAATCTGATTTGCAATTTCTGGTAATTGAAATACGTTTTCTGTGGGATTGACTCCGATCGTCAATGCGGTTCGTTCTTGCTGTGGATTTTGCAAATTTCGCCAAGTCGCCCGACCAAAATACAATCCTGAAATGGATTGAACTTGCTCAAATGATGCGGCTTGATACAATCGCTCTCTCGGAAACGGTTTCAGTGAATTCAACGCCTCAGAAATCGGATTGATGACAAACAGATCTCCATGCAGAGAATCCTGAGTCATTGCGGCAGAATTGTAAAGCGTCTCGTTTAAGCCCATCTGAACGAACATCAATAGATCTGCAAAAGCAATACCTGCGAGTGCGACTGCAAGCCGATTCTTTTCGCGTTTGACTTGCAGCCAAGCTAACGGAGTTTTACGCAAGAGCTTAGAAAGTTTAGATAGCATCATTCACCTGCACTAATCGAGTAAAATTCGAGCTTTCACCTGCAAATTGGTGAGTGCTGCCGCTCGTTGGCTGCTTTCGGGCGTGAGTTGGACTCTCACGCGCACCACCCGCTGTTCTAAGTTCTCTCCAGGCGTTCCACTGGTGACTTGCTGACGCTGCACTTGTGGTTCAATGAGGAAAACTGTTCCTCGAAGCTCCCCACTTAGCGAGTCACTTTCGACGATCGCGTTTTGTCCCACTCGAATCTTTTCCACATCACTTTGATAGACTTCTGCGACCACTTGCATCGTGTCGGTTGCTCCGAGATCTGCAATGCCACTATCACCAACCATTTCTCCGGCTCTTGCATGAACATCGAGGATCTTGCCTACAATGGGTGATCGAATCTCAGCCTTTTCGAGATCAGTCTCGGCACGTTGCAGCACTGCGATCGCGCTATTCACTTCCGTTTGAGCCGCTTGCACATCGGTGGGGCGAATTTCAGCAATCCGCTCTAAGTTCGCTTGCGCTTGTTGGATTTGTACTCGGAGTGTATCAGCGGTGCGATCGCGCGTGGCAAGGGTCGCATTCAATTGAGCTTGAGCCGTTTGCAGTGCTAATCGCTTTTGGTCAAACTGTGACGCAGAAATAGCTCCTGCTTGTCGTAATTGTTGAAATCGATCGTATTCAGATTGAGCGTTCTTCACCGTGGCTTGGCGCTCTGCGATCGTCGCTTGCTGCGTCGCAATCTCGCCCTGTAATTCTGCTTGTAATCGAGCAATCTCGGCACGTTGGGCTTCAATCTCGCCCCTTCTAGCACCGGCTTTCACCTGTGCTAATTTCGCTTGAGCAACTTGAACTTGTTCTTTGGCTTTCCGCACTTCATCTTGCAACTGATCGCGTGAATCCATCACGGCAATGATCTGATTTTTGCTGACCCGATCGCCTCGTTTAATCAACAGTTGAGCCACTCGATCGTTTCTCAGACTTGCTGAAGTAGACACTTTCACGACCTCCGAAGACGGCTGTAGCTCACCGAGAGCAGCCACTTGACGTGGTGGGGGCGGCGGTTGCTCAGTCTGTTCTTGACGGTTCGGCGCAAACTGAGAAACTGCGTAAAATGTGGAAGCTCCAACGATCGTGGTTGCTCCAATGAGTAGTGGAATCAACCAGCGTTTCGGCAACTTGGATAAAGACAAACGGTTCATCATGGTTGAGAAAGGTAGATTTGCATGTGGAGCATTAAATCAATATATTTATATCAACATATTTATTTTAGGATGTCAACAAGTTGATATATTGAAAAAATCAGTCCACAATAAGAACAGATCCCTTTCATTGGTTTGAAGCTCACTGTGAACTCACGTCCGACCTACACCAAAATCCTCAATTTCTACCGCGCTTACGTCACGATCGAAACTGCGTTCTATGCGGCGCTGTCTCAGTTCGGTCTAAGCTCTGCTCAGTGGGGTGTCCTCCGCTTTTTGCGTGAACATCCCGGAGCGTCGGGAGCGGAGATTGCCCGCGATGCTAGAGTGACACCGCAAGCTGTCGCGACCATGCTGCAACGGTTAGAAAAAGCAGAATTAATTACACGCCAATCAGCGGAACAAGGACGAGCATTCAATGCTTATCTCACCACTCAAGGGACTGAACTGTTACAGAAGGGCGATCAAATTGCAGAACAAATCGAAGCACAAGTGTTCGCTGACTTTAGCAACAAAGAAAAAGAGCAGTTTAATCAATACATACTACGCTGCATCAAGAATATTGAAGCTGAATTTGGAGGAAGCGCTAACAGCAAATGAACTTCAACGATCGCGTCAATCAATCTGAGCAACCGTTCAAGGAGGTGAATCATGACCGACAGTTGGAATCGCCCGATTCCCGAAGTTGTGGAAATGCCCAAAGCAGAATTACATCTGCATTTAGATGGTGCGCCGCGGTGGTCAGCAGTCCGAGCAGCACTCGATCGACACTACGGAACCATCCTTCCCGAAACTCCCATTTGGTATGAACCCCACTTCCGTTTTGCCAGCTTTGCCGAATTTGGTGCATTGTTTCGCGAATACACTCATGCCTGGTTGAGAACCCCGACAGGCTATACCGAACTGATTCGAGAAGTGCTAGACGCTTTAATCGCACAAAGCATCCGATATGCCGAAATCAACTTCAACGTGCGGTTAGTAGAAGAGTTCGGACAGTGTTTTGAAGCCGTTTTAGAAAGTCTTGCAATCGAAGCTGAACGTGCTAGAGCACAAGGCACGATTGTGCGCTGGTTTGCTGGCATCAGTCGCGATAAAGGCATCGATCAGGCAGCGTATTGGGTACAACGCATCTTACCGACTCCGCTGTTTGTTGGGTTCGACTTACATGGAATTGAACCGGGACATTCGGCGGCACTCTTTCAGCAGGTGTTTGCTCCCGCGCTGGAAGCAGGTAAAAAGCTGAAAGTTCATGCCGGGGAAATGGCAGGCGCAGACAGTATTCAATCGGCAATTCAAATCGGTGCGGTACAAATTGGACATGGATTGAGCGCGATCGCAGATCCTGAAGTGATAGCACTACTGCGCGATCTTCAGATTGTGATTGAACTGTGCCCGACCTCAAACGAGCGCTTATGCAACATCCCCTCTTACCAATCTCACCCAATTTTTGAGCTAGACGCTGCTGAGGTATTAGTCACCATCAATTCTGACGATCCCACGTTCTTTGGCTGCAATCTCACTCAGGAAATGGTACGTTTAGTTCAGGAGCGAAATGCCACACTGACTGATCTCAAACGCTGGACTGAAAATGCTTTACACCACGCTGTGTTAGGTGAAGCAGAGCGATCGTCAATCCTTGCCGAACTTAACGAGTGGTTAACGACCAACTCTTACGCTTGAACCGGAAACACCTTGAGAGTCACTCCGTAATTCAAGATACTCTACCCAAACGTTCGGCAGATCTCCGGCTGTTCGAGTGGGCTAGATATTTAGGGAACTGAGATTGCTCGATTCTATAATGAGAGAGTTCTTTGCACACACCAGCAACTTTAATGGAGATGCAGCTTAAAATTGAGGTCACTGAGAACCCAAAGCTTGATGAGACTGAATTTATGGTTCAACAGCTCATTCAATTCAACAGTCATCGGGCAGGCGACGGCAATTTTCGACAGTTAGCAGTTTTTCTACGAGATACTCAGGAGACAATAGTGGGTGGGCTAATCGGCTCAATCTATTGGCAGTGGTTGTATATTGATGTTTTTTGGATAAGCGAGTCTCACCGAGGCGGTGGATATGGGTCTTCTCTCCTAGCGGCAGCAGAACAAGAAGCGATCGCACGCGGTTGTGAATATAGCTATTTTTGGATACGTTTAGCTTTCAGGCACCGGAATTTTATCAGAAGCTTGGTTATACTGTGTTTGGTGAGTTACCAGATTTTCCGATAGGACATCGCCGACTCTTCCTGAAGAAAGTGCTGCGGTAAGAACTCAGAATCTTCAATGGAGTCGGTAGTGGCGCAAAATTTCACAGGAGAAATCAGCAAAACCTTAACTTGCAGCGGATGGTTTTGCTTGCTTTTCTTTCGTAGCACGCCTGCCCCAAGGTTTAAGCACAGAAATTCCAACAATGACAAATAGAAATAGCACCTGAATTAGCGTTCCGAGAAGCACACCAATCGCATCAAACGAGTAGATCGGATTCTGAAACGATCGCAGTCCTGCTGTACTCGAAATCGCCGTCGCTTCATTTGCCCAAGGAAATAAACAAAACGTTCCAAAGACAATCAGGGCAGTCGAGAGAACCCATTTTGTAATCACCCAGTAGAACTTGAAAAACCCGTAGTTTGTCTGCCAACACAAGCTCGTTGCCGTGATGACTGAGCCGATCGCAGACGGAATCACCACAAAATCATCGAGCAGGTTAATCACGGAATTGAGCGCAAACAAAATATCAGGATTGGCGGTGTCTTTGTTTCGGAACGCGATCAGAAACATACTAAGAACTGCGCCCGTCCACAAAGTTGCAAAGCCGATGTGAAAGGATAGCACCCAGTTCTTTTGTTGCAGGCTCAGTTTGAAAGGTTTCTTGTCCTTTTGAGCGGTTCCAGATTTTGGTGTTTTTTCACCCGTTTTGAGTGTTGTCATAATTGTTCTGTTGAGCAAAGGATTTTCCTAAGAGAAAGCTCACCTTTTGGATTGGCTGTCTCTCAGTGGCAGTACGCTGAGTGTAGCGGTGTTGCTCTACCCGATGCTTGACGGAACTTGCTCAACTCTGTGCGGTTCTTGCTCAACTTGCTCTAAATTCTTTGGGAGTCACTCCGACCAATTGACGAAAAAGCCTCGTAAACGAACTGTGATTGTTGAAGCCGACGGCAAAGGCAATTTCAGAGATCGACATCTGCGTATTAAGTAATAATTGCTTGGCACGATCGATCCGGCAGCGTGTGAGGTATTGATGCGGAGCCATACCTGTTGACTGTTTGAACAACCGAGAGAAATGGTACTGGCTCAGGTTTAAGACATTCGCCAGTTCTGACAAGCTCAAGTCTTGATCGAGACGATCGAGGATGTAATCAGATACTTTCTGCAATTGAGGTTTGGACAATTGACTATCATCGCGATCACGAGGTTGCCAGACTGCATATTGCTTGAGTAGATGAATCACTAACCCAGTCGCTAAAGATTCACCAAAGATTCGACCTGCTGGGTACTGTGCCTCGATATCTGCTTTCAGTGCGAGTCCAATTTGTTCGATTAAGCGATCGCGAATTCCGACTTGTGGAATTAATTCCACTCGTTTCAGTCGAACAGTCTCCTGGGCAATCTGCTCAAAAAACTTGGGAGAAAAGCCAAGTAGGGAAAAGTCGCCCGCCCCATACCAGTGTGATGAGTACTGAACACCAGCTGGAATCAATAGCAGTTCACCCGGCTTGCAAGTGCAGAATTTTTGTCATATTTTCGTTTAAGTGAGAGTTAATTTCCCACGTTCGCCTTATTCCGGTTCTCGATTCGTTGAAGTTTACCGATTCGTTCCAGGTTGAGGCGATGACAGCAACAAGATTCCTGTGATAATCAGCACGGCTCCCATCAGGCTCAACAGTGGAAATGGTTCTTTTAGAAGTAGAACTGCAACGATCGCAGCAAAAATCGGAGTTAATAGATTTAAGGTTGTCGTTAAAATCGGCGAAAGATGTTTTGCCGCATAGCTGTAACAGAGCGTTGGGACAACTGTAGATAATGTTCCAAGTCCTAACGCGATCCAGCCTGCATTTGTTGTGCCCAGATGAGACATCCAATCCGGTGAGGAAACAACTGCGATCGGGGCAATCACGATCGAGCCTAATAGAAATGTTGTGAATGCCACTGCAACCGGATTCAAACTGCTGTTTTGACTAGCAGAATGCTTGAACCAAGACACATAGCCGAGTGAGACACAAGCCGAAAGCAGTGCAAAGAACAACCCGGTTAAATAGGTTGAGCGATCGCCAGTTCCTTGCAGTTTTGGTAGAACAAACAGCACCAACCCAAAGAACGCAGTGAAGGCTCCAACACCTTCTCGAATCGCCACAGGTTTTCGCAGTACCACTTTCATCGCCAACCCGATCAGCGGCGAAAGTCCCACAATTAAAACGACATCACTCACAGGTGCAAGCTGAAAGGCTCGTACTGCGAACCAATAGTAAAACACCATCAAACTCGATAACCCTAGCCCGATTCGAGTTTGAATCAGCCTCAGAAATTGAATTCTTAGGGATTGATTGATGACCAGAATTGGAAGTGTCACCAGAACTGCAACCACTAATCGAAGTGCTAGAACTTCCAACGTTGTGAAATGGGGGAGAAGTTTGACGAATGTGCCCGTCAATCCCCAACCCAAAGCAGCGAAACACCCAGAAACGAGCGCAAAAGTACGCGAGGATGAACCCATCTTCACACTTGAGTAAATCGGCTTCTCAGCGTAACGCAAAGTCGTACATCTTGCGACTTCTTTCAGCAATAGGTCAGGATTAACGAACGAGCCATTGCCAAAGAAAAAATACCAACATCCCTGCCAGGATAGTCAGCAAGAGATTTTTCGTTCGATAACCAACGACGATCGCTGCAATCGCACCCATCAACCGAGCATTCAGCACCGTGTCGTCTACTGGCATCACCACGGTTGGAACCACGATCGCACTCAGAACGCTTGGCGGCACATAGCGCAACGCATTCCTTAATTTTGGCGATAGTAAAATCCGCCCACTCATCCCCAATAGCGCATACCGCAAGCTGAAAGTCAGCAATGCCATTCCTACGATCAACGCTGCTTCGTTCATGCTTCACCTCGGTTGAATTTCCGCTCGATCACACATCCCGCCACGACCCCTACGATCGCTGATATCATTAGTCCTGATTGATGTGGAAATGAGTGCGTCAGCAATGAGGTGACTCCTGCAACGAAAACCGCCCCCCTCATCGCTACGGTGGTGAGATAAGGCAGAATCTTCGCAGTTTGACGTTCGCCACCAGCGACATTCCCGACTGTAATCGAATCGAACGCTCTCCCACCTGCAACGTTTGACGATCGATCTGGATCTTGGCGGGAAAGGTGTAGAGCGACTGAATCTGCGTTGGTGGAATTGCATCAGACCCAATCCATACGACTTTGCCTTGCTGCTGTCCCTGGCAGACTTGCACGGAAATGGCATGAACCAAAGTATAACTCATCAAGAAAATGAAACATCTGGGAACGCTTCAGCGATCGCCTGTACCCGCTTGAGTTGCAGTACAAGACGCTGCGCTTGATGAGAGTAGAGCAGCACGGGCAGCATTGTAGGTAGAGTCTTCATCGATTGAGTAGCGATCTCAATCTCGCAGCCTGTGATTCGTGCGATCGCCATAATGCTATCAAACTGTGCGTCTTTCGTCAGAACTTTAGTCACACGCACTCGCCAAGTCTTCGCTGCTATTTTCCCTTGTTCTACATTGCGTAAGCCTTCCATTGTGGCAATGACAACTAAGCGATCGCCATTTCCCAGACGCAGATCAGCCGAAGGCATCCATTGCTCTGGCTCCAGTTGGGCAGATTGATACAAAATGGGCACAATACCATACCCATAGCTCACATCTGAGAGCAGATGTCCGTGCAATGTATCAGTCTCAGTAATTTGATATTCGGCGACTAATACGGTTTGTCGATTTAGGCGAAACAGATTCAGGATGGTCTCACCAAATGCTGCTGCTGCAAATGCTGCCGCAGACAAGCGATAAGCGCCCAGCACTCTTGCATAGGGAAGGAGTTGGCGAATACTGTTCCCAAAGCGTGGATCAAAAATGCGAATCACTAGATTGAGTCTTGGATTCTGTTCCCGCGCCGTCAATGCAATTTCCAAATTCGCGACTTCATCATCGGTGCAAACAATCAGGCTCTTGGCAGTGCGTAAATTTGCTTTGGCTAAAATACTGGTGAGTTTGCCAGTTAACAACGGCATCGTTGGTAAAACTGTGGGTTCGATCGCGGTACTGTGAATGCCGACTAAAGGCTGTTTCATTTCCTGAAGTAGAGTAGCAATGCGCTGCCCTACTCGCCCCAGTCCAACAATGAGAATATGGTCATCATTAGGAACGGGTGGACGACGCTTGAGCAATTGAAATTTGGCAGTAAGTAAGCGTTCTGTCAAGAGCGCATAGAGAACACCGACAAAAGCAGTACCTGCGATCGCCAGCACTAAGCTAAAGACCCTCAATCCTAGCGGGATCGGTAGCTCTAGTCTGACTTGCCCAAATAAGTCACCATAGCCACCGAGCAGTAGAATCGCAGTGGTAAAGAACGCATCCTGAAGTGTGAGGTTCGGGTAATGCCACCAGAAAAGTAGCGTTCCGAGTAAGGTTAATGAGCCGATCGTTGCCCCTGAGACGATCGCGACTTTCTGAGTTTGGCTGCTACTTTGCCAGATCGGTTGTAATCCTTGTTTGATACTTTGATTTTTGAATAAACTTACAACAGTTGAAAAATCTATTTTCTGCTGTGATTTTTTGTGCCGTCTTTGCTGTGGGATTTCAGCCACTTCAGCGTAAGCGATCGTATCTCCTGCGCTAATGATTCGCTCTCGATCCCAATCATGAAAGGCAGATTGATTGCAGGACAGAACAATTCGAGTAGAGCTATTGAGTTCATACAGTTTACGGCGATCGCACCAAGCGTGATCTGGTACAATTTGCTGCTGCACGATCCGCACGAGTTGATTGCTTAAGCGAAACAATCCAACCGTTTCCTGTTTGAGTGCAGCTAGAGCAAATGCTGGCGCGGGCAGTTGTGTCGCTTCAAAGGCAACAAAGTTTCCAAGTTGCTGTTCTAAAAGCTGATTCAAGTTTTGCTGGTCAGAGCGAATCACGAGGCGAACGGTAGAATTAAGCGATCGCGCCACAAAAGCCGCCTGCACATTCACCGTTTCACTACTTGTTACTAATAAAATTGCGTGGCATTGGGTAATTTTCGCTCGTTGAAGTACGTCCAGTTGCCGACAGTCTCCAATGACTAAATCATCTAACAGCGTCGGTAGTTCCGCCATTTCCCAGCTTTTGCTTGTAGCTTCTTCGATCGCAATCACCCTTACCCCAAATTCCTTGAGGTAGCGAACGCACTGCTGCCCCAAACTACCTAAACCGCAGACCAAAATAAACTCAGACGCTTCAGGCTGGATGTTCTCGGTCATAGCTTTACGGCTGCGATTTGCTTGATTCTATTCTAAGAACAACGATTGGGTGATGTCAAAGAAAAATTCAGCTTTCTTAGCTTGTTTTTTGATTCAATACCGCTTCTGTTCGGGCAAGTAATGATCGCGACCACACGATTCTGATCTTGTCGGCTATCACCAGTTGGAGAAGGTTAGAATGCTGAGAATTTATTTTCCGTAGTGATGCTCCAGCAACGTTCTTAGCATATCGACGATCGAGATTCCTTCTTCAACAGCCTGCGCTTTGATCGCTTTATGTAGCGGTTTCGGAATGTCTAAGGTAAGCCGCTTCATCTTGACTGCCTTTCCAGAAGCTTGCTCTTTTTCTTTTGCTGCCTTTTTAGTAACTGGAGCAGCTTCCTCAGTGACAGGCTCGATCGTTTGCAGGTTCGTTGCTTTCCCAGCAGTATGAATCTGGTTTTCTGCCACCGACTCTTCCGCCACAGTAAGCTCGGCAACCTGCTCTTTTTCTTTGACCAACCTGTTAGCAACGGGAGTCGTTTCCTCAGCGAAAGGTTCAGTCGATCGCGATTTAGCTGCGCTCTTCTTGGCAATACGGGCTGATTTTTCTGCTCCAGGTTCTTCAGTAATGCCAGGATCTACGACTGGAAGGGCTACTTCTGGAACCGGTGTGACTGCTTCGTTTTGGACTTGAGCAATGTCTTCCGTAGAAAGTGTTTCAGAAGGTGCATCCACTTTGACTTTTTTCCTTGCCATGTTTCTATTCGCTCGTCTACCTAAGTATCTATGTTTTGCGCTACGACGCTAAAGAAGTACTGTTCTGTATTTACAGAAAAGCGCATTTACAGAATACCGTATTTACAGAAAAAAATTACAGATTTACAAAAATCACTGAAGCAACTTTTGCTGTATTCGTTTGCGTTGGAAAGAGCACAACATACAAAGGAATAAACAGGTATCAATTGGCATCAGTACTTGAGTAAGCTCTCTCTTGATACAGAAAGCCGTAAGGGATTGTTTTAAAGCCTCCTCACTGCGTTGCTAATCTGCTTCGGAGTGGAATTCGGGGCGAGAGCGATCGAAGCGAAGGGTTTCAAAACACGCCCTAGAGATCGAAGAGCCAAGATTTTTTTACTCTACAGTCTTTGCAAACGATCGCTATGTTGCTACGAAACACGAACACAACACTCTAACAATTCTAAAATCTAGTCTAACTTAAAGTACTCTTGAACAAGCATTAGGCACATCTTAACCCTCAAAGCCTAATGTATGAGTGCTTAGTAAAGACTATAAAATTGCGGCAATCAATATTTCAAAATTAGGAATTGTCAAAGCCATTCTCACATTTTTGATTCGTTCACCTGTTCCGCAAAAGGGTTTTGCAAATGATCTACCCATTTCAGTCTCCAGTTGAATTGCTAGAAGCTTTGTATGCCATGCCTGCGGTTGCAGGAGAATTAAACACTGCTATTCGTTCAACCAGGGCTGATGCTGATGATTAAGAAATTGACTCGTCTCGCTCAAACCTTGCGTTTCAATAGTTTGTCGTATTGGTTCAGGCATTACAGTAGTCGAGAGATGACGGTGAGCGATCGACCTTGCCTGATCGTTGCTCCGCACCAAGACGATGAAACGTTGGGCTGTGGTGGGTTGATTGCACTGAAGCGCCAACTGGACGTTCGGGTTGCAGTTGTCTTTCTCACGGATGGGGGCGGAACTTGTACATCGTTCACGAATTACGAATATGAAGTCAATTTACGCCGCCAAGAAGCGATCCTAGCTTTGAATATCTTAGGTGTTTCAGCCTCAGATCTCTATTTTCTCAATTATCCCGATGGTAAGCTACAGGATCTTTCCGAATCTGATCAGCAGAATTTAGTCACTCAATTGCAGCAGTTGATAAAACACTATGAGGCTGAGGAAATCTATGTTCCTCATGCTAAAGATGGACATCAGGATCACGAGGCAGCCTGTCAACTCGCCCACACTGCAACCGCGGCAGTCTCCTCTGAAATCACACGATTCCAATATCCGATCTGGCTGTTTTGGGAGCGTCCATTTCTATCACAGCTAAAACGGCAAGATTTGGCAGGTGTCCATCGCTTGAACATTGAGGCTGTGAGTACAGAGAAGCAGAGAGCAATTCGGATTTATCAATCCCAGCTATCAATTCTGCCCTTTGGTTTTCTTAATCCCTATCGGAGTTCAACAGAGTTATTTTTTGTTCAAGCGATGCAAAAACTATAAAGGAAAATACTCGCTATTAATGCCCGGAGATGTTAGTGCGAATGACTTGATTTGCTTGACGTGCCTCAGAGTTCTCATCGTCTAGAGGATCAGGTTGGTCAACATTCTGCCCTTGCGGTGGAACATCTGCAACTGTGGCTTCATTAGAACTCAAGTATTCTTGCTGCAAAGGGTCTTTTTTTGCAGCTTGTTTTAACTCAGTTGGATTAGGAGTTTGAAAGGGAATATCTTTCTTGTTAGAAACACTATCGCTCATAGTATGCTTACCAGTTGTAAGAGTTCTAAATCAAAATTTAGATGTTGTGCGATCGCGCTACATCTTACAGAAGAGATAGATTCAAGTGATCTAGACAACATATAAAGCAAAATGATTTACCTTAATATTGCCCTATTGCAATGTGTTCAGATTTCATTCAGCATTTACCCAAAAGACTATGACTGTAGACGATTCAAATTCTGATCGGTTTAACGGCATTGTTCGATCTCTGCGTCGATCTGCGGCTCGGAATCCGATCGTGCGAAAGTTATATTACTCAAAGATTCAGCGCCCAGATTTGCCGAATGGAATTGGGATGTCGCTCTATCAAGCCCGATCGTCGTGGGTGCTCCAACCTGATTCTTGTCCGTGTGATATTCAGTTTGTTGAATATCTCAAACAGCACAACATTCAGAGCAAAAGTATTTTTCACTTCGGAACCGGAGAGCATCATTTCGTGGGGCTTCAGAATCAACAATTTGATCAACCCAATGAAATTTTCGGCATCACCGCATCTGCTCCCGAACATCAGAGCTATGTTCAATTGGTGTTAAAGAACACAGAACTCCCGAAATACTACAAAGTTTTATTTGCTGACATCTACACCCTGACGGCTCATACGCTGCCGACTTTCGACCTTGTGACTTTATTTCACTTGTGTGAGTTCTATCTGCCTGAGAATGCTTCTCTCATTCACCAAAATGATGCAACCCTGCTGCAATTATTTTTAGATAAACTGAATCCAGAGGGAAGAATTCTCTTTTATTTAGGTTCGCAAAAGTGGCAAGCGGCTAAATCGATCGTTCAAACGTTTGAAGCAGCAGGAAAAATTAAGCAGATTGATCAGTACGAAAGCTTACTGATTTATGCAAAGAATTAATTCACTTGTAGTCTACAAGCTGCTTTTTTGATTCCTGTTGGGTTGAAACATCTAAGACTTGAACATATTGATGAATAATCCGCTCGATCGCAAATGCTTTGGCGCGTTGTTTGAGTAGTTCAGCGTTGAGCGGGTCGCGAAGGGTTGCGAGAATCCCTTCGGCAAGCTCGTTTGGATTCGCGATCGATACAAGCCGTCCATACTTTCCAGCCTCTAGAATTTCCGTCGGTCCGCTTCCACAATTTGTTGCCACAACTGGCGTTCCGACTGCCATTGATTCAACTAAAACATTGCCAAACGCTTCGATCACAGACGAAAGCACAAAGACGGAAGCTCCTGCCATATACGGATAGGGATTTTCGACAAATCCTGGCAAGGCAACACAGGAATCAATGTCCATTTGACGGATCAGCGCTTCTAACTGCGGTCTTTGCTCCCCATCACCTAAGATCATCAAACGACAGGGTAACTGCTGACGCACGATCGCAAATGCTCGAATCAGGGTGCCAAAATCTTTGTCTTTTACTAGTCGTCCAGCCCCCAAAATGACTGGCAGTTGTCCAGGCTCAAGCCAAGGATGCGATATTTTATTCAGTTCTATAGAAGGCATCGTAATCGGATTCGGGATCACATGAATCTGTTGTAGTGATATTCCTGTAATCGATGCAATGCTCTTGGCAACGCCGCTAGAAACTGCAACAATTCCGTCTGCCAGACGGTAGGAATAGCGAATCAGAAAAGGCTTGATCCAGGTCTTCAAGTCTTCAACAGGTTCGGGCAAGTTGATGTGTAGGCTAACAATGACGCGAGTTGAGACACCAGATACGTGTTTGGCAAAGGAAGCAACGTTGATGTTGTCGAGAATGGAAAGTAAAACGGTCGGCTGTTCGCGCTGAAAATACTGTTTCAGTCCACAAAATCTGCCCACAATACCAGGGCTTGTAAAATTAATGATTCTGACTCGCGCATCGACTTGGTTTAAAAATGCCCCACCTGCCTCTTGCAGCACTAAATCAACGTTGAAGCCCCGATCAACCAAGGCATGAGCAAGATTCAATGCAACTCGCTGTGCTCCACCGATCGCAAGTGAGGGAACAAAAATAGCAATATGAGTATTCTGGGAACCTTGCTCGAATCTTGAAGTCATGAAACGCGCTGTGAATGAGCAGCCATAAAAGAATAGAGCTTTCCTCTCAACAGATTGGCATGTACCATAACTGCTATTTTGAACAACTCTTCAGCATTATAAAGACTGTCCCAAGCGTAAAACGCTGTAGTAAAAAAAACATTAAGTTCATTTAATTAATTAGTTAAGAAAAAGCGATCGTAAGTTGAGCGGCTAATCTCAGGCTTTATCAAAAGCTACCGAAAGCATAGTTAGCAGCATTTCTGGTGTCGTTCAGATCACATCAAAGCCACAAACCAAAATTATTCCTGATTCGTCTCGGTTTGACCGAGAATGAGCGCATCCACGATCGCAATTTGTCGATCGACATCAACCTCAGTCACAATCCAACTGATGGATAGCCGTGATTGTTCAAAGCTACCAGGATCGCTTCTTCGGATGCAGCCACAGAATCATATAAAGTCACTTCGATTGTAATTAAACGAGCTGCACTGGTCATCTTTTAATCTTCGATTAACTCAGCACATTTTTCAATGCTGAAGCGCCTCCCTTTCATCCATCTAGAGAGAGAAGATTGCGAAGTTCACAGAGTCTTTATGAACATCAAGCGGAAGTGAGGTTTCAGTAATTGCACAGAGCATTAAAGAGACGTTAGCAATTCCTTAAAGTTTGTATGAGATGAATGTGATCTGTCAGGCTATTGCGCTCTGAAGTCCGCACACATTCAACCCAAGACACGAACGATGGCATTTCAACTTCAAATTTTGCACGCCTCTGATTTTGAAGCTGGTATTCCGGCAATTACGGATGCAGTCAACTTTTCAACCGTTATTAATGCTCTAAGAGACGACTACGCAAACACACTTCTTCTGTCTTCGGGTGATAACTATATTCCTGGTCCCTTCTTTTCGGCAGCGAGTGACCCAGCACTGCGACAAGTGTTGGGTCGCGAAGGCGTTGGGCGGGCAGACATCAGCATCTTAAATGAGATTGGCTTTCAAGTTTCGGCGTTTGGAAATCATGAATTTGATCTCGGACCTAACACCGTTTCCACTTTAATCGGCGCTGATCAAGGCTATCGAGGAAGCCAATTTCCCTACCTCAGCACAAATTTAGATTTTTCGAGAGACACGAACCTGAATCGGTTTATTGTCCCTGACGGACAAGCTCCTCGCCCGAATAGCATCGCGAAGAGCGTTGTTGTGACGATCGACGGTGAACGAGTTGGCATTATTGGAGCGACAACGCCCACACTGCCCTCGATTTCGTCACCAGGGCAAAACATTATTGTTACGCCTCAACCCTTTGCTGGAGCACCAACCCCGGAACAGCTTGATGCCTTGACTCAAATTATTCAAACGGAAGTGAATAATCTGACCAGTGCAGGCGTGAACAAAGTTGTTGTGTTAGCGCATATGCAGCAGTTGTTCATTGAGCGAGAGCTAGCAAAACGCTTGTCAAACGTTGATATTATCATTGCGGGTGGATCTCACACATTGCTGGCAGATGACAACGATCGCATTCGTCCCGGAGATACCGCAGGTGGAATTTATCCATTGATTGAACAGTCTCCAACGGGATCAGTGTTAGTTCTGAACACCGCTGCGAACTATGAATATGTAGGACGGTTAGTTGCTGAATTTGATGCACAAGGCAATATTGATCTATCTAAACTTGATTCTGTAATTAATGGCGCTTACGCAACAGATGATGCAAATGTTTCTGCACTGATTGCCACCAATCCGGGAACACCTGATCCTGAAGTTGTAGCAATTGCTCAAACTCTGCGAGATCAAGTGGTTGTGCCTAAAGATCGCACTATCTTTGGAAGTACCAGTGTCTTTCTTAATGGGACTCGTGAAGATGTTCGGACTCAGGAGACGAACTTAGGCAACCTGACAGCGGATGCAAATCTATTTGTTGCCAGAGAGGTCGATTCGAGTGTTGTGATCTCGCTCAAAAACGGTGGCGGCATTCGAGATAATATTGGACAAGTCAGCGGTGCAGGAGGAGCAACGGGAGCTGTCGATCGATTACCTCCTGCTGCGAATCCGCTGTCTGGAAAACAAGAAGGACAAATTTCTCAACTCGATATCGAAAATTCCCTCCGCTTTAACAATGGATTAACCTTAGTAACCGTCACTGCCGCACAACTTAAAGAGTTAGTTGAGCATGGCGTTTCTGGTGTTCGTTCTGGCGCAACTCCTGGAGCTTTCCCACAGGTTGGAGGATTTCGATTTAGCTTTGATCCCGCTCGAACGGCTCGAACTGCAACAACAGTTGGCGATCGCGTTCGTTCTCTTGCAATCACCGATGAGAACGGCAACCCAATCGATCAAGTCGTTCTAGATGGGCAGATTGTCGGCGACCCGAATCGCACGTTTCGCATGGTGACGCTGAACTTCTTAGTCGGCGAAACTGGCGCAGCGACGGGAGGCGATGGTTATCCATTCCCGCAAATTGTTGCAGCAAATCCGACACTTGCCAATCGGTTAGATCTAGTCAACGCCAATGTTCCACGTACTGGGGAAGCGACTTTTGCGGCGAACGGAAGTGAACAAGATGCTTTTGCGGAATATTTAGAAGCGATCGACACTTTTAATGCCGCTGATGTTAGCCCGATCGCAGACTCACGCATTCGGAATTTAGGGGTTGCCGCTGAGTTCACAAACAATCTTTCGGGTGCTACAAGCGCACTCCGGAAGATTGGAACATTTTCAGGCACTGGCTCAGAAATTTCTGCTTACGACGCAGGCACGAAACGCTTGTTTGTCGTGTCTGGTCGGTCAACGATGCAGGTGCTAGATATCAGCAATCCGAACAATCCGACTCTGGCACAGGAGATTGATCTCTCAGCCTATGGTGCGGGTGCAAATAGTGTTGCTGTAAGCAATGGTTTGGTTGCGATCGCAGTTGAAGCGACGACTAAAACTGATCCCGGTCGAGTTGTTTTCTTCAGAGCAGATGGCACTTTCCAAAATGCTGTCACCGTTGGCGCATTGCCAGATATGCTGACGTTTAGCCCGGATGGAACAAAGGTTTTAGTGGCAAATGAGGGCGAACCGAATAGCTATAATCAAGCTAATTCGGTTGATCCAGTTGGTTCTGTTAGCATTATCGACTTGAGTAATGGAGTCGTGAATGCAACCGTGAATACTGCGGGATTCGAGAGTTTTAATGCTCTAAAAGCAGATTTACAAGCAAAAGGTATTCGCATCACAGGACCGAATGCAACCGTAGCGCAAGATTTGGAGCCTGAGTACATCACAATTTCAGGCGATAATAAAACGGCTTGGGTGACGTTGCAGGAAAATAATGCGATCGCAGTGGTTGATATTGCGACATCGAAAGTAACAAGTCTTCTCCCTTTGGGTTTGAAGGATCATAGCAAAGGTTTACCAACGCTGAAAACTTATGAGTTCAAAGACCTTCCTGTTCTCGGAACAACCGCAACAGTCAATCCGAACAATCCCACTCAAACAACAGCCGGACAAAACATCCGACTGGGTGGCTTTTCTGGATTGGTCTTTGAAGGGATTGCGGCAAATGGCAATTTCAAATTTATTACACATACCGATCGCGGTCCGAATGGTGAACCTGGCGATCAGGGTCGCCCGTTTGCACTGCCGAATTTCCAGCCACAACTCATTCGATTTGAGTTAAATCAGGCTTCGGGTGAAATTACGTTCACAGAGCGCATTGGTTTAAGTCGCCCCGATGGCACACCGCTCACAGGCTTGCCAAACATTCAAGCGGGAGCCACAGGAACTGCATTCACAGATGAAGTGCCGATCGATCTATTTGGCAACCGCCTACAAGATGATCGACTGGGAGGCGATTTTGAAGGGCTTGCTGTTGCACCAGATAGTACATTCTGGCTCGTGGATGAGTATCGTCCAGCTATCTATCATTTTGACCCGCAAGGGCGACTAATCGATCGCTTTATTCCCCAAGGTTCTCCGACTTCTGATGGTACATTTGGAACACCTGTTTTACCAGAGGTCTACGCCCAACGTCGAAACAATCGGGGATTTGAAGCTGTAGCACTCGAAGGCAACAAGCTTTATGCGTTTATTCAAAGCGCGATCGACAATCCCGACACCGCAAACGATAGTACTTCTCGAAATTCCCGAAATCTAAGAATTTTAGAGTTCGATATCTCAACGAAATCTGTCACGGGCGAATACCTCTACATCTTGGATGATATTAGCGGCAGTGGAAACGCTAGAACTGACAAGATCGGGGATGCTGTCTCACTTGGTAACGGCAAGTTCTTAGTAGTTGAGCGCGACGATCGCAGTGGTACAAACGCGAACAAGTTGCTCTATGAAATTGATCTCAAAGGTGCAGCTAACATCAATGGACTTGGCAACGTTGGCGGAAAAACGATCGAGCAATTAACTGTTGCAGAATTAACGACCGCAAATCTTCGACCTGTTAATAAACGCCTAGTGACGAATGCTGCGGCTCTAGGTTACACAGGCATTGAAAAACTAGAGGGACTTGCACGAATTGATGCAGACACGATCGCAGTGATCAACGACAATGATTTTGGAGTCGGTGGTAGCACTGCAAAAGATGGTGTTTTATCAGGTGCAACGGTTCCTTCTACAATTAAGCTTGGCATCATTGATTTTAATCAAAGCAATAGATTAGATCCCAGCGATCGTGATAGTGGCATTAACATTCGCAATCAGCCTGTCTTTGGAATGTATCAACCGGATGCGATCGCGAGTTTTACCGTCAATGGTGAAACGTTTGTGATTACTGCCAATGAAGGGGATGCGCGTGACTATCCTGGATTCACTGAAGAAGTGCGTGTGGGTAGTAGTAACTATCGCCTTGATCAAACTGCATTCCCGAATGCCACTGATTTGAAGCTGGATGCAAATTTAGGACGCTTGAACGTCACGAATGCAACAGATGACATCAACGGAGATGGATTGTTCGATCGAATTGAAGTATTCGGTGGTCGATCGTTTTCCATTCGCGATACGAGCGGAAATCTTGTGTTTGATAGCGGCGATCAGTTCGAGCAGATTACCGCAAATCTATTGCCCCGAAACTTTAACTCTGATAATGCTGCCAATAATTTTGACAATCGCAGCGACAACAAAGGACCTGAACCTGAAGCGGTTGTGGTTGAAACGATTAACGATCGTATCTATGCTTTCATTGGTTTAGAGCGCATCGGTGGCGTGATGATTTATGAGGTTACAAATCCGCGTAAGCCTGCTTTCGTAGAATATGTTAATGTTCGTGACCTTACGATTGATCCGACCTCTGGTCGCACTGATTCTGGTCCTGAAGGTTTGACATTCATCTCTGCTCAAAACAGCCCGAACGGAAAGCCGTTGCTAGTTGTAACGAACGAGATTAGTAATACCACTTCGATCTTTGAATTCACTCCTCCGACTCGAATTAGCGACATTCAAGGAACTGCTCATCGATCGCCCCTTGAAGGCAAAACTGTTAACAATGTAGCGGGTATTGTGACGGCAATCCGCAGCAATGGCTTCTACATTCAAGATCCTACTCCCGATAGCAATCCTGCTACTTCAGAAGGGGTCTTTGTGTTCACGAATACTCGTCCTGTCATCGCAGTGGGCGATTCTGTTCTCGTCAATGGAGTTGTGAGCGAGTTTCGTCCTGGTGGAGCAACAAGCGCAAATCTCACTACAACTCAAATCGGCGGATCAGGTAATGCTACCGCGACCTTCCGAATCGCTTCTAGTGGCAATTCTTTACCGGATTCTACGATCGTTGGCGCAGGTGGACGAATTCCGCCCAATCAAGTCATTAGCAGCGGTGCTGTTGGTGGTAGTGTAGAAAATTCAGGTTCTCGCTTTGATCCAAGCACGAATGGAATTGACTTCTATGAAAGCTTGGAAGGAATGCGCGTACAGGTGAATGACGCGGTTGCAGTCAGTCCCACCACTGATTTTGGCGAAATTGCAGTTCTAGCGGACAACGGCGCGAATGCAGGCTCTCGGACGGCTCGTGGTGGGATTTATATTCGCCCTGATGATTTCAATCCAGAACGAATCATCATTGATGATGTCTTAGTCAGCAATCCGCCAAATGTCAATGTGGGCGATCGCTTTTCTGCTCCCGTTCAAGGCGTTCTAGATTATAGCTTCGGCAACTTCAAACTGTTGAACACAGAAGCTTTACCCAGCGTCATTTCTGGCGGTCTAACACGAGAAACGACAGCTTTACAAGGCGACGAGAATCAACTGACGGTTGCAACGTTCAATGTTGAGAACTTGAGTCCTGCTAGTGGTGCGGAAAAATTTGCAGCACTCGCCGATCGCATTGTGAACAATCTCAAAACCCCGGACATTCTAAGTGTTGAGGAAATTCAGGACAATAGCGGAGCAGCGGACAATGGAATCGTGGATGCTAGTCTTACTTATCAGCGATTGATTGATGCGATCGTAGCGGCTGGAGGTCCGAGATACGAATACCGCCAAATCGATCCGGTCAACAATCAAGACGGAGGACAACCGGGCGGAAACATTCGAGTAGGATTCTTATTCAACCCGAATCGCGCTTCGTTTGTCGATCGTGCTGGTGGTGGCTCTCTAGTAGATGCAACGGTGATCAGTGGTGCTTCTGGTATTGAACTATCGGCAAGCCCTGGACGCATTGATCCGACTGATCCTGCCTTCAATAGTTCTCGTAAACCACTTGTGGGTGAGTTTCTATTCAATGGTGGGAATCAGGTATTTGTGATTGGTAATCACTTCAACTCAAAAGGCGGCGATCAACCACTCTTTGGGCGATTCCAACCACCAACATTAACCACCGAAGCACAACGATTGCAGCAAGCTCAGATTGTTCGTGAGTTTGTCGATCGCATTTTAGCGCTAGATGCCAATGCCAATGTTGTCGTTGCTGGAGACTTAAACGATTTCCAATTCTCGCCGCCATTGCAGGTTCTCACTCGTGATGAGGCATTGGTCAATCTATTTGACACACTGCCTGAGAATGAACAATACACTTACATTTTCGACGGCAATTCTCAGGTCTTAGACCATATTTTGGTCAGCCGCAATTTATTTGGTGCAGACGCAAAGTTCGATGTAGTTCACATCAACTCAGAATTTGCAGACCAAATCAGCGATCATGACCCAGTGATCTCTCGCTTTACGCTACTTCCAAATGGATCTAGAGGACAGCGAACTTTTGAGGTGAAACTGGGTGATGAAATCACGATTACAAATTTTGGCGGTGTGGGTCGAGGAGTGACCCCTAGTGCTGCAACTCAATCAGAGACAGACACTCTAAAGTTCTCTGGTGCTGATTTAGTAGCTCGTAATCTATTGCTTACTCAGAACGGCAACGATTTAGATATCACCTTCGAGGGTGTGAGCAGTACAAAAGCCACTCTGAAGAACTTCCAGCTAGATCAACTGGACAATCTGCGAACAGAAACAGGAGCCTCGGTCAATCTAGGCAACATTCTATTTACAGGACAGACTCAGATTGAAGATAGCTTCGATGTATTTGACGCAGATGCAACCCTAAATCGTCTCTTCAACCGCAACACCGTCACGTTCTTAAATGATCTAGACAACACCGTGAGCGGCTTCAATAACTCGGATGATGTGATTAATGCTCAAGGAGGAAACGATCGAATCTTTGGACTGAGCGGCAATGATCTTCTGCGAGGTGGATTCGGCAATGATTCACTCTTCGGCGATCGCGGTAATGATTCACTCTTCGGCGGCGATGGGGATGACTTGCTCGATGGGGGTTTAGGCGATGACTTCTTACGCGGGGATGCGGGTCGCGATACTTTCGTGATTGCTCGCCGTTCGGGAACTGATACGATCGCAGATTTCCAAGTCGGTGTCGATCGCCTCGGCTTATCTAACAATTTGCGATTTGAGCAACTATCCATCTCATCTGGTTCGACTGGCACTATGATCAGCCTAACGCGATCTAGAGACGTGCTAGCAATTCTCACAGGCGTTGAGGCAAACACGATTACACGGTCTAGTTTTGCTATGGTTCCGTAACTCTGATTGCAAGTTTGACCTCTAAGGAAAACAGTTTATTAGCTCCCTTAGAGGTTAGCTTTGAGAACAATTGAAAAATCTTAGAGAGTGGGAAAGACGATCGCAGATTTAGGCAATCGGCAATTCATTCAACTGCACACCTTTGAGAGTTGCCAGCAAGTCGTCCCCTAGATTCACCAACGTATCTCCATTGTTCACACTGAAGCTCAGCCCAGGAGCCGGATTACTACCCGAAGCAGACAATCCAATGCCTCGATTAAACACTGAGTCTGGTGTGAAACCATAAATAGTGACCGAACCTGCTCCAGCATTCAGCACGAATCGATTGTTTCCGCCATTGACAAAAACGCGATCGTCGCCCGTTCCGCTATCGATCACGCTATTACCAGAACCGCTGATAATCGTATCGTTACCTAAACTTGACTGAATGATGTTCGCTCCATCTCCCGCATAAATCAGATCATCTCCCGTTCCTGTACTAATGTAATCATCACCCGCACCCGCAAACACTGTGTTGCGCCCAGCACCCGCAAAAACGCTGTTATTGCCTTCGCCAGCATAGATTGAATCATCGCCAAAGCTTGCATAAATCAGGTCATTGCCAGCGCCAGAATAAACTGTATTGTTTCCACGATTGGCATAGATGTAGTTCGTTCCCTCTTCAGCAAAGATAGTATCGTCTGTGACATCTGCGTAAATCAGATCATCGCCTTCTTCGCCAAAGATTGTGCCGCTGGCTAAAGGACGATCGGTTGATCCAGTGATTGCAGTCAGCATGGTTTTATAGAGTTGGCTTTGATCCACAACACCCGGCAATCCAGCAATCTCAAATCCATAGCTTTCATAGCCCTGCCCGATAAAGCTAGACAACGCCTCAGAACCCGCTCCTTCGTAATAAACCGGAACCGGACGATTTGAGTGATTGCCCCAGCCATATTTCACTTTTGGATCAGATCCCCAGAAATTACCAGCGATCGCGGGATCATCAATGTCAGTTAAAGCTTTGGCACTGATTGTTTGTAGTAAAGATGGATAGTTCGGATTCAGCGTGAAGTAATGATCGTGATCGGCAGTCACAATCAGCAAGTTCTCCTCCCATCCTCCATTAGCGTTAATCCACTCCACAACCGAGCCAACGGCTTTGTCAAAATCGATGACGGTTCCAATGAGATTATCGATGTTGTTATCATGAGCAGCCCAATCAATGTCACCACCCTCAATCATCAACCAGAAGCCGTCCTCGTCCTTGCCCAGAACGTCAAGCGCTGCTTTCGATAACTGTTGTAGCGTTGGATTCTCGTTGACTTCACGAGAAATAAATTCAAAGTCCGTTTCACCCGGCAATAACGGTCGTTTTGTATCAGGATTTAGCCCTTGTGTCGTAAAGACGCTGAACATATCCAACCCGGTTCTGCTGTAGTCCCCGTTAGCAGTGCTAACTGGTAGGTTGCCGTTTTGCCCTCTTGCACCATACAGTCCCAACAAGCGATCGCCTGCATTGGGATCAAGATTGGTGGCTGTATCGGCAAGAGTTCCAGCCGCATTTTCTCCCCGTTCTAGAAAGGTATAACCATAGCGGTTAGCGGTTGGATTATCTCTCAGATACTGATAAGTGTCATCAGTGATGAACTCAAACGTATTGGGCGGCTCTACTCCGTCCGGTAATGGATCGCGCGTGTTCGAGAGTGGGTGTCCACCACCTAACAAAACTGTGGGCTGATAGATTCGGAGTTCCTGTTGCAGGATGCTATCGATGTCAGGAAATTCACTATCGTATTTTGCCCGTCGATTAACTGTAGCAGCGGCGGCTCCTGGTGTCGCATGGTCAATCGGAACCGAGCTAACTAATCCAGTGGACTTGTTGTTTTGTGCAGCCGTTACAAGCAGAGTTTCGAGGGGTTGCTCGTAGATGTCAACCGCGATCGCATTGTTGTAGCTCTTGACTCCGGTGTATAGCGTTGTGGCGGTATTAGCAGAGTCGGGATAGCTGTACTTGATGTATTCACGCTCAAAACCCACAGGCAGTTCGCCACCATAATAAGCCGCGTCCCAGGGAACTGCACCGCCTCGCCTGGGATCATAACCGACTAAATTTCCTACTGCTCCCTGATTTATTCTTGCTCCACCTGTTGCGGTTGTTCCGGGATTGAAAGTTGGGTCAAACTCAAAGCCAGGACGAAGGGGGTTCGATGCTGTCGGAGAATTGATTGAGGGGAATAGGGTGGCTCCTAGCTCATTGTTGTTCAGCAGGGCGGAGTTTCCGGTGCTGAAGGTTCCTCTTTGATCTGCGATCGTCGTGCCATACGTTGTGGCTAGGGTTTTATTTTCAAGGTTTTGAAAATTTAGGCTGCTGCCATAACCAGAAGTATAGAAATCATCTAGCGTGTTGCCTCGATTGCCCTGCTGAATCTGCTGATAAATTGAAGCAGCACGAGCCATTTCCCAACCCATACCATCCCCAATCATAAGGATTACATTCTTTGCCATACCTAACCAATCCGGTGAATGAAATAAAGAAATAAAAAGCAAAGTCTTGAAGTGAATTGCTGAAATATTGATGTTTCAGAAGCAATTTAGCTGCAAGAATCTGTGCTGTTTTAATTCGTAAGCTGTCAAAGTTAAGAGGAAGGATGAGCTAGTTTAAGTAGTGATTATCTTTCAAGATGGAGCTTGTTAAGAGTATAAATCGAATACCGCTCAAAGTGAGAGCTGAAGAGCCATTAGGCGATTCAGTTGTATGAGTGTAAATTTCTAATAGAAAAGGTAAAGCTATGTTTAGAAGCCTTTCTTGTAGAATTCAATTAGATTAAGGCAGGCTAAATAGAAAATAAATTTAGGTTTCTGTCTAGAAAGGAATTATGAGATGTATCTTTTAGAAGAGATCAAGTATCGTCTTACTCAATATTCTATTCGTATTCGCTCGCTTAGTTTATGTTTACTCGTTTTCTGCTTGCATAATTATTGAAAGTGTGAGAAATAGTCATGTTTCTTCTGAAGCGATTGAATCGAAAACTGTTCAACTATTTGAGTATTGCTCTAGTAACGTTAACTCTACTGATTTTTCCGCCCTTATTCACCGACCACGTTCCATTTCTAAATCCATTACCTGTGCTCTCGTCGGCAGTTGCACAAGAGCAACCCAAGTCTGAATCAACAAATCTTGCACAGCCTGGACCTTTAACGCCCGAAGAGCAAGAGGCTGAGGTAGTTGATTTCTTCAAAATCGCAATGGGTGCAGTTGCAGGATTAGTGCTATTCATCTACGGAGTAACACGCCTAGCTGAAGGACTGGAGGACGTGGGTGAAGAACGCATGAAAAACTTATTGAGCAAATTTACCACCAATCGATTTGCTGGGGTTGCCACGGGAATTGTAGCGACAACGTTTTTAGAATCCTCGTCGGTCACAATCATTCTTGTGATCGCGATGGTGAGTGCAGGAATTCTGACCTTTGTTCAATCACTCGGCGTTGTACTGGGGTCGAACATTGGAACTGCTGTGGGCGCACAGATTATTTCACTCAACATTGAACTCTATGTGCCTATTTTGATGTTTGCGGGATTGTTGGTACTATTTCTGGGTCGAACGGCGCGGCAGAAGACGATCGGTATTATTTTGTTAGGATTTGGCTTGATGTTTTATGGTTTAGAAGCGATCGATGCCGCGATGGAGCCGTTTCGAGACTACCCGCCCTTTCTGAGCCTGATGAAGCAGTTAGGAACGACTCCAATACTGGGAGCATTGGTAGGTGCCATCTTCACCGTGATTGTGCAATCGTCCTCAGCAACCGTCGCGATCGTGGTAACGCTGGCGAGTTCGGGCTTGATTGCTTTACCTGCTGGCATTGCGTTAATGCTGGGGGCAGAAGTGGGAACCTGTGCAGATACACTGATTGCAACAATCGGACGCGGAAGCTATGCGCTACGGACAGGTGTGTTTCACTTGCTCTTCAATCTTGTCAGTGCTACAATTGGCATTCTGTTAGCTCCTCAATTGGCTCAACTCACCCTAGCGATTTCTGGTGCAGATGTTGGACGACAAATTGCCAATGCTCAAATGATGTTCAATATCTTTGGTGTAGTTGCCGTGATTGGCTTTTTGCCATTGATTGTTCGATTTCTAGAGCGCCTTGTACCCGCTACAGAAGTCGATCGCCAACGACTAGAACGCCAGTTGCAAAAACATCAATCTAACACCGAACAACAAACCTCAGCTTCTGTTACCCGTAAACAGTGAAACTACTGTCACAACGAAGTCAGGTTGTTTAGAGTTTGGAAATTTATGTTTGAGGCGAAACTCTACAAGCAATGGAGCTAATTTTTCAATGTCCCTCAAAACCGTAACCTACAACGATCAGTTTCTTGACAAACTCAAAGCCCTGCGTAGTCAGAAGCCAACCTCACCCGAAAACCCGCTGTTCGCTCAAGTTGAAAGCCGCGATCGCACCACTGATTCGATCGCGGCTTTCGCTCGACGAGTTGATAATATCGCCGCCAGTGGCTCTGGTGTCTCTTCTTTTGACTTAGAGCGTGTGTTAGGACGCAACGATCTTCTGCCCGTGAACTATCTACAAAAAGGGAGCCTTGCGGCTCGCGCCGTGTGCAGAATTTGGGTCGGAGATATCTTTGGGTCGAATGGCAGTTGGGGGACTGGTTTTCTAGTTTCTCCTCGGCTACTGATCACGAATCATCATGTGATTCACTCGATCGATGAAGCAACTCGTGCATCGGTGCAGTTTAGCTATGAGATGGATATCAATGGCAGAATTCGCGATGGTAAGACTTTTCAGCTTAGCCCTCAAGAAGCTTTCGTTACGGACGCTGAGCTAGATTTTACGCTAGTTGCTGTGGCGGAACAATCAGAAGATCAGCAAGTTGCACTGAGCGACTACGGCTTTTTAAGGCTCGATCCGACGTTGCACAAAGTAGAACCCGAAGAATTTGTCACCGTGATTCAGCATCCGAATGGACAACCCAAGCAGATTGCAATTCGAGAAAATAAAGTGCTGAAAATCGGTGATGCTCAAGATGCACTGCAAGATAATTTTCTCTGGTATGCCAGCGATACGGCTCCTGGTTCGTCTGGATCTCCGGTGCTGAATGATAACTGGCAGGTCGTTGCAGTCCATCATAAAAGTGTGGTCGAAAGCCGTACTCAAGATGGAGTTGAGGAAGTTCAACTAACAGGCGGTGAATGGGTCACAAGAGAAGCCGCAGAGAAACTGAGCGAAGATAAAATCAAATGGGTAGCGAATCAGGGAGTCCGCACCAGCAGAATTCTCGATCGCATCAGCAAAGACCAATCTGATTTGAATGGTTCTGCCTCCGGTTTAATTCAAGCCTTGCTGCAAGATGCTAGAGGAATTCGAGTTTTTCCAGGAACAACGCCACGCGAAAGCGTTGTCAGTTCAACCCCTGATCCCCTTCAGGAGAGTGGTCTGAGCTTAGAGAAGCGCAAACAGCAGCGTTCTCAAACTAATCGCTCTGATGGTAGCATTCGCCCACTCAGCTACTATCAAGGACGCAAAGGCTATGATCCTAATTTTCTAGGCGTGAATGTTCCTTTACCAGAATTAACTCCAATAGCATTGGCATTTGGTCCAGTTGCTACGATCGCAGGAACGCAAGACAATGTTCTGCACTATACACACTTCTCGATCGTCATGTGTGAAACTCGCCGTTTAGCATTTGTGACGGCGGTGAATATCGATGGCAAGCAGTGGGTCGGATTAGAACGCGGAAAAGATGAATGGTTCTTTGATCCGCGTCTTCCTGAAGATTTTCAACTTGGTAATCGCTTTTATGGCAATGAAGCAGGTGGAAATTTCTTCGATCGTGGACATTTGGTGCGTCGGCAAGACCCAATCTGGGGTGAAGAGCGTGAAGCGAGACTTGCAAACAGTGATACTTTTCACTTTACCAATTGCTCCCCTCAATACTTCGAGTTCAATCAATCGGCAGAATTGTGGCAGGGGTTAGAGAACTTTATTCTCACCAACACAGATCAAGAAGATCTGTTGGCAACGGTCTTTACGGGTCCAATCTTTCAGCAAAATGATGTGACTCACCGAGGAATTCAGGTTCCTCAATTTTTCTGGAAGATTGTTTTAGTCGTCGATCGAGCAAAAAAACTCTTTTCGAGTGCGTATGTGGTGAGTCAAGAGAAGTTTGTAGATCACATTCCATTCGAGCGGCTACCAGTTGGAGAATTTAATCACTTTCAAGTTCCTGTGGCTGAAATTGAAACGAGAACAGGCTTAAAGTTTGCGGATGCCGTTCGTCAAGCAGATGTCTACAAGGGGTCGCCAAAAGGTAAGGGACTCCGAGGATTCAGTGATATTGAGCATCCCCGCCGTGCTTAATCATCAATTTCGTTGAGAAAGATTGCAGCGTTCAGCAAACGAGGCTTTATTCTTCTCTTCATGATTAATACGATCGTACAGAGCTTTCATTAACTCATTCAATCAACATACAAATATTTAGTGTTGCTGTGATCCAGAAAACATGAGTTCCACAGAAAGTTGATGTTAGAGTGCTGTCGGTAAGTCTCAGTACATTCTAGGATAAGCGTCAAGCCATTGAGCGCAAGTTTTAGAAAGCAACCTTCTAGAGAATTTTTCACACCCTTTCTTCAAGAAGGGCTGAGGTTTGTTATGCCTTTTTGGGCTTTGTGCGATTCCGCTCTTTATCGATCGCGATTCACTCGTTTGACTAACTTAACTTGATCACAGTCCGTTTCTTCTAGACAGCAAGAAAGCCTCCGTTCTGTCATTCACCTGTAAAAGTTATGTCTGAAACTGTTCGTTTTTCCCAATTCAATGCGTCGCTCAATCGTGCCGCAGAGGGTCAAATCATTCATGATTTCTCTGACCCTGTGATTTCTGATAGTCGAGGCACATCTACGCCGCAAGCGGTGAGAATTCAGCAGGCAAAAACAGTCGCAGAGATTATTCAGCGCACAAACCCTGATGTACTGCTGATTAATGAATTTGATTTCTTTACCCCTGATCCAGAACGAGCAGTCGAACTTTTTCAGCAGAACTTTCTATCAGTTTCTCAAAGTGATGCAGCTCCGGTTAATTATCCCTACTTTTACATTGCGCCTTCTAATACAGGAATTCCGACCGGATTTGACTTGAACAATAATGGTGCTGCTGTAACCACGATCGTCGATGGGGTCGGTGCGTCAGGGTACGGGGATGATGCGTTTGGATTTGGAAATTTCCCTGGACAGTTCGGCATGGTGTTGCTGTCGAAGTACCCGATCGACGCGGAGAATGTCCGCACGTTCCAAACGTTTCTCTGGAAAGATATGCCAGGAAACTTGCTGACCAATGATCCGACCGTAGATAACCCGGATACGACCGTTAAAGAAAATCTTACTGAGTTCTACACACCAGAAGAACAGGCGATTCTACGTCTTTCTTCTAAGAGTCATTGGGATGTGCCGATTTTGATCGAGGGTCGAACCGTTCATGTTCTCGCAAGCCATCCGACTCCTCCGGTGTTTGATGGACCCGAAGACCGGAACGGCAAGCGGAACTATGATGAGATTCGCTTTTGGGCAGATTATGTGAGCGCGGGACAGAGTGACTATATCTATGATGATCAAGGCAGAACTGGAGGATTGCAGACAGGTTCTAGCTTTGTGATTATGGGTGACCAAAATGCCGAAGCTTACGATGGCGATGCGTTTCGAGTGGGCGATCGCAATGCAATTCTGCAACTGTTGCAAAATCCTAATATCAATACAAATTTTATTCCGACAAGTCCCGGTGCTGTGCAACAGGCAACACTCCAGGGGCAAAGTAACCTGACTCAGCGCGGGAATCCCGCCTTTGATACCGCAGACTTTGCTGATGGTTCTCCGGGAAATCTGCGGGCGGATTATGTGTTGCCTTCGGGTGATTTGTCGATCGTTAACTCAGGTGTATTTTGGACGCTAGACACTGCTCCGCTCTTTCCGCTAGTGGGAACGTTCAATCCTGCACTATGGAATGGGTTTCCCAGTTCTGATCATCGGCAGGTCTTTGTCGATGTGCAAATCGGTGCAATTTCAACCGGAAGCACTGGGATTGAAATTGAATTCGCAGGGCAAGACATTTTTCCCACTGGATTTACACCGTCTGGAGCCGCAGGCAGTATTAACGGCACTCCGGTAGCTGTGGGTGGACTTTCTGGAATCGTCTACGATGCGGAAAACAATCAATACTATGCGATTTCTGACGATCGCTCTTCAAACGCCCGCTTCTACACTGCCACGATCGATCTGAAAGATGGCAAACTCGATCGCGGCAATGTCAATTTTACAAATGTCACTCAACTAAAGGATGCGAACGGTAATCCCTTTGCAGCAAATTCGCTCGATCCAGAAGGCATTGCTTTTACTAAAAACGCGACGGTATTTATCTCTTCTGAAGGTGAGGTCAGCGCCAATCGAGTGCTGAATCCCTTTGTCAATGAGTTCAATCTCACAACCGGACAACAAATTCGCGCCCTGCCGATTCCCGCGAAGTTCCTACCTGTGATTCAAGACACGAATGGAAATGGGCAATTAGATGCTGGAGAAATTCAATTGTCTGGGGTGCGGAACAATCTGGCATTCGAGAGCTTGACGATTACGCCGGATCAGACCTTTCTGTTCACCGCGACCGAGAATGCTTTGGTGCAAGATGGTTCTGTTGCCTCGTTAACAACTGGAAGCCGCAATCGGATTGTGCAATACAATCTCATCAGCGGACAACCTGAAAAAGAATATCTTTACATCACTGATCCGGTTGCCTTGTCGCCCAATCCAGAGAACGGTTTCGCGACCAATGGTTTAGTCGATCTGTTAGCGATCGACGATCGAGGAACGTTTCTAGCTTTAGAGCGATCGTTTTCCACAGGTGCAGTTGGAACTCCTGGCAACACAGGCAATACGATCAAACTCTATGAAATTGGTCTCCAAGGTGCAACCGATATTAGTTTTTACGACTCGCTCAACACCCTCAGCCCAGCACTTCTAGAACAGATTCAACCTGTCCAGAAGCGATTGCTGCTCAACTTTGATGATTTAGAACTTGCGACCGGAACTGACAACATTGAAGGCATTAGTTTTGGTCCTCGGTTGCCGGATGGTCGTCGATCGCTCATTGTGACGAGCGACAATAATTTCAGTCCAACTCAGTTTACTCAAATCATTGCTTTGGATGCTGAGATTGTTCCGACAGTTTCGCCCACTGTGGAAACTCGCCCCGATCTGCTTGATGACGAAATCCAAGAGTCGGATGCGGATGATCCCGCTATCTATGTAAATGCGATCGATGCTGGAAAGAGTTTAGTTGTGACTGCGGTGAAAAATGGGGGATTGCGAGTGTATGACTTGGGTGGCGCTCTCGTGCAATCGATCAATCCGGGGAACATCCGCTACAACAATGTGGATCTGCAATACAACTTCGAGCTAGGTGGAGTGAAAACTGATATTGCGATCGCAACCGATCGGAACAACGACAAGTTAGCGATCTTCAAAATTAATCCGAATGCAACCAATGGTCAGTATCTAGAAGACATCACAGATAGCAGCATTGGAACATTGTTTCAGTCTGAACCGTTTGCGCCGCCTTACTCGCCAGATGAGCGTAGTGCTTACGGAATCGCTGTGTATCGCAGTCCGGTGAGCAATAATTCATTTGTGTTTGTCAATCGTCGCGAAACCGGAGATGTGGCACAGTACAAGCTTATCGATCGAGGAAATGGCACAATTGGAATCGATCGCGTTCGCAACTTTACGGTTCCTGCCCCCGCTGATGTTGATCCCCAACTCGAAGGCATGGTCGTAGACCAAGAAACGGGTTTTCTCTACATCGGTCAGGAGAATGTCGGTATCTGGAAGTATGAAGCCGAACCGAATGGAGCCAACACCGGAATTCTGATTGATACAGTTAAGGAACTCGGTGGGGCGAACCTAACCGATGATGTCGAAGGACTCACAATTTACTACGGCAAAAATGGAACAGGCTATCTGCTCTCTTCTAGCCAAGGGGACAATACTTTCGCAGTTTACACTCGTGATGGCTTTAATCAGTTCCTTGAACGGTTTGCTGTTGGGGCGAACGGCAGTATCGACAGTGTGCAGGAATCTGATGGAGCCGATGTGATCAATCTACCGCTTGGCGCTAACTTTCCTTTTGGCTTGTTTGTCACTCAGGATGGTTCTAACGATCCGGCTGTGCTAGTCGAAGATGATGGCGAACTAGAAAACATTAACTCTAACTTTAAGTTCGTACCTTGGGAGAATATTGCCAACAGTTTTCCGAATCCACTAGAGATTGATACAACGAGCTTTAATCCTCGCGCTCCGCAAGTCGAGTCACTAAACGGAATTGCAAGCGGTGATACAACTCAGCATTCAACCGTACTACTTGCCAGCAGCAATTTTAGAGGCACTGTTACTTTTGAATATTCCACTTCAGCAGACTTCAGCACGATCGCAGGCACAAAAACTGCCACGATCGCTGATCCCTATCTACCCGTCAAAGTTGATCTATCTGATTTGCATCCTGAAACTTCTTACTTTTACCGCGTCACTGATGTTGCAGGCGATCGAGCAATCGGACAGTTCAAGACAGCAAACTCTGTAGGAACTCGATCTGGTTTTACCGTTGAAGTGACGAGCGGACTCGCTTCGAGCGAGAAAACCAGCATTGCATCCTCTAGTGGACTGTTATCGAACAATGCTTTGATTCGTGCAGCAAACAGCAATGATCTCTTTGCTAGTGCCTCCGATGCACGACCAACGCTTACAAGTAGCCCGCTTACCATCTAAGTAGACTGCGATCGCTCACCACGAGTAATCAAGCTTCTCCTATCTATCACAAACATTCACTGCTCATCTACCAAACTATGGCAACCACAATTCTAAAAGGCTTTGCATCGATTCCTGCTGATACCTTTGCTCCGGGTCCTGATTCGGGTCAGGGTATTTCGGCAAACGGACGCACCGGACTCTTTCCTGGACAACCTGTGCAAGGATTTAGTGGCGTTCAATTTGCGACTCCGACAACGTTCTGGTTTATGCCCGACAACGGTTACGGGGCGAAGAACAACAGTGCTGATTTTCTGTTGCGCGTGTATCCAGTTGATCCGAACTTTCGAGGTGAAAACGGCGATGGCACAGTTAGCATTAACTTTGACAACCTGATTCAACTCGCTGATCCGCATCGTCGAATTCCCTTCGAGATTGTGAATGATGAAACCAGTGAGCGCCTGCTGACTGGAGCCGATTTCGATATCGAAGCGTTTGTGATAGCTAAAGATGGTTCACTCTGGTTTGGAGAAGAATTTGGTCCCTTTGTGTTTAACACCAATCCCACTGGCGAAGTTCTGAGCGCACCTGTGGCAACTCCAAACTACTTCAACATCCCCACGCTCAACGGAGAAGCACCGCTAGTCATCGGACATCGGGGAGCGAGTGGAGAACTGCCAGAACACACGATCGAAGCCTATCGATTAGCTATTCTGCGCGGTGCAGACTTCATTGAACCTGATCTCGTTTCGACCAAAGATGGGGTGTTGATTGCCCGTCATGAACCAACACTAGGCACAACAACTGATGTAGCGAACCGTCCCGAATTTGCCGATCGTCGGCGCAGCGGCACGATCGATGGTGTCCTCTACGAAAACGAATTTTTCGCTTCTGACTTCACGCTAGAAGAAATCAAGACTTTAAGAGCAATCATGCCTCAGAGCTACCGCACTCAGGTTTTTAACGAAGTGTTCGAGATTCCGACGCTCGAAGACGTGATTAACTTAGTGAAGCAGGTCGAAGCGGAAACGGGCAAGAAGATTGGAATTTACCCAGAAACCAAGCATCCAACCTATCATGATCAACTCGGTCTGTCGTTAGAAGAACCGTTGTTAGAAACCTTGGAGCGTACAGGCTTTACCAATCCAAGCCGCGTCTTTATTCAGTCGTTTGAAGTAAGCAATCTTAAAGAACTGAACACCAAAACGGACATTCCTTTGGTGCAATTGCTCGATGCTTTTGATGTAGATTACACAACAGGTTCTCTGTTGTATCAGGATGCGAATGCTCGTCCGTTCGATTTCACCATCACTGCGGACACTCGCACCTATGCTGATCTGCAAACTCCCGCAGGTTTAGCAGAAATTGCAACTTACGCCGATGGGATTGGTCCCTGGAAGCGGATGATCGTCTCTGTGAAAAATGTAGACAATAACAATGATGGTCAGCCCGATGATTTGAACAATGATGGCGTGATCAACGATGCCGATCGCATTACGCTTGAGCCGTCTAGCTTAATCGGGGATGCTCACCAGCAGGGTTTATTCGTCCATGCTTACACCTTCCGCAACGAAGATCGCTTCTTGGCATCTAACTATAACAACAATCCTGAACTCGAATATCGCCAGTTTATTCAACTAGGAGTTGATGGCTTTTTTACTGATTTTCCTGGCACTGGGGATCTTGTTCGCGATCAGATTACAGGCGAGTTTGTTCGTTCTCCGCAAAATCCAGAGGTTCTGAGCAAACCTGAATTTAACACGCTGAACGGTCAAACTCCGCTCGTCTTGGGACATCGGGGAGCCAGCGGCGATCGTCCAGAACATACCCTCACAGCTTATAAAAAAGCGATCGCTGACGGAGCCGATTTCATTGAGCCAGATCTGGTGGTCACGAAAGATGGGGTATTGATTGCCCGTCACGAACCGATGTTAGGTGTGGTGCAATTGAATGCAGATGGCACAATCCGACGTGATGCAAACGGCAATCCGGTGTTGAACACAACCGACACCAGCACCGATGTTTACCTGCGTCCCGAATTTGTCGATCGATTAACTGTGAAACGGCTCGATGGCAATCTCGTTGGCGGTTGGTTTGCTGAAGATTTTACCCTCGCAGAAGTGAAGCAATTGAATGCGATCGAACGTCTTCCCGCCCTTAGAAGCACTGCTTTCGACCAAGATGGCTTGAAAGTACCAACGCTGGCAGAAGTCATCGAGCTAGTCAAGCAAGTTGAAGCAGACACCGGACGCAAGATCGGCATCTATCCAGAAACGAAGCACCCAACCTTCTTTCTAGATCAAGGGTTTAATACAAGCCAACTGCTAATCGATACGCTCCAGTCAACTAGCTTCACTGATCCAAGTCGCATCTTTATTCAGTCGTTTGAGGTCGGTAATCTGAAGGCACTCAACGAGACTATCATGCCTGCTGCGGATGTGGACATTCCTTTGATTCAACTGTTTGGCAGTGCTGGGCGACCTTACGATTTTGTTGTTAGCGGTGACACTCGCACCTACACCGATTTATCGACTCCAACAGGTTTAGCCGAGATTGCGACTTATGCGGCTGGCATTGGTCCCAATAAGCAGCGGATTGTTCCTCTATCGACCGTCGATCGAGATAACAATGGTCAAGCGGATGACTTGAACGGCGATAGCATCATTAGTGATGGCGATCGCATCACAGGCACTCCGACAACTCTAATCGACGATGCTCATCAGGCTGGATTGTTTGTTCATGTCTACACGCTGCGAAACGAGCCTTTCTTTCTACCGACTAGCTACAACGGCGATCCGACTGCGGAATATCGTCAGTTCATTGATTTGGGAGTTGATGGCTTCTTCACCGACTTTTCTCGTACCGGACGTTCTGTGATTGTTAACGACTATCTAGCAGGGACTGGGTATGCAAATCCTAACGGCAACCTCAATACGCCTTACCTGAGCGATCCGAATCAGCCCTATTATGGTGACTTGATTGTGGCGAACCTCAACCGCTCTCAGGGCTTCGAGGGCATTGCAATCAATCCCGACAAGAGCCGCATCTATCCCTTACTCGAAGGAACAGTCGTCGGAGATCCAGCGGGTACATTGCGGATTCATGAATTTGACTCATCAGGTAGTGAGTTTCTCGGCTTGCTCGGCTACTACAAGCTAGACAATCCCAGCAATGCGATCGGGGATTTAGCAGTGGTTAATGAAAATGAGTACCTTGTGATTGAGCGGGATAATGGTCAGGCTGCTGGCGCACAGTTCAAGAAGGTCTTCAAGCTCGACTTCTCTAAACAAGATGCAAATGGCTTCGTTGACAAGGTGGAAGTTGCCAATCTATTGAACATCCAAGACCCGAACGATCTAAGCGGTGACGGAGATACTATCTACCGAATGCCCTTTCAGACGATCGAAGATCTGCTCGTGATCGATGAAAAGACAATCTTGGTTGCCAATGACAACAACTATCCTTTCTCGGTGGGTCGTCCTCCTGCGATCGATAACACTGAGATCGTTCTCCTAGAACTTGACCAGCCCCTAAATCTCGATTCGCGGGTCGGTGCAGCCGGATTTGATCGTGAGCCAGCGATCGCTGGCTCTGGTGGACTAACTTTTGGACGGTCACTGTTGCAAAACCGAGGTGCGACTGTCGATAGTCCTTTAGTTCGTGCAATAAGTAGCAGTGAATTACTTACGACGTTATCAAACGTTCAGACAGGCTCGATGACCAGCGCGAACTTGCTTATCGCATAAATCGCTTTTGAGACTGGTTCAACTCGATTCATGTTTAGCCGATCTCTACATCGGCGTAATTCTGGATCTTGGTCTATGTCAAACTCTATCTTTGACCTCGCTTGTAATTTTCAAAATCAAATTGCTGTGGTTCAAACTTGGCAGAGCTTTTAGCGATTCTCCATCAGTTCACCCTTCATCATCTAAGTTAGACGGAGACGGGCGAAAAAGCCTGGTCTCTCGTTAGGTGTGAAATAGTTTCGACACCACACCATTCGAGTGCGGATTGCTCAGTTCCTTTCAACATCTACCTTCTCAAACATTTCTAGTGAAGACGCAGACGAAACAGCGATCCAACTCTATCCCGAACTCTATCTGTCCGTTCTTAAGACTATTACTAACCCTACCTTTCTCTATCTTGTTTGAACAGGTAGACAATTACGGCTGCATTGATCGGATCGCGATCGCTCAGCGAATACCTCACAGATGCACATTTTTGACTGATCGCCAGCTTACTGAACGGTTCAGTCTCTATCCTTTTGCTTGATAAATTTGGTGCATGTTTGGATCATAAAGAACTCCACTCGCAAATAGCAATGGCGCTTTCGCTCCAGTATTGCGAACCAAGCAGTAGACATCTTCATTCCCTGCAAAACACCGATGATACTGGTGCCTCAACCGCAGATAGTCGAATCGATAAAGCTGCGACAAAATTCGCTGGGCTGGCTCATTGCTGGTATCGATCACACTCAGACAAACTCCCAGTGCCAGATACAGAAAAGTAAACAAAATAAATCGTTTCATGGTTTCTCCGATCAAACTCATTCTCTGTACCAAACGCGCACGCATTGAAAGCAATTGATTGTCACGCCTTGAGAGAGCATGACTGGATGAAAACTATTACTGCTCGTCAAACCATAAACATCATCACTGGTGCCTTCGATGCGATCAGGTAAAACAACAGTTTCAACACTGATCACCTGAATCGTCGTCATGTCGATCCACTGATTGACCGCACTCACAATCTCAGAGAAGGATTCATACTCGGCAGCTCCACCGAAAGGTCCTCGCTCAGTAATCCGAGGCGCAAAATCTTTGTACTGAATCATGTTATCTACCACCTTAAATTTGTAGAGTTGAGCATTACGCTTTATTGTTGCCTGAGCGGGCTGATACAGGTTCCATATACAAACGTGCCCACTCGATCTGATCCGCTTGTATACCAAGAATCGTCACGCCGCGCATCCC
Source organism: Leptolyngbya sp. NIES-2104 (assembly GCF_001485215.1). NCBI lineage: Bacteria > Bacillati > Cyanobacteriota > Cyanophyceae > Leptolyngbyales > Leptolyngbyaceae > Leptolyngbya > Leptolyngbya sp. NIES-2104. The sequence continues at coordinate 215,361 of NZ_BBWW01000003.1, forward strand.
AAACTGCGTCCCATCCCGATGGGTGCCGAACCAGAACCACTCAGCCCAAGCCATGTCCCCCTCAACTGCCGAACGGAGCAACTCTGAGTGAAAGTCTGGGATGGCGTGGGAGATGCCAGACCAATTCTTACGGACATCCTCATTCCCTCGAACCCTCGCTCAGGATGGAGTGGATGATTGCCCTGAAAGTTGGGTGCAAAGCAGGCTAAGAGCGCTTTCAGGTCTTGTGCGTTTTGTGCTTGTTGCAGTCGCTCTAGGACGGTGATTTGTCTAGTTTCCATAATTTCTCCTTGTTTCTCTGCGTGTTGTCAATTGAGTCACTCAACGGTGTTCAAGCTATTTTTCTACTTATCAAAGAACGGCAACTCGTTTGTTTTGAGATGAAACCATCCTGTTGCTAGTCCCGTCCTGCCACAATAATCTTTTCGGCTAAACCAACCGGGTTAGAAAACATCACCTCATGGCTACCGGACATTTGCACGAACCGAAATTGCCCCAAGCGGCTAGACATTTTGGGATGCCATCCCCACTCGTCTTGAGGCAGAACGTTGTCTTCTGTGCAGTAGAGGTAACTTTTAGGGATGGACAGCGAGTAAAACTGCTTCAAGTTCAGCTTGTCAATCCACGGTTGATACGGTTCAGGCGATAATTGTGCGTAACTGGATTTAGCCAAATCGAGGTCAGCATCGTTGAGAAACGTTTCTCGCCAAATCTCAAAAGGTAGCATCACCGTCCGATCGTTTAACTCTCTAACTAGCTCGTCGAGTAATGTTTGAAGATGCGGTGGAAAGTTATCTCTAAGGCTCTCTCCATCGTTGAGAACAAAGGCATCGAAGAAGATGAGCCGTTTAACGCGATCGCTAACCGCTTCGGCAACTTTCGCAATCACTGTATCGCCGAAACTATGACCTAATAGGACAATATCGGTTAAGTTTTTGCCAACAATGTAATCGACGATCGATTGCGTACATTGAGCATGGTTAACATTTTTATCTACGCCTTTCCCATGACCCGCGATCGTGGGAGCAAAAGCTAGATGTCCTTTTGCTTCTAGCTGGTCAATGACTGGTTTCCAAGCAGAACCATCATGCCAGGAGCCATGAACTAAGACAAAAGTTGACATAGAATCATTCCTCCACAAAGCGATCGCCGTGTTTGCCTCTTCCAAGATTGCTTTATTTTTCTCTGACATTTGAATCGCTCCTTTGTTCAAGTGGATGATTTAACGGAGCAGTCTCTCTCCCAGCCCGTCCTTATCGGTTTTAGCTCGTGATTGCAGTGACGCGGATCTCAATCCGCATCGCTGGAAGTGCAAGAGCTGCAACTCCTATCTCTGTCCAAAGTGGGGCGTGGTTGGGCATGTAATGACGAAATGTTCAGTACGTTTGACGGTAGTTTTATGAACTGACAAGATCACCGACGACCAATCCGATCGCTCTAGGAAACGGGTTCGGATGCCTTATCGCGTTTGAACACCCAGAAAACGATCACTAAGAAAATGGGATTCAGCACGAGAGAGATGATGTCGTAGAATCTCGCATGGTACTCGCTGATGCTGAACAGGGCTGGCGCGGCAAAGAAGCTTCCAGACCAGTTGAACAAGAGAAAGTACGCAATGTTGTTGGCGAAGTGCGCGCCGATCGCCAGCTCGGTAGTGCCATCGATCAATGAAACGATCGCATACAGCAGACCCGTGCCGACGAAGTAGCCGACGAACATTCCGATCCAGCCACCCTCCTGTGACTCTGGATTGGTGGCGTGCGGCAGGGTGAAGATCACGGCTGAGACGATCGCCAGAAACACGCGGTTCGACCAAATCAAACTCGCACCCTGCACGATGTACCCGCGAAAGAACAGCTCCTCGATGGTCGTCTGGATTGCGGTGATGACCAGTGCGATCGGCACGAAGAGCGCAAACGTTTTGAGGTCAGAGTTGAAGGAGAAACTATTGGGATAGAGGAGGTACTGCCCCAGCCCGCCGAGCAGAACCCAGGGCACGAACCCAGCCACGAAGCCGTGACCGACGCGCCGCCAACTGATCTGCTCCCGCGCCGTGACGAGCGTTCGGGGATGACGCTGGTGGATGAGGGTGACGGCGATGAGAATTCCCGCGAGGAACACCGGAAAACCCGCCATGGACACGACGAAGCCCCCCACGGGACCGAACGCAGCGTAATCCAGCCGACCGAGTGCCGCAGCACCCTCCTGACCGCCGAGGGCGATCGCGACGAGCGCACTCGCGACGTTGGCGGCGATCATCCATGCAAAGAGGATGATCATCAGCCCCAGAACATACCGCCACCACCGATACTTCCCCCACCCGGCAGCATCCACGTAAGTCGCGTCTTTCACTGCCGTTCCGCTTCTCTGATGTCCTTTGATTGCTTTAAACTTCATCTTCGTCTCCTTGACTTATGCGCGATCGAGTTAGTAAACCTGTTTTGGGGTCATTCCAGTCAGGCGCTTAAACTGTTGGGTTAAGTGGCTTTGATGGGAGAAACCATCTGCTGCTGCTGAGCCTACCGGATTCGATTGGCGGGATGTTCCTAACGCTGAGCTAAATGGCGATCGCCGTAGTGATGCTTATGCTGAAAAGCTGCGTCAGTCTGTCGAAGTCATACAGGAATACAACGCAGCGTGAGCTGGTAAAGCAGTGCTGCATAAACACGTCTGTTCTAGGGTCGCTAGCAGGCGTATGGAGCTAGTGTTACCCTGTCGGAACTTGAGTTGAACCATGCCGCATATTTTAATCGTTCAAGAGTGGCGACATTTGCATTCCAATCAGTTCAATAGAGCGCATCAGTTGGGCGTGGTTCATCTGCGCGTTGTCCATTTGAAAAGTTACTCTCGAAACGCCGCCGAGCGATTCGCTGTGACGACGGATTTTTTCCGCCACTTCTTCGGGACCGCCGACCAGTAACGCGCCGGTTGCGCCGCGCTGCGCGTCAAAAGCGGCGCGCGTAACGGGCGGCCAGCCTCTCTCTCTGCCAATTTTAGTGAAGGTTTCGGCGTAGCCCGGAAAAAATTCTTCAACGGCTTGTTCAGTCGTGTCGGCGACATAACCGATTGAATGCAATGAAACTTTCAACGTTTCGGGCGCGTACCCGGCGCGCTCCGGCATCGCGGTATAAATCGACGAGCGCGCGAAAGCGGTGCGTTTCGCCGCCGATAATGGCAACCACGAGCGGCAGTCCAAGCATTCCGGCGCGGCGGAAAGATTGCGGCGTACCGCCGACCCCGATCCAGATGGGAAACGGCTTTTGCAGCGGACGCGGATAAATTGCTTGGTTTTCCAGCGCGGGGCGAAATTTGCCCGACCAATCGACCGTTTCATTGTCCCGAATTTTGAGCAAGAGTTCGAGCTTTTCAGCGAAAATCTCGGCGATTACGACGAGACTAAATCCGAATAGCGGAAAGGCTTCGGTGAACGAGCCGCGCCCGACAACCATTTCGGCACGACCTTTTGAAATCAAATCGAGCGTGGCGAATTGTTGAAACACACGCACCGGGTCAGCCGCGCTCAGCACCGTAACCGCGCTGGTTAGACGGATGCGCTCGGTGCGTGCGGCGGCAGCGGCGAGAATAACCGCGTTTGCCGAATCTAAAAATTCATGCCGATGATGCTCGCCGATACCGAAGATATCTAAGCCGGAGCGATCTGCCTGCTCTATTCTCTCCAGCAGTTCAGCGACAGACCGCGTAGCATCCGCCGTTTCACCATTTTCACTCGTTCCAACCGAGGCAAAACTGTCAATTCCAACTTCCATATCATTTCCCAAGCGTTTTGCGAATGAAATAGACTTAATCCAAAACAGTAGAAAGCCTAGTTAAGCTGCTGTTCTCTCGTTCAGCAAAGAACGCCTAAGCATCGTCAACTCAGAGGGGTCGCGCTACTACCGTGATCTGAATGATCAGGGAGCGGAATAAATTCAGTTTCACCGGGAACTGCTGGGAAGCGGCGGTCTTGCCAATCTCGTTTTGCCTGCTCGATACGCGCTGAGCGGCTCGACACAAAGTTCCAGTCCTTTGTGCGATCGCCCACTGGTGCCCCGCCGATAATCACTGCTTTTGCCTCAGCCCCTGCACGGATATCTACTGATTCATCCGGCGCTAAAACGGCTAGACGATATGGCTCTAACGGCTTTCCATTTACGAATAGGCCGGATGTGACGCTATAAACTGCCCTTTCTAAACCTTCCATTGGCGCTAGCTGAAATTGACTACCCTCCGTAAAAACGAGCGCTAGGTAAAGGGTAGCAGAGTAGGTTTTAACGGGTGATTGGTGAGACTGGTAGCTACCGGCGATCAAGGTCGCGCTGGTGCCTGTTTGAATCCACCTCAGTAAATCAGTCGCCGGATAATGTGAAAAGCTGGGTTCAACTTCTTCAGCGATTTCGGGGAGGGCAATCCAGGTCTGAATGCCGTGAAGAGTAGATTCTTTCTCTCTAAAGCTCTCGGTCGATCGCTCAGAATGAACAATACCTTTGCCCGCTGTCATCCAGTTCACCTCGCCCGGAAAAATCTCTTGTACTGTACCTAGACTATCTCTATGCAGAAGGCTTCCTTCAAACAAATAGGTAACCGTCGCCAAATTGATGTGTGGATGGGGTCTAACATCGACACCTTTTCCAGCCGGGAAAATAGCTGGACCTAAGTGATCAAAGAAGATGAAAGGTCCAACCATTTTTAGGGTTTCACTCGGTAAGATGCGCTGTACACTAAACCCACCTAAGTTGTGCTTTTCGGGCGTGATTAATTGCTGAATACTCATTTTTGTACGATCCATTCTTAGTTGACGTTGTGGACAAAGATACAATCTTAGTTCTGTTTCAAATGTAATGAGTTCCAAGGTTCGACTTCTTTCAGATCCCTAGGACAAATTTTCAGACTCTTATGGTGCTAGCGGATCTGCTTGGGAGTCTTTCCCGTGAATCGCTTGAAGTGCTGCGTCAAATGGCTTTGACTGGAGAAACCTACTTGTAGGGCAATATCTGCGATCGCCAAATTAGTTTTCGACAACATTGTTTTCGCCCGTTCCACTCGCTGTTGAATCACATACTGATGCGGTGAAATTTCCATCGCCTGTTTGAATAAACTGGCAAAGTAAGTCGGGCTACTGTTGATCACTTCTGCAAGTTCAACCAGTGACAAGTCCCGGTCAAGGTGAGTCTGAATATAGTCGAGTAATTGTTGTAATTGGGTGCGCGCTAAGCCTTTGTGCTTGAATTCAGTTGTTGACGTTGTGATTGTTAGCATGGTTCAAAAATGGGAATTTGTTCAACAAAACACGCAAAAGCTAGCGATCGCGCATTTGATCGCTGACTAGCACTAACAAACAAGTCAGATATAAATAGAGCTTAGTAACTTGCAGCAATTATGGCTGTCATCAAGTCTGTTATTTTCCAGCGTCCGGTATATCGAATGTTATTGATAAACAGGGCTGGAGCAGTCGTTACTCCACTGTGCAATCCACTTTCGATATCTTCATTGATGCGATCGCGATGCACTTGTTTAGATAACTCTTTGAGAAACTGAGGAATATCAAGCCCTAAATCATTGGCGTACTCAATCAGATAACCGTTCTCTAACTTTTGTTGATGAGTATATAAAGTATCCATGCATCGACCAAAACTGTCCCTGAGCAGCGGCAGCTTGGGCGGCTTGGGCGGCCCGTTGAGCCTGGGGATGAATCTGTGCTTGCGGGAAATGACGGAAGATGAAGGATAAATACTCCTCTCCAGCAGCACTCAGTTCTTGTTTGATGACTTTAATCATCTTGTAAACGTCTGCACTTCTGGAGTCTTGATAGTCTCCATACATCACCAGCACAACCCTGGCACTTAGCACACCTTGAATCCAATCCTGGGTTGAAGGGGGTATAAGTAAGGAACTGTGACCACGATCGTTGCTCATTTTTCTCAATCTGTATCAGGCATGAAACCCCGTAATTAACTTGCTGAATGAGTTGACTGCATATCGCTGCCTATCTATTTGTATAAATTCAATCTAAGTACGGGACAAAAACTTGCAAATAGTTGACGGGGCGGGATTTCATGAGAATTACCACATTCCAAAACACGAAACCCCTATGAATCGGGTTACTGCACTTCGAGAAAAATTGCGTCCCCACCTCGCTTGGCACGGTGCAAGATTGAGCTTTGTTGCCGCCTTTCTGATTGCGTTGTTTCGGGTCAAGACTGTCAACTTTAGCGAACTCTCAACTGCCTTCAGTGGCAAGACTCAGACAGATTCTCATTACAAGCGACTGCAACGGTTTTTTCGAGACTACGAGATGGACTATGTCGAGATCGCCCAAGCCGTTGTCGCCCTGATGGCAATTCCAGAACCGTGGGTGCTATCGATAGACCGAACCGATTGGCAGTTTGGCACTTGTGTGTTCAACATCCTGATGCTGGGAGTCGTCCATGACGGAGTCGCATTTCCATTGGTCTGGTGTTGTCTCGATAAGCGAGGCAACTCAAACAGTACTGAACGCATGGAACTGTTCAATCAGTTTCTTGAACGCTTTGGAGATCGCGAAGTTGCCTGTCTCACCGCAGACCGAGAGTTTATCGGCAAAGCTTGGTTTGGCTATCTCTTGCAAGACCCCCTCACCCGATTTCGCATTCGGATTCGCGAAAATCACAAGCTTAGTGATGGTCGCATCAGTCGCAAGGTTCGGACTCTCTTTGCTGATGTGCAAATCGGTCAGACGAAGATTCTGCGGCACAAGCGTCGTCTGTGGGGACATTGGGTTTACATTGCGGCAACCCGTTTAGCCGATGGCGAACTCCTTGTCGTTGCCACTCAAAGCGCTCCCAAGTCTGCGATTGCCGATTACGCCAAGCGTTGGGCAATTGAAACGCTATTCGGCATTTTCAAGACCCGTGGCTTCTGCTTGGAATCGACCCACCTGACCGATGCCGAGCGATTGAGCAAGCTACTCGCGCTGCTCTCATTAGCCTTGTGCTGGGCGTTCTTAGTTGGAGAGTGGTTGCATCAACACACACCGCTCAAGCTCAAAGAGCATGGTCGCAAAGCCAAAAGTATCTTTCGCTATGGCTTCGATCATCTCCGTCACATTGTACTCAACTTGAATGAAAAGATGAGCGAGTTTATGCAAGTTCTACAATTTTTGTCCTGTACTTAGGAATTCTCCCTTGATCCACGACTAAAACATCGATCTTCGTATGGTCGCATTGCCACACTTGGTTGCTCCACTCGATTGCGAGTTCAATCCCCTCGCGAGTCGTAATTAATAAGCGATCGCCTCGCCATCCCAGAGATTGCTTCGCTTGCTGTTTCTCAATTTGGGGTTGGAGTATTCAGTAGACGGTGGTACGACTCGGATAGTCCTCGACCCCTAATTCTTGGGCACGGGCACGGACGCGCAGGGTCACTTGCGCTGGAGTCATGCTGCAACTGCCACGATTGCCTTCTCGATACGTTCTGAGAATAAAGTCGCGCCACTCTGAACTGATTCTGACCGCACCATGATCGACGCGATATTGTTTTGATAGCGCTGACAATCCGTGCTCTCGCCACCGTTTCACCAATCGCTGGAGGCTGCGAACCGTAATCCCTAGTTGCTTTGCCGATTGTTGTTGCAGTTTGCCGTAACGTTCAGTCCCTTGTGCTGCGATCAATTGTTGAATCACTTCGATTCGCTGTTGCATCTCGATCGATAACTCAGGGGACACAATCTCCCATTGCCCCTCAGCTTCTTGCAGCGAGATTGGGGCGATTGGCAGTGACAATTGCACAGCGGAAGCGGTCGATCGACCCGTTGACTTTTCCGGGGGTGAATCACTCATCCGATTCTGCCCAAACTCAGAACACGCCTGATTCTACGCCTCATGCGACACGGAGCGCGTTACTTTTTGTGGCAAATTAATTACACAACCTCAAGCCCTTCAACGGTTTGACATCCTGATCGACCTCAGACGATCAATCCTCACACGACACAGAGCGTGAAATTTCAGCACGAAAAGTCGGCACACACGACACAGAGCGCGGGACGAGGCTGAAAAATCTTGGCGACGCAGAGCGCGGAACGCTGAGAAAACAGCATACTACATCGCTTAAGCTCAAACACAGCAAGCGTTTCAACCGATCAAACCACGCGACGCGAAGCGCGGGATCGACGACAAAAAGTGGCTCATACTCAGTTTTGGTGAAGCAAAGTTGCGATCTCTGATTGCCTTGACGCACCTATTGAGTTTCAGGCTGCTCAACACCCTACTTCACCTAAAGTGCGTAAGAGCCAAAAAAGTGCGGGACGCGACAGCTCGAAAGCTTGTTAAGAAAAATGTGACTAAAGAATGGAGCCAACTAGAACGCTTGCTCAAACTCTCCCAAAACGCTTCGGTGGCTCTGCCTAGCTGAAGGCAACGCTTCTACGAGCTGTCGCAAACACTTCATGAAGCAGAGCTACCGTAAATTGTAGCCGTCGTCTAACACCTAATTAGCTGGGATTGCTAACTCTAGGCTAAAAGGCATCTCGCTTTTTTTGTTCGGCTCACCCCAGGATAGCTTTCCTGTGATTTGGTACTTGCCCGGAGCAAGGTCGATCGATTTTTGGTCGGGAGTGTTCTTGATTGAAATTAGCCGTTCACTTTCTGGCACAATTCCAATTGAAGGAATGACACCTGCTTTAAGAATGTTGCCGCCCTGATTCACGCCCCAATTGATATCTGTGTAAGCAGAGGCTTTACCAGTATTCTTGATGAGCAACTGAATTTTCTTCTCTTTACTGTTCCATTGAGCACTTGCAAGCGCAAGGTTCGGTTTCACATCTCCTTTGCGGATAAAAATTGTTGACCCAATACGGGCAGCGACAACGGATTTGAACGTGGAGCCTTGATTATCTGTACCTGTGAAAACAGATTCTTTAAGATTTTCGGTGAAAATAACTGCCCGATATTCACCGTCGGGGAGACTGGGTGGAAGCCGAAGAACTAAGCTAACTCGGCGCTCAATTCCGGCGGGAATGGACAGTTCGCGGGGCGAAAACTGTAAGTAGGGAGTCAGATCACTAGGGCTAGAGGGTAGCGTCTGAAACCCTAGCTCTTTGTTATAGGTGAATGGCTCAACATAGATACGAGCACGAAACAGCTCATTGCCATTGTTTTTTACCAGAAGGCTGGTTTGGGCTTGACCGTTCTTAGCGGTGGTCTGAATAATTACTGGTGACAGCCCAACCTGGGCTTTGGCAACCCCTCCCCATAGAATTGCTAGGGGTAGGCTCCAGTGAATCAGGTTAACTGTTGTTTGTTTGAGTAGCGATTGAGGCATAAGAACAGCCGTAAGTTAAGATGAGAAATAAGGGGGTGTTTAGTTGTCAAGTTCAGTATGCCCAACGGGTAGTAGCAATCTACCATGAGAAGATGGATTACTGCTTGTAGCAAAACTACTCCCATACACTGAAGCATGGGAGTAGTTAATGCAAACGGTTGATTCGTTCGTAGTTATTCAGAAAAACTGGCTGTTAGGGCACAGCAGTCAGAGTGGTTCTCATGGTGTAGACACCTGGAGGGAGTAGTGCGCCTCCTGTTGTTAGCGTAGCCTGCTGCGACACCTTCAAGTCACCTGTTGTTCCGGCTGCGTTTGTCACAAAGTTGCCACTAGTAGTAGTGGGAGTAGTACAAGAGGACGCATTGTAAGTACTAGATCCAAAGGTACCAGATGTAGGCACTACAGCAACGGAACAGTTGGTTAGCGAACCTGTGTAAGCCGCTGGCTTTGTAACAAGACTTGGGGGCGCGATTGTCAAATTCGTTGGACCATTGCAGGTAATAGTGACGGTGCTGTGGGCGGCGGCTGGTGCCACGCCTGAAAAACTTGTTAGCCTACCCTCACCGCTGGAGTAATAGGCACCCAATGTTCCTGTAGTTGGTGTACCAAATTGACAGGAAGCAGCAATCGTACCACTGGCATCAACGTTTACAGATTGAGCAGATGCTCTGGGAGCGCAGACAAGGGCAGACAGAATGACTAACCCCCCGGTCAAAGCTAAGCGACGTTTCATCGTACCAAAATCCTGTTGAATACTTGTTGAGAAGTCAATCCGTTAGAGATGCGAGTAGCAGAAGACATCACGTTACTCTTCTCTCGTTTCGTAAATACAGTTTTGCTGATGATTCACCCGCTACACCTCAGAAGATCTACTAATCTTTTTTAAGGAAATCACAAACTGATGTAGTCCCACTTGCTCTTTATGGATACTTCTAGAAGGATGACGCGACGAGATAGCTGTTTTGCCGCAATACTTCTACCCTCAGTCGCTGTTATCTTGCTTGCAAAAATGGGTTAGCTAGCGTTGGTCATCGATGGAAGATTGTGCTTGAGGTGATTCCTTCAATTTATGCTGAGATTAACGCTGCTGACCATAAGCCTGGTGTCGGCATCAATCACGCCTTGTCAATCTGCTATTGCTGTAGAAACTCCTGCCGCTATTCCTGCAAGCGCTACACCCTCAGAGGCTGATCCCGCATTTACAGTTTTTCCAGTTGCGTTAACGGCAAATAATCGTAGCCTTCTTGAAGGCATCCTAATTTGGGGAAAAGAAGATGGCTCTCAACCAGTCGAGTTCGATCGTTGGTTGGTGCCTTTCGATGCGGTGATTCAGGCATTAAAGTTCAGCACTAAAGCATTGCCTGATGGTCAGCTTGAACTGCGGTCGTCCTTCATTGTTACCCGATTTGATCCCAAAAAGCTTCGTAACGATCCAGAAATTGGTCCTGCACTCTCGATTCAAGACCTCAAAACCCTACTAGGCGTTGAAATTAAATTCGACCTGATTTCTTATGCGATCGTGCTTAAGCTGCCTGAAGCCGCCGCTGCATTGGAGCAGGCAAGAGAAGCACCTGTTAGTTTGGAGGGGTTATCGAAAGTTGCGCCTCCTACTATTTCGCTTTCTGCAATTGAGCAGCGAACCAACGCAACAGGTTCATCAACGAGTGCAACACAATATCAGGGAGACTTACTAGTAGTGGGTAGCCTTGCCGCCGGAAGCTGGTCTGCACGAGTTCGGCAACCGGATCTAACCCGTCCGCAAACCTGGAATTTAGGTGAAGTTCAGTATCTTCAGCAAAGCAATACCTTTGATTTAGCTTTGGGATCACAGCCTAAATTCTGGCGTAGTCAAAAATCTGGCGAATACTGGGCAGCCACAATCGTCATTCGTCGAGGATTTGCTCCACCTGCAATCACGGGCACTAGCTTTAGCCCGACTCAGCGTTTGCAAAGTAACCAAGTGGGTCAAACGATCGTTGGAAAAGCAGCACCCGGAACCTCAGCACGGCTAACTCGCAGCGGATTTGGTGGGCAGGTGCTTGCTGAAGTCTTAGTTGACTCTACTGGCATTTATCGATTTGAAAACATTCCGTTTGGCGAGTCCGCAGGTAGCGCTTACCGAATTTTGCTCTATCCCAACGGGCAACTAACCGCCCGACCTCAAGAGCGGGCGGCAGTCTTCAACGTGCTGCCTGGGCAAATTCCTCAAGGGGCATCCGCACTAATTATCTCAGGAGGCTGGCAACGAGATAAAAAGGATAATTTTTTGGGTGACTTCACAACATTTAGTGGAGGACTTGCTCAGCGTTGGGGACTTTCAGAATCTTTAACCGTTGGTTTGGGCGGACTGTACGATAGTACTCCTAAAGCTCTAGCTGAGCTATACTTTCACCCCCGAAACTTTCCCATTCGAGTTGTAGGGTCGGCGTTAGGCGGAACCCGTTGGGATATCAACTTAGACATTCAACTGCAACCCTCGCCTAGCATAAATGTCTTATTCCAGAGCGATCGACTCAGTAGCCAATTCAGCACGAGTTGGCAAGTTATTCCCAATCTCGGATTATTACTCACGACTGATAGCCGTATCGGTCTTGGTTATGGTGTGCAAGTCAGTACCTCTCTAGGGCGTAGCTTTCTGTTTGGCACTGTCGCTCATAACGAAAGTACTGGCTGGAACTGGACAATATTACAATCGTTAGGCAAACTTCAATTTACTCACGTCGGACGTGACATTGGAACTTCCTCTAAATTGAGCTATAACTTCTCGGACAACCGATTTTTAGGGTTAACCTATGAAACTCGTACTCAGGGAACAGGAGATAAGCTGTTAACTGCCTTGTGGCATTACAACTCTCTTACAAAAGCGAGTGATGGAACTCCGAATTGGTTAGCTGAAGTAGGCTACGGCATTGGGTCGCGTGGTTCAGGCTTATATGCTTCTGCTGGGGTTTCTATTTCACCAGGATTACTATTACGAGTCCGGTATCAAGGAGTTGCATTAACCTCAGACCAATCTAGCTTTAGTCTTGAACTCGTTTCTAGTACTAATTTTCAGCAAGGCTTTCGTTTTAGCGATCGACAAGCTGAGTCACTTCATAGCTTTGGCGGATTAATGATCCAAACCTTTTATGACATCAATGGTAACAATCAAAAAGATCTTGGCGAGGAAGTATATGCTAATCCGAATTTACTTATGATCAATAACCGTCCCATTAATAGCTACCAATTCAGCGATTTAGGAGATCGATTATTATTACGCTTACCACCTGGTACTTACAGGCTGGATTTAGACCCCTCTGGGTTTCCAATTGACTGGCAAGCCTCAGTTGATGCTTTGGCGGTAGAAGTTGTCGCTGGAAGTTATACACCTCTGCAAATCCCTTTAATTCATACTTATACAGTAGGGGGAACTGTAACTAGTGCTGAGGGAAAACCTATTGGCGGTGCGCGTGTAGAAGCAATCTCTAATACAAACCTAAAAGTCTTTTCAATCACCAATGAAGCAGGTGTATATTACTTAGAGCGGTTACGCCGGGGAAACTACAAACTTAGAATTAGTGGCAAACCTGCTGAACCAGGAATACTGAACATTGAGGCGAATTCTAAGCCTCTACAAGAACTTAATCTTAAACAACCAGTCGTACAACATTAGGTTCTTGTCGGGTTCCGCGCTTTTTCCATTCTTTAGTCGCATTTTTTTCATATAATTCTGAGACTTGCTTGATCGCTAAGATTATGGCTATGCAATGCTTTTAGGCAATACTCCGGGTGTTGAATCAGGGATAATTAGGTGAAATGCATAGTCGATGATGGCTTTGTTTTGAGCGCAATCGTGGTAGTCCGCAGCGGACGCTTTGACATACCCTACTCGACTGGATATGGATATGCAATCAAGTGAAGTTCGAGTACTCCTAAACGGCAATCGCCCAGTGTCGATCGCCATTTCTCCAATTCCCGGAACGCCTGTCTCTGGATCAATCTCATGCCGCACCCACGATCGCTCGCGTTCGCGGAACGGATACTCAGTTTTCAATTCGCGCAAGCGTTCCGTAACTTCGGGTGAGCCTTGCCATGCCGCGAGTTCTTCGTCGCTTTGCCAAACATCCGGCGGCGCTGTATTTCCATAAACCATGCGAAGGGCAGCTTGGAACTTCTCAAATGGCTCGGCTTGCCAAGCCGTGTATCGATCAAGCTGGGCAGCTAGGGCAGGAGCATCAAATGGTAGAAACGCTAAATCTGGATACGCAGCTTCAATCTGTTGCTGATCTTGCTGAAATTCTAGAAGTTGGTCTTCTGCTGTGCCCAGTGCGCCAAGATCAGTTTGCCAGTGTTGGCGTGGGTCAATCCGTAGCGCCGTTCTGGTGATCCGCAATTGCCAAGCTTCAGCCATCAGCCCTCGTGACGACAAGGAGCCGTCGCCATCGGGATGCCGATCAAACGGTGGGACTTGTAGCCCATCTTTTTCGAGTACCCAAACGCAGAAGTCAATCACAGCTCCCATACCCAAGCTGAGGAAAAACAACGGATTTAGATGTTCAGGCGGCGGATTCTCAATCGCAAACATCAGCAACACCATGAGAATGATTGCTGCCTATCAGCATAATCGATCGCGATGAGATTTTATATGAGTAGTGCAAGCAGCAGAATCAGCTATTAACCCGGCAATGAAAGTTACAAAAAGAAATTCAGCGTTTTCAGGGGTTCCAGCCTCAAGAATGCACTCTCAATCATTGCCGGAGTTAGAAGCTAAACTCAGCGAGAGCGCTATTCAATCGCCCGTGTAATCCGAGACCCGAATTACATCCGAGTGTTTGATCGATTTTCCACCCGATCCAGGAAAGTGAACATTCAAGCTTCCAGATTTCTCATCTAGCACTTTCACAAGCGTTTCACAGCTATCACCTGCTAATCGAGCATAGACCCACTTTGCAGCACCAACGGTCGCTTGGATGCTCTCTTGAGGTAAATCAGCCTCAACCTCTTCTGGGGATTCAAACTGTTGCCAAAATTCATAGAAGCGCCCTTGCTGATCGTGGTCTGTCTCAGCCGTGAAGCGATCGAGGATTTGATCTCTCTGCGGTTGAGTGCGGCAGTTAAAGAGATCGTAAAACTGCCTGAAGTCATCAAGCGAGTTAATCGCAATCATTTGGGAGATCGCTCGTTGAACTGCGGCTTGAGGCAGCATAGACTTGTCCACCCTGTCCGCGCTGTCCATCTTTGCTGAATTCGCTGAAACTGGTTCTAAATCTGCCTGTCCACCCTGTCCAGTTTGTTCACCCAGAGTTGAAAGGTTTAAATTTGTTGATTCAACTTGTTCCGTAAAATTCAACTCAGATTCATTTTCGGAAATCAGATTGATAGACTCACTGTGGACAGTTGATCCACCCTGGACACTCGCACTGTATAAGGGTTTCAGACTGTCCACTCCCTGATCCTCAGAATTTTGAGGCTGGACACCCTGGACATCCGCGCTGTGTAAAGGTTCCGGTGATGCAGAATCAGGCTGGTTGGGCGTTGGACTCCAATAAGTTTCAAACTCCTCAATTCCGCCGCAGTCGATGTGCTTCGTCCACGATCAGCATTTCGACTTGGCAGGCTTTGAGGGTGCGATACACGCGGCTTCGCATTTCCGACAACGTACCGCGATTGAGTTGGTATCTCAGGGCTTGCAGAATCCCTTCAAACAAATCGCGATTGCCACTATCGGGCGGTGATTGCCACGACACCACCGGAATGTGCGGCGGTTGTCCAGTAATCAGTGTTGGCGGATGTTTCAACCGATAGGTATCACACGCGCGCCCGTAGGGATCAGCTTCGCTGCGCGTCTTTCCGGTACGAGAATCGCCGACCACTCGACAAGGTTGCCGTGCAGTCCGCTTCTCATCGAGCCACTGATGAAATCGCCGCATTTGCTCTAATTCCACAATCCAGCGGCGTTGCAATCGGGCGATGTCGGGATTGAGTTGAGGGGCTGTTTCAGTTTGATCATTGGGTACAGATTGTTCATTCATCTCATCGGGATTCACCACAGATTAAACTCCTGTTTCAAGGCTTCATAGTCATACACCCGCACATCGGGAACGACGATCTCAACGGGTGTTTCGACCTCCGACTCGATCGCAGCGGTGGAAGCAGGTTCTAGAGCAGGTTCAGTTGTTTTGCTCGTTTCCTTTGATGTTGCACTTTGCACGGATCGTTTAGTTTTCCGCCGTTGTTGTTCCTCAATGTCACGGTCACGCGATCGCACTTCCTCAAACATCGATTGGTTGCTGATGCTTTTTCCAGCTTTCCGCAATCACCGACTCATGGCTTGGGCTTCCGCATACGACAACATCTCTGTTTCGAGTCCGGTGGCATGAGCGCGACTGAGAAAGATATCTTTGCCCCCATCTTCTCGGTAAATCAGAATGCTGGTAATGTCACGGGGATTGTAGCGCAGGACGACCCAACTTCCGGTGTAGCCTTCTAAATGCTCGCCGCGATAGTTTAAGTTCGCGAATTGAATATAACCGCCGCGATATACAGTTCGTCGATCGCGTCGCATGAGGCAGATGTCGAGTTCGCGATCGCTCAGTAAGGGAAGTTGAGCCACTCGATCCGATTCCCAGCGTCCCAAGCGCGTTTGATCGCCAATTCTTGGATCAATCCCTTGGTTGTAGCGCTCCACGAGGTAGCGCACAATCTGTTTTTCCAGTTGCATCAGAGTTAAACTGGCATTCGTTTCGGCTTGCTTGGGACGACGTTTGGTATTGCTCCCGGTATGTCCGGGCAGGTTCGCAAATAGCTCACTATTCAATGTGCCAAACGGTCGTTCCACAATGCCACCTTCCGCTGGGTAGCGCCGCTGACAAAGACGATTTTGAGTTCATTCGCCACTTGCTCTAAATGCTTGGAATTGAATTCTTTGCCGCCATCGGTGTACAAATACTGAGGGATGCCATAGGTTCCCCAGAGCTGAGTGAGTTCATACGCTGAACTGTATTGCTTTGGCAGAATTGCATGACGTAGAGCTAAACACACGACGACAGCGCTCGGTGCTTCCATCCCCAAGTGAATGCCGATGATGCACCGGGAGTGAGTATCGACGATCGTCGTCAGCCACAGTCGCCCTAATACTTCTCCCACTTGATCGACAACCAATAAGTCAACCCGCGTGTGATCGCATTGCCACACTTGATTGCTCTCTTTGACTTTGACTTCTAAGCCTTCACGGGTTCTCAGAATTAAGGTTTCGCCACTCCAGCCGATTGATCGGGAGCGCGATCGCGTCTCTTGTCGTTCCATCTCACTCTGCAAAACTCGATAGACACTCGCTCGGCTGGGTGGGTTGCTGTCTCCAAGTTCCAAGGCTCGTGCTGCCACTCGAACAGCAACTTGGGCGCGACTCATTCTCCGTCCACCCCGATTGCCCGCACGATACGTTTGCAGGATGTAATCGGTCCAATCTTCATCGAGTCGCTGCTCCCCACGATCCGCTCTCTCTTGCCGAATGACCCCAGTGACTCCTTCGGCTTGCCACGCTCGCATCAAATGCCGCACGTTTCGCACTGTCATGTTCAGTTGCTCGGCGATTTCTTGCTGAAGAGCGAGGTAGGTTGAGCGATCTGGAGCATTCGCCAACCGCTGCATCGCTTTGACGCGCTGTTGTTCTGCGATCGTTAAAGGATGAGAGCGCACCACGATTTCAGTGTGCTCTGGAACTGCGGCGGGTTTAGCTTCCTCGGTCCCCATACCTCACTGCCCTGAGAAATTTAATCTGAGATTTGACGCAGTTACTTTACACCCGATGAACGCGCCTTCTACTCTCGCTTTACACGATTTCGCGACTCGTAATCTTTTGTAATTTAGGAAAAATAATTTGAGATCAGTCATCCAGAAATTTAGGAAATTTAATTTGAGACGAAATCGATCTCACGCTCAAGCTGTACTACTCGACGCTCAAACTCAGTTGCAGTAAACGTTTTAGCCGTTTGAAGCGGAAAAATAATTTGAGACGAAAGGAAAAATAACTTGAGACTCGACAACGGTTCGCAGCTGGGATCGAAAAGACCAAATCACTGGGATTCAGTTCATCTACTGCCTGTAATGTTGAGATCGCTTGAGTTCTTGACCACATCAAGCCAAACTGCGTTCCGGGTTCGAGCGTGATCTGATGTTTATGAACGCTTGATTGAAAATCGATTTGAGCTTCATCATTCAACACACAGCCCAACGTGGAGTTGCTAATTGCTCTCTTGATCGCGGCTTGTACAAATTCTGGAGAACCCGTTTCGAGCGTTTCTAATCCTGCCAGACTAAAGAGTGCAATTTCGCCGATTTTTGGCGTAGAGTTTGAAAATGCAATCCGAACGATTCCGCCAGCTTCAACCGTGAACTGTCCTGCCGTGAACTGAACTTGTGTTTGATCTGGTTCGGTTATTTTAAACAGGTGATCTACCTGGCTACCATCAATCACTTGAACGATGGGCACTTCACTCATGATGTCTTCTGAAGTCATCTCCGAATTCGACAGCAAAAGTGCAGATTCGTTTAGAAGCGGTGAATCGGGTGATGAGTTTTGTGCCGAACTCGCATCGAACTGAAAAGACTGAGACATAGTAGAATGCACCGGGTAGAAATGAGAAGCTACAACCTGCCGAACCACTGTTGGCTTCATTAATGCTTAATATTTCAGACTCATTTCAATCAAAACATGATGCTTTTACGCATTTATTAAACAACCTTTTCCCATTGCTTACGTAATTAAACGGGCTTTTTCCGTAGAAACCGCAGTCCCAAATCTGTGACCGATTAGTAAAGTGTGGGGCTAGGTTAGTGTGTTTCTCGCTCGTCGAACCGCAAGGACTGAACCACATTTAAATTCCCCAAGCACTGCATCTCCCTTGATATGACCACTCTGCCCTCAATTTCGATCATTATCACGGTATACAATCGAGCGTTCTTCTTAGGTGCGACGATCGAGAGCGTGCTGGCACAGACGCGGAAGGATTTTGAGCTATTGATCTGGGATGATGGCTCGACGGATGATTCTGTCGCGATCGCACGACAGTATGAGCAGCAAGACGATCGTATTCGAGTCGTTGCAAGCTGCCATCAGGGACTCTCTCCCACTCTGAAAGCCGCAGTCGCAGCAACAATAGCACCATTTGTGGGCTGGGTCGATAGTGATGATTTATTAGCACCAACCGCGCTAGAAGAAACAGCCGCAGTTCTGGAAACACTGCCTCAAGTTGGCATGGTGTATACCAACTATCATTTGATTGATGCCAGCGGTCGCGATCATGGATTGGGTCATACCTGTAAAGTGCCTTATTCACCAAAGCGATTGTTAGTAGATTTTATGACGTTTCATTTTCGGTTGATTCGTCGATCAATGTACGAGCGAGTCGGGGGTATTGATCCCACTTATCCGACGGCTGAAGACTATGATTTATGTCTAAGACTTTCTGAAGTGACTGAAATTCAGCATCTTGCTCGTCCGTTGTATTTTTATCGTCGGCACTCCGCCAATAAGACCAACGAGCAGATGTTGACAATTCAGTGGACACAACGTGCAATTGAGGCTGCGATCCGCCGTCGAAATTTAGACAGCCACTATCAACTGCACACCCGACTGGTTGCCTATTTCTCACTTCAATCTCGCTCAACGACACCTCAGCCGCGGAAAGCGGTAGAACTGGTTGTTCCAAAACCCAGAACGCCGCTGGTGTCGATCGTCATTCCTTGTCATAACGCTGCACCACGACTCGATGCCTGCCTCAAAAGCTGCGTCGCGCAAACTTACCCGAATCTGGAAATTCTTGTCGTTGATAATCAGTCAACCGATGATTCAATGTTGATCGCCAAACACTGGAGTGAACAGACGGAGCGCCCGATTCGGATTCTACAGTGTGAAACTCTGGGAGCCAATGCAGCAAGAAATTGGGGATTTCAACAAGCAAAAGGGGACTACATCCAATGGTTAGATGCAGACGACGAACTTGAGCCAAAAAAACTGTCGCTCCAGGTCAATGCACTCGAACAGCAGGTTGAGGTGGATGTGGCATTTGGCGATTGGGAATGGCAGTTTGTCAATCAGAATCAGACAACACAGTTCAAATTTGCTGGACAACAATACTCGGATATGCCATTACAAATGCTGTGGGACAATTGGCGACCCCCGCACTGTTATCTCTTGCGACGCTCTGTAGCAGAGCGGCTAGATCGCCTGCAAGCATGGCATCCAGAAACCAGAATCTGTATGGATCGGGAGTATTTTACGATCGCTGCACTGCTAGGGTTGCGGTTTCAATACGTGCCTGGGTCGCTGGTGCGGTATCACTGGTGGTCAGCGAATCAACTCAGCCGGAGTCGATCGTACCAAGAGCGAGTTGTGAGCCGTGCCCAAATGTTTCAACGGTTTCGCGATTTATCAGAAGTTCGGTGGGCAGCAGGAATTCCAGAGAATTATCGCTTCCTTCTACAGCAGAATTGGGAGATATGGCTGCCTGCCTTTACAATCCACCACAAGGAGACTCACTCAGTTCTTAAACATTCTGAGACGAATGTAGAACTTGCACTATCCCGACCTCAGCAGCAAATTGCAACGGCACTTTCATCGCTCTCCATGCCACAGACGTTAGAGGATCTGTCGCGTTGGGTACTGCGGCAAATTTGGAGTAAGTTGATTACAAGAATAAGCGAGGATTCTAATGCCTTGCTCACAACTCAACAGTTAACGGAGGAATTAGCTGTTCAACTTGGATTTTCAGTGCCATCTTTTCCAACCTCGGTGACTGATAGTGATAGAAATGAGACAGGCTTACTCATTACACCATTGCTGCATGACTTTCCCCTCTTTGCCCCCTCATTTGGTGAGTACCGCCTGATTGTTCAAGGTTTTCTTGAGTCTCTGCGACAGCATGGATGGCTAAAGCGTCTTAGTCGCTAGGGTGTGTTCAACGGATGAACAGTCTGACGCGAAGTGTTGTTGACCTGCAAACTAGCGGAGGTGTTTGCGATCGCATCTCCCACTAAATCCTGTCATTCATCTGATCCTACCAGCGTAATCACATCGGTAACTTTGTGTTTCCCCCGATGTTTGAGGTTATGCCTCTCCGGGTCAATTTGATGTCTTTGGTGATGCTCCTGGACATCACTGCGTTCCCTCAGCGTTTTTTCGATTCTAGGCTGAGATCCCCCAACACTCTTCAAGAGTGAAATCGTAATCGCCCATTTCTGATCATGGAGTCGATCTCGTTTATCGTTATAGTCCATAATCGCCCCAATCCAATCATCGATCAGCCGTTGACTACTTTCAGTCGAGGACTTCGTGCGTTTCGCCGATTCAACCGGGGCGCTCAGTGGTTTTTCCGGTTTTGGTTGTGGCTTCTCGGACTGGATTCGTTTTGCCTTTGGTGCTGGCTGAGAGATCGTCGCTTGTTGTAGCGCCACCAATTGTTGAATCGCCCCGACCAGTTGTTGAATATCCTGACGCAATGGGTCATCTGCCTGGAGCTTTTGAGCCTCCACAACCTGTTGAGGTCGTTCTTCAGTCGATTCTACCTGTTGGGTGTTCTCTTCTGCTTCCTGGGTCAAATCCGCCGCATTCAACCGTTCTTCAATCCATTCCAGCAGTTTCTGTGCCTTTTCCGGTTGCGTCCCCTCCGGTGAAATCGTCTCCAACACCTTCGACCAGCGATCGCGCTCCTGTTGAAAAATCCGCAACTGCCCCACTTTCCGACGAGGCGGCAGAGCTTCAAGCGCCTGTTTTGCCTGCTCCAAGCTTGCCTGACTAAACATCTCAATTGCCACCACTCCTCCATGCCCCAACTTAATGCCTTTACGTTTACCGTTGTAGAGCGCGATCACCTTGTCTGCAATCTCATAATCGCTGTAGTGACGTGAAGCCGTCAGGGATCGCTTCAACTCACCATCCTCTTCATCGAGAATCTGAAAGTGCCCTTGAATTGCTGCCTTAAACTCAGTCGCATCAACGGTCGGTGGGCAATACCAAAAGGTGGCAATACAGGCATACACGGAGCGAAACAAGTGCGTGTACAAATTATCCTTGCCTTCCCTCGTCGGCACGAGACCTTGAAAGTTTTGATCGCATGATCGCGCCACCGCCTGCCCAAACTTGGCATTCACTTCATCAGCGGGCATCTCCACTGCTTGGGGTAATTCCCGGCGTAGTTTCTCGATCGCCGTCACGACACGTTTCGCCGTCGCCAGCGTCGGAATTTCAAACGCCAACCCCTTCTCCCCGCGCCGTTTCACCGCCCCCCGAAACGTCACCGACCATTTCGACTTGACTTCAAACCGAGCGGTCGAAAGCAATTCAGCCGAGCGTCGTCCCGTCAGCACTGCCAACCCAGCGGCAATATCCGCCCAATCTGGCTGCCCGATTAATTGGACAGCCCGCGCCGCGATCGCATCGGGGTCATGAAGAAACTGCACCTGTTCATTGCGCTTAGCGACATTGCCTTGTTTGCGATCGTTAATTTCGGCATACTCCTGCTTAGAAAGCCCCACAATCTCCAGTGACCAATGATCTTCTCCCAGCGCATCCTTAATGGCTCGACGAGTCATATCCATCAGTCTTTGTTGTTGGTCAAGCCTGGGCTTACTGTGTTGCGTTGCCCAGTGATCGCGCATCTGCACTGTAAAGTCTTGCAACCGTTGACGATCGCCCTCAGACTCAGCCAGAGACTGAATAAAGGGCAAATACTTATGTGTGATCGCATGATCGAGCCAAGCGGAGCGACCCATACCGAAAAGCTCCAGATTCAGATTTGTATTGATATAGATACTATATCCACATCCATATTAATAGTCAATGCAGCGCGAACCCTATTTATATATAAACTTCCTCACCATGCTAGACCTCAGATGATTGCGAACGAAGAGAGGATTGAAAGGTCAGCGAATTCATCGTGGTCAGGGGGAACATGACATAATGCCTCAGATCGCTAAATTTTGCCTCGTAGATAGCAGAAACAGCGAATTCTTGAATCTGAATTAACCTGAAAGTGATGATTGAAATTCTTCAGAGTCGCGCCACACCAGAGCAGATGACCTCCATGCTGGAAGTACTGGGCATCTATGTTAAGTTAGGGGTTGACATTGATCGCGAGGTGATAGCCGGAGGCGGAGAGCTTCATGCAGACTGTGAGAAAGTGCTGCTTAAGTCTGGGAGTCGGCAAGCCGACGTGTGGGGCGCGGATTGGTATCCCTTCAGTCAAACGATTGGGTATGAGTCCATCATCAACATCCGAGCGAATGCAAACAATCGCTCAATGAAGATCCAAGACCCGGTGATTCGATCGCGAATTGAGGACATAGTTTATCGGTATTTAGGCGGTGTGGAATGGCAATCAACTGGGACAATCTGAAGCAGCGATACCTCCAATCTGGTCGTGCCTCTCAGTTAGAAAGCATCGTCCTGAACCTGGCGCGAATTCAGACCTTAGCCAACAGTGGCGAGGACGGACAAGTGGCGCGTCACTTAGTGCGAGAGAGTCAGTTTTTGATTGAATGGACGGTGCCAACGATTGACCTGGAAACTGACTTGCCGATTGCCACAGCATTAGTTGATCTTCAGCGACAACTCAGTGAGTGGAAACTCGATTGGGACGGGCTGTGGGAAAATGCCAGCGCTCGTTCCTCTTTAGTGATGCAAGCCCAGCAGTGGTGCGACCGATTACAGACTTGTGTGATGCCGTAGCGATGACCTGGCGGTGCAATGGAGCAGAAATATCAGTCGCAACGCGGTCTTAGCGGGCGTGAGATAAGGCAAATTACCGAGTTTGAGCATCACCATCAAAAGCGATAGACCTGTGCTGGCAGGGGGACTCTTGGACACAGCCGCGCAGTAACTCTGGCAGTTGTGCCTCTTCTGGGGTGCGGAATGTCATTGCTTTCAGCCGCTTAGTCAACCGAGTTGTCTTTGTGCGATCGCTTGCTCAGATCCAGATTAGAAGGCAAATTGAAACCCAAATGCCCTGCAAGATGGAATGCTTACAATGAGAAGAGAGTGAGGTAAATCTCGGATGGCAAAAGACCGATTTCATTATGTGGTCAGAACCGCATTGGAAAAAGAGGGCTGGAGAGTTACCGATGATCCCTACGTCATCAATATTGATGATGTCGAGTTCGAGATTGACTTAGCGGCAGAAGAACTTTTGGCGGCAGAGCGAGAGGGACGCAAAATCGCCGTAGAAGTGAAAAGCTTTATCAGCCCCTCTAACACTTCCGAATTTCACACCGCTTTGGGTCAGTTTCTGAACTATCGGGATGCGCTTGACCAGATGGAGCCAGACCGCCAGCTCTACCTTGCCGTTCGTGAGCCAATCTACACCAGCTTTTTCCAACGCCGCTTTATTGTGTCAGCAGTGAAACGCTATCAACTGCGATTGGTGATCTATGATGTTCAACAAGAGGTGGTACTCCAATGGCTGTAGAGCAATATCGGCAGTATATTCAACGACTGCTCTCCGAGCGACGATCGCGTTCCTTCAAACCCCATAATGCCCAAGAGTATGAGGTTCAGACGATCTTCGACACTGAGCAGGATCATTATCAACTGCTTTATGTTGGGTGGCGAGGAACCCGACGTGATTTCGGGTGCATCCTGCATCTAGATATCAAAGATGGCAAGATTTGGATTCAGCATGATGGCACGGAAGAAGGAATTGCCAATCGTTTAGTGGAATTTGGTGTGCCGAAACAAGATATTATCCTGGCATTCCATGAACCTGAAGTGCGGCAATTCACCGATTTTGGCGCTGCTTCCTTTGATCCCGTTTCATCAAAGTAGAAGCTGACGACAAGCAATCCTTACAGAGGCAAATTGCCAAGCTTGAGCATCACCATCAGATGTTCAATGCGCTCGTATTCGTCAAGTTCCTGCCGTTCAGCCGGAGTCAGAACACCTTCCTGATTTCGCGCCAGTAGGGACCGCAATCGGTCTTGCATTTCCTCTGTAGGGCGAAACGCCGCAATTTGTTCAGGCGTGGGTTGGCTGGTCAAAAAATTGAGGACGTAGCGATAGACCTGGGCTGGCAAGGGTGACTCTTGGACACAACGGCGCAGCAACTCTGGCAGTTGTGCCTCAAGCGGAGCGAGCTGCTCGAATAACTCATCTGGAATCTGGATCGTAATGCTTGCCACAGGATGCTGCTCAACCCCTAGAAACTGTCAGTATTTTAGCAATTCAAGCGCGATCGAGAATTTAAGCAGCATCCAATGCAATCACCTCACGATCGCACACCCGGACTCTGAATTCCAAGATCCTCCATCAATTTGAGTAGCGGAACCTGTCGGATGGTGGCTAATTCTGCCAGTGCCTCGATTCGTTTCACCCCGATTGCTTCAATTTGCTCGTTGCTCTCCAACAGTTCTGCATATTCCGCATCCGTTAGAGCACCCTCATCCCGCTTTTCCAGCAAGCCCTGATAGCGATCGCGAAGGTCAGTCGGAATGCCTTGATTAATCTCTAAAAGTAAAGCAGTCTCTTCCGACGGTAAGGCGGGTGCTCTCCGTCTTGCCCGTACCAGCAGCGCCCCTTCAATGAACTGTCCCAAATCAGCATCACTCAATTCATTGATCACCTTGAGTAGTTGTCGAGTATCACGCAAAATGTCGTCGTACCAAATTAAATGTCGTCCGCGATGGAAAGTTTTGAGCATCAAGGATCTGCGCTCTAGATTCAACGATCGAAGGATTGAAGACGATGAATTAACATTCGGCTTTTTCCGCCAATCTTGTTCGGGAGATCAATTCAATAATCTCGATGGGAAAGGGCTTCTACCGTTTGAACGACACTTAACTTGAGACCTCCTGGCTGAAATTTACGACACGCAATTCGATACGCCAAGAATTCTCAAATCAAACTGTACTACTTTTGTCTCAAGATTCTGTGCAGCAAGCGTTATGGGTACTGAAACAGTGCGACATTCAATTTGGTACGACGACATTTTGCGTGATACTCGACAGTAGCTTTTTGGTTGATGAATGGCACAACGGTGAAAGATGCCTCGGTGTCACCCAATGTTGTGGGAGCAGAATGGACTCTTGAAGGAGTTGCAGATCTTGATGGCAACGGTAAAACGGATCTGTTTTGGCGACACAATAGCCGATTTGAAACTGTTACTTGGTTGATGAATGGCATGACTCCAGTTCAGGGTGGACTTTTACCCGCTTCTGTTCCATTGAACTGGAAAATTGAAGGGTTTGGAGATTTCAGCGGCGACGGCAATGCAGATGTGCTTTGGCGGAACACAAATAGTGGCGAGGTTGTGGCTTGGATGTTTGGATCAAGCCCATCTGGTGGAAATGTTCAAATCATTCAAGGAGATTTCCTATCTCACCAAAATCAGCGACTGTCTCAACCGCTTGAGTGGCAGGCGATTGGCATTGATGACTTTACGGGAGATTCCAATCTTGACATTGTATGGCGACACGGCACAACCGGAGAAATCATTGTCTGGGAGATCAATGGACTGAGAATGATCCGAAGCATTACCTTCAGTGATGCAAGTTTACGCAATCTCAGTCAACGAGCGATCGGGACCACCAATCGTCCTGTGATTCCCACACTGCCCGTTCTAGAAACCACACCGCCGACTGTAGAAATTGCCTTGGCAAATGATACGGGTACAGTCGGAGACCGCATCACTCGTGTACCCACTATTAATGGACGCATTGTTGATCAAGGTGGTTTGTTAGAAGTATTCGCGAGTCTTAACGATCGCTCATTTATCAATATTCTGAGTTGGCTTGCGCCAGATGGCACGGTAACGCTCGATCAGACCCAGCTAGGAACGCTGTTTGGTGGAGCGATCACGGATGGTAGCTATCAACTCAGAATTCGTGCCAAAGATCGCTCTGGAAATCTCACAAGTACTGTTGACACTCCGTTCCGTTGGACGCTCGATACAACTGCTCCGACTGCGACCCTGAATTTAGATCGAGCCACTGATACCGGACGCAGAGATGATGATTTCCGCACAAGCAGTCAAACTCCTCGATTCTTTGGAACCGTGGAGTCAGGAGCACAGTTGCAGTTGTGGTTCAACGATGTGCCAATCAGTCCAACCATTCATAATGGGAGCTGGCAAATTAATGCTCCCATCCTGTCTGATAATGCTTATCGAGTTCGAGCGGTCGCGATCGATCAAGCAGGCAATTCACAAGAAATCGTGTTGCCGTCGTCGTTGGTGATTGATACACAGACGGTAACACCCACCATTTCACAAGTCGCTGCTTCGACATCGGGTGCCGTCAATCAACGCACGGTAAGCGGAACTGCTGAAGCCGATGCGATCGTGTCGCTCTATGCGGGAACTGTGCTAATTGGAACCGCACA
The DNA here is from genome assembly GCF_001485215.1 of Leptolyngbya sp. NIES-2104. Lineage (NCBI taxonomy): Bacteria > Bacillati > Cyanobacteriota > Cyanophyceae > Leptolyngbyales > Leptolyngbyaceae > Leptolyngbya > Leptolyngbya sp. NIES-2104. Next base: position 242,002 of record NZ_BBWW01000003.1, read on the forward strand.
AACTGATGCAGATGGAAGATGGCAGCTTGAAACGAGCGTGCTGAATGATGGCAGTTATCCGATCGTTGCCAAAGCGATCGATGTCGCGGGTAATGAAAGCGCCGCATCAGCACCACTCGTTGTTGCAATTGGACTCAAACCCAATGCGCCCCAAAATGTCCGATTGCTGCCGGAAACGGATTCAGGCGCAAGCAGCACCGACAACATTACGCGCATTTTGCAGCCCAAAATTACAGGGACAGCAGCGACAGGCACAACGATCAAACTGTATCGAGACAATCAGGTCATCGGACAAACGCTGGCAGGTTCCACGGGGGACTGGACAATCCCGCTAATCGCTGAGTTACCGTCCGGACGACAAACATTGCAATTGACGGCAAGCAATGCGATCGGGGAAAGTGCAGCAACTGGGTTTGAGTTTGTGATTGATGCAATACGTCCTACACTGTCGCTGCAATTGCTAAACGCAGATCAGTTGAATGCAATCGCGGATGGTGTAACGATTGGAATGGGGTCTCGCTTGCTCGGAACGGTTGAAGGGACAGGATCAGGCGTGTCTCGATTGACCTATCAATTAGGCGATCTACTAGAACGCGAGATTCAGGTTTCTGCGGATGGATTGTTCAATCAATTGATCGATCTCAGTGGTGCGGTCAGTGGAACGAATACATTGACATTGAGCGTAATCGATGTCGCTGGCAATGTTCAAACCCAAACCTATACAATTGCGGTTGATGTGCGTCCGGTTGCCCCAGAAGCACCTGGAATGGTCGCACGATTGCGACAGGATACGGGAGCGAGTGCAACCGATGGGTGGACGACGACACCAGAGATTTTAGGGGTGCTTCAAGGTGGAATCGGAACGCTCGAAATTCAATTGATGTCGGGCACATTCACCAGTGAATTTGTTGATATTGCTTCGCTGCTGAATGCGAATGGAACGTTTACGATCAATGAAGCTCGTTTGGCGAGTTTGTACGGAGGTGAACTCGGTGATGGCTCGTACACGGTGCAACTGCGCTCTATGATCGCGGGCACGACGACGAATCAATCGGTGCAGTTTAATCTCGATCGCACGACACCGGAAACGATTTTTATCGGGATGACGAACGGAACCGAGTGGGAGCGTGGTAAACCGCTCGAAGCTCAAGTCAAAGATAAAAGTGAGATTGCGATCGAGTATTGGTTCGAGACGACTGAGGGAACGAGAATCGACGGACGAACCGTGTCGGTGACGAACGAGGAATTGAATCATGCGGTGCCAGAGTTTGCAGCAGAGAATTCGACACTGCAAAAGGAGCGCCCGTACGATTTGGTGATGACCAGTACAGATTTGGCAGGCAATCAGCAACGATCTCGCTTTCAGTTTTTCTTGAAGAGCGATCGCAGAGTCGTCGATGATGATCTGTGGGAAGAGCCACCGTCTGATGATCCACCGAATCCCGACCCAGAGCTTCCGGGTTATGTCGGTCCTGGAGGGGGCTGGGGGTCCTGGGGTAACGGGGGCTTCGCTGGTGATGGAGGTGGTGTATCGCGCATCGGCTCAGGAGGGTTTGCGATCAGTGGGGACACAGATGGCGACGGTGATCCGGATCAGCGAATTATTGTGTTCGAGGGCTGCGGATATGAATACAGCTACTATAGCAGCGTTTCGGAGATAGTGGAAACGGCTGTAGACAGTATCAGTTTTCATCCTCAAACCGTGCATAAAAAAGCAGCGCTCCACAATCGGCGCAATCTTTTAGACGCGATCGCGTCTAGAATTGAGCGATTGATTTGGCAGGACGGTGACTTTAGGAATGATCAGTCATTAATCGATCGCTTTCAGCCCGTGATGGAAGGATTGTTTGTCGATGCTTATGATCCTCGTGGTGAAGACGCAGGTGTGAGCGAATGTTACGCACCGTGGGCGGGACGCTGGTTGGCACAGGAGCTGGTACGTGATGAACGGTCTGTGCGGGTGCAGGTGTTTCAGGCGACACTGTTGGCGGTGGTGACGGAAGTGCTGAAAGACCATCCGGTGGTGGCTGAGTCAATTCAGCATCAGCAGTTAGTCGATGCGGTGCTGGAGTTGGGTAAGACGTATGCGTGGCTCAATCCTGATGCGGAAACGGCGATTCCAATCGAGGACAAAGACTTCGCGTTTCTCAATCAGTTGTGGCGGCTGCAAATGCCGGACGCATCGGGCAGTTTTGCACAGGATGCGAGTGCTGTGCTTCAGCAAAGCGTAGAGGCACTAACGCGATTATTGACTAGCGTAGATGATCCCGCAAGGGCAATTGAATTTATCAGTCGCTTGATCGTCTCTGCGACCTACGCCACGGCATTGAAAGAAGGTACAACACCAGACATCAAGAACCAGACATTTCTACGCGAGTTGAATGAGTTTGGGTTTGTGGCGGCAAGAGTGAATTTAAGGACGACGCTGGAAGCGCCGAAAGCGGGTGAGTTTTTGGAGGCGTTGTGGCAAGGGAGAGGGTTGTCGATCGCTCATGAGGGATTGAATGACTTCTTCAGTGGAACAGTTGAACGTGTTAAGTTGATGAACTACGCGGAACGACTGGTGCAAGCAACGCAGCAAGTTCAAGGGCTAAATTTGCAAACTCAGAAAAAAGACCCACGGTTTCTTAGCCATTTGCTCAACTTAGGTAGTGCTTATGTAGCGCTACACCTAAAGGAGATAGGCTCCAATGCAACTGATCCAAAGCTTTTCTTAAACACTTTATGGCAAGGTCAAAATCTTCAAAAGGGAGCTACAGAGCTAGAAACTTATCTAGCTCAATTTGAAGGTAATGATCTAAATCTTCTAAAAGGAAGCAGCAATCTTCTTCGGGTATTAAATTCGATTTCAAACCCCTATATTCAGTCAGAAATTCAGGATGTTGTTGTAACACGGAATTGGCTTCATGAGTTCGCATTCCATGCTAATTTGAAGCTCGCTCTACGTGAGGGTGAAATCATCCTCAATCCAGGTGATTTCCACAATGCAATTTGGGAGGCTTCAGCGGCTAATCAGCAACGAAGTTTAGCAGAGCAACTTTATCGCTTCATTAACCCAAATGAAATTCTTGTTGCTTCCAATAGTGATGAACTACTAATCGCACAAGATGTGTGGGAAGGTGTGCAAGGAGGATTAGGTTCACTACTTGGAGGAATAGTAACGCTGGGAGGTGGAGTTTTATATTTCATTACTGATGCATCAGGAAAGATTATTAGGACTGTATTCCATACAGAGGGTGATGAAGATGATCGAACTGAAGGTCAAAAGAAAACTCAAGAAGCAGTAGGAGAATTATTGCAAGATGCAGTTCCGACTGATCAGCAAGGAAGACCGTTAAGACCAGGTCAAAGACAGAAGGGCATAGTAGATAATTATGTTAAGGAACCTGGCAATAATGCGGAAGAAGCAGCTAATCGAGACTTCGATCGATTTGCTGGTAAACTACAGAAAACACCTAAAGATCAAGGTGGCGGGAAACGCTCAGTTGACCTACCTGATGGTGGTAGCGCTGGAGTCTATCCAACAGCTAAATCAACTGGAGAACCTTCTATTCAAATCAATTTGAATCAAGGTAATATCAATGGAAAAACAACAATCAAAATTCGATATAGCAGGCTTAAAGCAACGCTCATAATTCCAATTGCATGAGAAGAAAAATGACAGAGTTTAAGCATATTTGTCCTATTGAAGACCCAACTCAGCTTCATACCTATCACCAAATCATTGATAGTGTGTTGGGGACGATATACAGCGAAGATGATCTGTGGATTCGTAAACAGGAGAATTGGATCGCTGTTGCTACATCTGACTCTTTTTTCGAGTCAGAGTTTGAAGTGAGGTTAGCCAAAACGTTAAAAGCTTACGGTTATTCGCAAATCATTGCTGTTGCTTGGGAGAAACTACTCAACTTTCCACAAGCTTTCGTCATTCCATCTACATTAGAAGCTATATCAGAATTCAATCTGAAGAACCCTGGTTTTATGTTTGTAATATTTGCAGGCAGTCCTGATTGGCTTATTCTTCTAACACGACTAGAATTTCTGATTACTGCTGGTCAATCTAGTTTTGTCGACGCAATTTTAGGTTGCGAATTCGAGAATGCTTTTGGTGAAATTCCAGAAATGTCTGAGTCTGAGTACATAAATCCTGTCATTCGCAGACACTATAGCCACATTCTTGAACAGCTTCAAGTTATTTATCCACAGGTGGAGCCAGGAACTATTATTAGTTTAGGCTGGCTAGACTGGGATTAAGTCTAGATTCCTCTTGTTGTTAGGAACATATATCTCTCAATTTGTGGCGGGCATTCTAAGTTTGTCGATCGACCTCATACCATTCAATGCTCACAACGATCTCGCTCATCACTACCGTTTACAACCGCGATCGCTATCTCGCCCAAACCCTGGATAGCATTCTCGCCCAAACCTACCCCCACTTTGAACTGCTGATCTGGGATGACGGTTCAACCGATAATTCGATCGACATTGCCCACGACTACGCTCAACGCGATGATCGCATTCGCGTGATGCAATCCCCCCACAATCAAGGCTTTCCCCAATCTATCAAAGCCGCGATCGCTGCCACGACTGCCCCTTATTTCGGTTGGGTCGATAGCGATGACCTCCTCGCCCCGACTGCCCTTGCCGAAACGGTTGCCGCTTTAGATGCCCATCCTGATATCGGTTTAGTCTACACCAATCATCTGCTGATCGATGAGCAAGGCAACGATCGAGGTCTCGGACGACAATGCCGCATTCCCTACTCGAAAGACCGCCTGCTCGTAGACTTCATGGTGTTCCACTTTCGATTGATACGGCGATCGTGCTACGAGGAAGTGGGCGGCATCGATCCGACGATCTCATGTGCCGAAGATTATGACCTTTGCCTCAAACTCTCTGAAGTCACTGAAATTCATCATCTGCCAAAACCGCTGTATCGTTATCGTCGTCACGATCACAATGTCACCAACAATCAAGTTGAAGTCATTCGATCAGCACAGCAAGCGATTCAAAATGCACTTGAGCGGCGCGGATTGAATCAAGCGTATGAGTTGAAAATCACACCGACCTTTTCTCTACGTTCCAAGCCAACCATCACGCCGGCTTCGACGCTACCGAAGATCGCACCTGTTTCACTCAATCCGCTCGTCTCGATCGTCATTCCAGCTTACAACGCGGCTCCTCACCTTCAGCGCTGTTTGCGAAGCTGTCTCGCTCAACACTATGACAATCTAGAAATTATTCTGGTAGATAACGGTTCGACAGATAACACCATAAAGATTGCACAAATGGTAGCTCAATCTGCAAATCGCCCATTCCACATGCTTCAGTGCTCAGAACGAGGTGCAAATCAGGCTCGTACACTCGGCATGGACTCCGCACAAGGCGATTTCATTCAATGGCTTGATGCCGACGACGAGCTTGCACCGGATAAAATTCTGCTGCAAGTGCTGGCATTAACTCAGCAACCAGAGTACGACATTGCTTATGGAGATTGGCACTGGTGGTTTTGGCAAAACGATGATTGTTTTGCGCGATTGCGTTTTGTCGATCGTCCTTACAGAGACTTTCTGCTGGAGAGTTTGCTGGATAACTGGCGACCGCCCCATTCGTACTTGTTACGCCGGAGGGCTGCTCTGCGATTGCAGCAGTTGAATGCGTGGAATCCAGAGACGACGGTGTACATGGATCGTGAGTATTTTACCCTAGCAGTGCTATTGAACGATCGCTTCCTCTATGTGCCCGGAAGTGAAGTGCGCTATCACCGCTGGGCACTGACGCAGGTAAGCCGCCAAGCCACTTATCTCGATCGCGTCATCAATCGCAAACGGCTATTTCGTCGATTTCAAGATGTAGGGATGCTGTCTCAAGCAGAAAAGCTCACAGCACAGCACCAGTTTTTATTGCAGCAGTCTTGGGAGCTTTGGCAGCCTACTTTTACCTTGGTTGAAGAGGGCGGGTTTAGACTGTTCCAAACCGAGCAACCGGAACCTTTTGAAATCACTTGGCAGCAAGCAAATCTGGCGCGAGCATTGCTAAAAGCGCCAACGCCTCGCACCTTGGAGGACTATGCCCGTGAGGTGATGCAAGTGCTCTGGCAAGAGATTTTGGTGGAACTGACGCAAGCGGGAGTGATGCTTGAGTATGATTTGATTGTAGATAAGTTAGCTTGGCGAATTGGTAGCAAGACGACGAATGCAGCAATTCAAGCAGTTCCAGAGGTATCCTCTCTTGAAGTGTCGTTGCATCCGCTACTCACACAGGTTCCTCTGTTCACTCCGTTATTGAGCGAAGAAAGGTTTGTAGTGCAGCAGTTTCTCGATCAACTTCGTCGCGATCGCTGCTTACAACCCGTTCCCTTATAATTTTGTGTTCAATCCTGTTAATCCCTGAAGCGATCTCTGAGAAAATCTGCCAGCATCTGAAATGATCTGAAACGATAGCGGGTGCTTACCAGTCAAATGTTATTTGCGGGTTGGGCAAATTAGAACGATCAATAATCGCACCGCTCACAGCAACATTCGCGATCGTTGTTTCCTCCCATATTGTTGTGGCACATCGCGGTTTCTTCAGTTCTCACAACGCAATGGAGACAATTTAGATGGTATGTTTCGCTCGCTATTGAAATTTTAGAAAAATGCAACACTACAGCCGATAAACTTTCTAATCACCGAACAGAAATACACTGAAAACAATCAGTTTTATACATAAAAGACAATCAGTGAAGTTCCATTAAATCCTTGCCTTCGTTCAGGGACGCAGGCGTAGAGTAGTCACTGTTTTGTACGGATTAGAGAGGTCCTGATGTTGAATTTTCCTGATGACCCATTTTCTAAAGCGAATCTCGATCTGCTTGGCCCAGTGGACGTGATTGAATTGATGATCGACCTCCGCATTCAACTCGCACAGCTAGAACACAAACTCAAACGATTGCAACCCGTCTTCTTTTCGGCGTGTGTGACACTCGACCAAGCTAAGATTGAACGCGATCGCGCGATTGTGACGCGCAAGTACACCCCGGCGCAATGGACGTATGCCGCTGATGTCTTAGAACAAGAACTACTACTCAAACAGCTTCGCAAACAGTTTCAGCAGGATCATGAGCCAACCGGAGGTCGAGACATCACCTGGATGATTAAATTGCTGCTGGCTCAGCCAAGTTGATGCAAATCTGAATCGAACGGGTGCATCTGATGAAAGGGCAGCCAGCAGCATTCGCAGCACCCGTTTTCCCACAGTGCGGGTAATCGAAATGTAGTGTAACACGCAGGGCAAGCGGTGAGTAATGGAGCATTGTGGCGATCGCAGTGTTTAACTTCAGTTCGCTGCCACGCTTGACGATGAATTGGTTCTTCTGCATAGCATTTAGGGCAAAGTCGTGTTGCGAGATGGAGTTGCGATCGCACTGGTGGCAACATTGCTGCAAGCTCGGTTTCAGACAACCTCAGAAAGCAGACAAGTTTTTTCAATTGCTCCGCGTTTAATGGCTGCCCCAGTGACGGCATTTCTAATCCTCGCAGCAATCGTGCATCCATCAACATCAGTTCTGCCAACGCACTTTGACTTAAGCAGTTGGCTCGGCGAAATCGACCCAGATAATGCCCTAAGCTTTCTCCACGAAGCGGAGCAATCTGAAATATCCAACCGTCATTAAGCAACTCAATCATCGACATTCGGCAGCCACTTCATTCAAAATGTTGAACTCAATTCGCTTCAGTCCGCGTGACAAGGCTCGTACTGCTGATTCGCGTAAAATGCGATCGAGTAATCCCAGATACCCACCCGTGACAGGTCCGAGAATTTTTTGCATTTTGGCACTGCCTAAATGAGAGGGTTCCGGCAATCGCAACACATGAGTTTCCCAAATGGCGCTCGTTTCGACCAATTGGGCACTCGTAAGCCGTTCATAGCGATGGCTGGCAATAAACCGGCGATGCACTTGTTCATCACGCGGCATCACCGCATCTAAGCGATCCGTTCCCACAAGCACGATCGCAATTTGCAACACATCCAAAATGTCTTGAAGCTCAGAAAAAGTGCCACGCCGCAGTCGATGCGCTTCATCCACAATCAGCATTTCAACTTGGCAGGCTTTGAGAGTGCGATACACGCGGCTTCGCATTTCCGACAACGTACCGCGATTGAGTTGGTATCGCAGGGCTTGCAAAATGCCTTCAAACAAATCGCGATTGCCACTATCGGGCGGCGATTGCCACGATACCACCGGAATGTGCGGCGGTTGTCCAGTAATCAAGGTTGGCGGGTGTTTCAATCGATAAGTATCACACGCGGTCGTTTTTCCCGTCCGCGAATCGCCCACTACTCGACAGGGTTGCCGTGCAGTCCGCTTCTCATCGAGCCACTGATGAAATCGCCGCATTTGCTCTAATTCCACAATCCAGCGGCGTTGCAATCGGGCAATGTCGGGATTGAGTTGGGGGGCTGTTTCAGGTTGCTCACTGGGTACAGATTGTTCATTGATTTCGTCGGGGTTCACCACAGATCAAACTCCTGTTTCAAGGCTTCATAGTCATACACCCGCACATCGGGAACGACGATCTCAACGGGCGCTTCGTCCTCTGACTCGATCGCAGCGGTGGAAGCAGAGTCTGGAGAAGCAGGTTCAATCACTTTGCGCGTTGCCTTTGGTGTTGCACTTTGCACGGATCGTTTAGTTTTCCGCCGTTGTTGTTCCTCGATGTCTCGATCGCGCGATCGCACTTCCTCAAACATCGATTGGTTGCTGATTGTTTTTCCAGCTTGTCGTAACCGCCGACTCATTGCCTGCGCTTCGGCATAGGATAAGATTTCGGTTTCCAGTCCCGTGGCATGAGCACGACTGAGAAAGATATCTTTGCCCCCGTCTTCGCGGTAAATCAGAATGCTGGTGATGTCGCGGGGATTATATCGCAGTACCACCCAGCTTCCGGTGTAGCCTTCTAAATGCTCACCGCGATAGTTCAAGTTGGCGAACTGGATGTAACCGCCGCGATACACAGTTCGTCGATCGCGTCGCATGAGGCAAATATCTAATTCGCGATCGCTGAGCAAGGGAAGTTGAGCCAGCCGATCCGATTCCCAGCGTCCCAAGCGCGTTTGATCGCCAATTCTTGGATCAATCCCTTGGTTGTAGCGATCCACAAGGTAGCGCACAATTTGCTTTTCCAATTGCATCAAAGTGAGACTGGCATTCGTTTCAGCTTGCTTCGGACGGCGTTTGGTACTGCTTCCGGTGTAACCCGGTAAGTTCGCAAAGAGTTCAGTATTCAGGGTTCCAAACGGTCGCTCGACAATGCCGCCCTCTGCTGGATACCGCCGCTGACACAGGACAATCTTCAGTTCATTTGCGACTTGCTCCAGGTGTTTAGAATTGAATTCTTTGCCGCCATCGGTGTAGAGATATTGCGGAATTCCATAGGTTCCCCAAAGTTGTGTGAGTTCGTAAGCTGAACTGTATTGCTTTGGTAAGATTGCATGACGTAGAGCTAAACACACCACGACGGCGCTCGGTGCTTCCATTCCGAGATGAATGCCAATGATGCAGCGCGAATGAGTATCGACGATCGTCGTTAACCACGGTCTTCCTAGCACTTCTCCGACTTGATCCACAACCAGTAAATCCACGCGGGTGTGATCACATTGCCACACTTGATTGCTCTCTCTGACCACGACTTCTAAACCTTCACGGGTTCTCAGAATTAAGGTTTCGCCACTCCAGCCAATCGAGCGAGAACGCGATCTTTCCTCCTGTCGATCCATTTCACTTTGCAAAACCCGATAAACACTCGCTCGGCTCGGTGGATTGTTGTCTCCAATTTCCAATGCCCGTGCTGCCACGCGCACTGCCACTTGCGCTCGGCTCATTCTGCGTCCACCTCGATTCCCAGCACGATACGTTTGCAGAATGTAATTCGTCCAGTCTTCGTCGAGTCGCCGTTCTCCACGATCTGATCGTCCTTGTCGGACGACTCCAGCGACACCTTCGGTTTGCCACGCTTTCATCAAAAGCTGGACGTTTCGCACGGTCATGTTCAATTGCTGGGCAATCTCCTGCTGAAGTGCAAGATAGGTTGGACGATCCGGCGCATTCGCCAATCGCTGCATCGCTTTGACGCGCTGTTGTTCGTCGATCGTTAACTCGCCCGATCGCACTGTGATCGGGGTGCTATCTGGAACGGGTATTGGCTTGGCTTGCTCCATCGTGATGTCCCACTGCCACGAAATTTAATCTGAGATTCGACGCAGTTACTCTACACCTGTCCAATACCGCTTCAGTTCACGCTTTACACAATTTCTCTGTTCGTAACACCTCGCAAATCGCGAAATTTAATTTGAGACAACCGCTCCAGAAATTTACGAAAAATAATTTGAGACATACTCGGTCTCACACTCAAACTGTACTACTCAACGCTCAAATGCAATCATAGCAATAGTTTCAGAGGCTCGATCGCGAAATTTAATTTGAGACGAAACGAAATTTAATTTGAGACTCGACAAAAGAAGTAATCGATCGTCTGAATGTGTTGCGAAAGCAGCGCATCCGTTCTCATATTGGGGCGGATATCACAGTAGTACACACCGTCTAATGGATTGAGTTTGATGGTGTAGGCTTTGAAGTGTCCAGGCAAGAAAGTAGCACTAATTCCGTAGCGGTCCGATCTCGAAGTTTTCTTGCGCTGTACATCATTGAGGAAAATAGCAATGTGCGGGAGAGCAGTATCTGTCAGCTTGCTGTACAAGAATTTATCGACAAACACTTTATCAATTCGATCTTTACTTGTTGTTTTTACAAAGCCAATCAGTTTCAGTTCACCTGCTTCTCCAATTAACAGATCATGCTGATAGCTAGAGTGGAACAGGACTTCATCGTTTTGATCTCGCACCGGAACTTGCACGGTTCCTGATACACACTCGATATCGAGTGTGACAATCAGAATCCGAATCAACCGCTCAAATAAATCTCCCGTGATTTTACGCGCTTGATTTGATTGTCCCGATGGCAATGCGTCGAGCGCTGCCCCGATCGATTGCTGGAGCGTGTAGATGGTCTGAATCATCCCTTGCCTGAACTGCTCATCTGGCGTTACTCGGTTTCGCAACTGCTCAAGCGTTTGAAGAAATTGAGCCGCTGATGCTTCAAACGTCTCTGAATCGTACATTAAGCGCGTATTGATCGGGCGGGTAATATTATAGTGACCCTCTGCTTGATACTGATAGAACTGATAATGCGTTTCGTTTTGAGAAACAATTTTGGCTTGAAGTCCTGTATCAATAAAGTCCAAATACAATCTGCAAAACCCGATGTAATCGTGGATCGACTGGAAACGAGTTTTGTCAGTTGCATAATTCAATAGATCAGGTAGATTCATCGAATTGATTCGCGCCGCTCAGCGTTTTTGCGATCGTAGGCGATCCATTCATCTTTGGTTAGACGGCGAACATTCTCAATTCGTCGAACCGCCCACTGATTATATTCAGAATTAAGGTCGCAGCCCATCCAGCGGCGATTTAATTGCTCAGCAACTACAGCCGTCGTTCCAGAACCAGAAAAGGGGTCGATTACTAGATCTCCTTCTTGTGATGAGGCAAGAATAAACTTACGTAAAAGCTCCTCTGGTTTCTGTGTGGGATGTGGCGTTGTTTCACCCATTCCATTGCAAGTCGTTGGAATTTCGATCACGTCCTTGGGTTTCGCGCCTTTTGGGTTTGGCAACCAATTGCTATGTTTCTTGGTTTCCCCTTTTCCGTACGCACTTGTTTCGGCTTGGGGATGAGATGGATACTTTAGAGTATGAGCACCGTAAGGAATCCTTACATCGTCGGTGTTCAGCTTAGCTTTGCTGAATTTACGAAAATGAAGAATACTTTCATGCGCTCGCCCCCAATCGCTACCCAAGTTGGCTTTATTTTTGTAATACCAAATCAACCAGCGGCAGCTATGAAAATATTTAGAGGCGGGATGTTTAAGATCAGCTAAAATTTCTGAGAAGCCGCAAATATAAAGCGATCCGGTCAGCTTAAGTACTCGCGACGCTTCGCGAATCCATTGCATCGACCAGTCAATATACTGCTCTTGACTCTCAAAACTATCCCAGTCAGCTTTCTTGATGTTGTAAGGCGGATCGGCGAAAATTAAGTCTACACTCTGGTCAGCAAGCGATCGGAGCCACTCAACTGAGTCTCCTTGATAAAGCTCTCCATGAGAATGACTGTACTGCAATTGAATTGATGAAGCGGTTTCTTGGAGATTGTGTATTGTACCGTGTTCGGTTACAACATTCAGAGAAAGCTGCGTTGAATCTGCTGCCTGACCAGAAATGACCACTCCCAATGCTCCTCCGCCATTAATTCAAATCACTAGGGCTAAATTATAGTACAGGCAGATTACGAAAATCACACTTCAGAAAAGTGATAGATTCACTGAGAGAATGATCCCATCTCTGCCGCTGATGATCGAGATTGAATGAATAAGACCCAGCTACAATAGCATTCATGAAGCTAGAATAGCGAACACTGTGTGGAGCAGAGCGATCGCAATGACGCAAGCACTTGAGAAGCCAAAATCATCACAAGATAAGATTACGGTCTACCACGATCGCACTTGGGAACAGTTCAAGTACATTCAGAAAGGCTTGGACGGCTCTCCTGGTGTGCGGTTGGCTTTTTACGAGGGAGTGGTGGAAATTTTCATGCCCGGACAACCGCACGAAATCTTTAAGAAAGTGATCGCGGCTCTGCTTGAATCATTCTTTCTACACTGGGGCATTCGAGTGATTCCGACCGGATCTGTAACGCAAGAGCAAGAAGGGGTCGCGTCTGCCGAAGCGGATGAATCCTACTGCTTTGGCAATGTGAAACCGATTCCCGATCTGTCAATCGAGGTGGTTTTTACTAGCGGAACAACCGCGAAACTGAGACGGTATCAAGCATTAGGAGTCCCTGAAGTCTGGTTCTGGCAAGATGGACTTTTGACCTTGCATCGCTTAGGAGAGAGCGGGTACACCAGAATCTATCGCAGTCAGATCCCAGAATTGGCGCAGTTGGATATCGAGCTATTGTCCCGCTGCGTTCTCATTGGTGAAACAGGTTGGCTAGAGGCTGTTCGGACGTTCAGAGACGCGATCGCGCAGCGGTGATTTGTTTATCTGTTTGCGATACCTCCGGCACACGGAACGTGACCCCTGAAATCATCTTCAGAAGATGGGAGGGAAACAGCTTTCGATATGATAAACGAATCAATCATATCGAAAAGCGGATTGATCCTGAGCTGGGCAAGATTGACGATCGCTGCTCCCTATGATTATCGCAACCACAAATTCGAGTGCGGTAAAATTGGCAATAACCGCAGCAGATTTCGAGCATCAGTGAGTGCGATGCCTGTGATATAAGGAACCTGCTTGCAATCCACAACTAATTGTTATGACCGTCACCCCTCAAGCCAAAAATATTACACTCCGTGACCTCATTGATCGCTTCGGCTTACACCTGGTTCGAGATGAGCAATTCTTCCGAGAATGGCAAGATGACTTGCCAACGGTCACGGAAACCGAACAGCGATCGCTCGATCGCGTGGTAGACGGATTTCTCAATTTACTCAACTACCCACCCCTGCTCGAAGGAGTGGTGCGGATGGCTGTTCTCGATCCCTTACTCTTCCTGGGCGGCTTTTATCTGCCTCCGTTCCACATTCGCTCAGAGCCATCGGTGGAAATTGTTGCTGAAGATGAAGGAGTTAAGATCACTGGCAATATTGATGCCCTTGTACTCAATAATCAGCTTTGGGTTTTAGTCGTCGAATCTAAAAGAGCCTCTTTCTCAGTAGAAGAAGGACTTCCACAAATTTTGTCCTATATGCTGGCAAATCCCAATCCAGAGAAACCTTGCTTCGGCTTGATTACGACAGGAGGTAGCTTTATGTTCGTTAAATTAGTTCGGGAGTCTCAGCCGAGCTATGCAACATCCAAGCTGTTCGGCATTCGGAATCCAGGTGATTTAGCTGTAGTTTTCAGTATTCTTAAACGCTTGGGACAACTGAATGTCTATTAGACGAAGGCTACGGGGAACTCTTTGAGGAGAGAAGTTGCTTGAATCTCTATGCCTCAGTTGCACCGTGATGGAATCCAATGGAAATTTTACAATGAATCAGAGTTGGAGGAATTCGTTTGGGCACATCTGAGCAGTCTGTTCAATCTCCTGCCTCTTAAACGTCAATATTTCATCAGAGGAATGTTTTGCGATATTCTTGCAGCGACGCAAGTTGGACAACTTGTAGTTATCGAACTTAAAAATGAAGTCGATCGCTACGTTGTGCAACAGTTGACTCGCTACTATGACGCTTTACAACGAGAGCAGCCCTTTTCAGAACAGGTTGATTATTCAAAACCGATTCGTCTAATTGCGATCGCGCCTGATTTTCATCACGACAATCTGATCGATCAGCAGTACAGCCGTTTATTGATCGAATTCTTACAGTTTGAGATTGAGATCGACGCAGACGAATTCATCTGGAAACTCCACGATCAAGAGACATCGCAAACCTGGTCTCTCGGACTTCCTCATCCGACTCAGCATTCTACTTGGGAACTTCCACCAGTTCCGCGAAAATTGCTGAACAACTTAGCAAAGGGTGAAGAAACTCATCGCGATCGTATTCTCCGCATTCGTCAAACTTTGCTGGAGTTTGATCCACGAATGAAGGAAATCGTTTTTCCCACGCATCTAGTATATGGTCGGGGAAAAACGCGATCGTGCGCGGAGTTTCATTTTGGCGCACCGTGGCGCTCAATTGCTCAACCGAAACAGCTAAATCTTCTGCTCCGGCTTCCCCATCCCTATCGCAAGCAGATGTGCAGAATGTTCATCGATACTCACGATTGGAGCACAGTGGGTCGTTTGTGCTACAGCCCCGATGGTCGTCGCGTTGAGGGAGGGACGGCTTACTGGCAGCAACCGACGGATCTAATCAAGATATTGCAGACCTGGGGAGACGAGATGAAGTCATTCGGTTCTGAATACTATTCTCAACTGTTGGCGAATCCCGATCGTGCGACTTCTATTGACTTGTGGGTTGAGATTGCTCTTGAGCATTGGGCGAAATCGACAAAAATATTTAGTAGATGAAGTTCCTCGCAAGGCAACACTCCCTGATCTGCCCCTCACAACAACTCATATTTTTAACAGCGCGGGAGCGGGATAGGTGGAATCTGGCGTTTTGCACGGCAATCGAGCCGATTCCACTTTTGAGCGGCACTGCCACTACTCAAAGCTCCTTGCTAATCATTGCTACAATCATTACCGTCATCACAAGAACCAAAATTGCGTCCTCCAAGTAAACCGACGACTGCCCCCACACAAACCTTCCAAGTATCGGTGCAGGTATTAATGATGCCAATTTGTTGCTCTGACGGAGCAGGTTGATTGGCAAGATAAATCGATGTGCCACCAGAAAGAAGTGCGATCGTCACTAGCGTTGAGAAGACAACATTGAAGTTCATTTCAATTTCCTCGGTGAGTGGAGAGTCGCGATGGTTGAAAACTGTAACCCCGTTCTCGCGATACTTGTTACGCTACTGCTTTGAGCTTGAAAGATCTGGATTTGTCTGAAAAGAATCTCAGGTGTTTGAGCAGCAACAAATTGGCAATCCATGAGGATGAATTGGAACGACGTTTTCCTGGCGATTGCATCGAGATTTTGCAAGTCGTGAGGTTTTTCTCACAATGAACTTGCTGCTAATTTCCATCTGGTAAAAATAAGAGTGGGTTGAATGCTGATGTCGCAGAAATTCTTGATGTCACTCAATCCACGTTCGATTCCAATGTCAATCAGCACATTGCCAAGGAGACGATGAATGGCTTACCGCTATCAAGTTGGCGGCAGGTTACGCGCAACCGCACCCAGTTATGTCTACCGTCATGCGGACGATCGCTTATGCGAGCAGTTACAGGCAGGCGAATTCTGCTATGTGTTTAATTGTCGGCAGATGGGTAAATCGAGCCTGCGAGTACGAACGATGCAGCGACTGATGGCAGAAGGCGTTCAATGTGTTGCCGTCGATCTCACAACGATCGGGAGTGATCAAGGCGTGACGCAGAAGCAATGGTATGAAGCCTTTATTGGAAGCCTTCACGCCTATCCCACGCTCGGTCTTTCGACCCACATTCGATTTACTGACTGGTGGAGCGCTCACGAACACCTGCCACCTGTGAGGCTGCTCAATCTTTATCTAAGAGAAGTGTTGTTGGAGCAAATCAAAGTTGGGCAAATCGTTATCTTCATCGACGAGATCGATGTAGTGCTGAAACTGGGGTTTGATGCCAGTGATTTTTTTGCCCTGATTCGCGCCTGCTTTAATCTTAGAGCCGATGATCCAGAATACGATCGCTTAACGTTTGCGCTATTTGGAGTAACGACTCCAGAGGGATTGATTCAAGATCCCGACAAAACGCCATTTAATTTAGGAAAAGACATTCCGCTTTCAGGATTTGAGTTTGAGCGATCGCTCGTGTTAGCAGAGGGACTCGTCGATGCTGTTCCGAATTCCAAAGCAGTTCTGCAAGCGATTTTAGATTGGACGGGTGGACAGCCATTCCTTACTCAGAAGTTGTGCGACTTAGTGCAACTGGAATCGTTGCCTCCATGTCCTGTGGGTAAAGAAGTCGAATGGGTCGAGCAGTTGGTGAGATCGCACATCATTGAAGATTGGCAACAGCATGATGATCCGGTGCATCTCCGCACGATTCGCGATCGCATTTTGCGTGATCCTCAACGATTAGGACGAATGCTCGGATTGTATCAGCAGATTTTAAAGAAAGGGGATACTACGGTAGATGATAGTCAAGAGCAATTAGAATTACGGCTATCTGGATTAGTGGTGCTAGATCAAGGACGGCTGCGGGCATACAATCGCATTTACCAAACCGTTTTTGATGCCGCCTGGGTTGAGCAAGAATTAGCGAATCTGCGTCCTTATACCGACAAACTGAAGCTCTGGTTAGCGTCACATGATGAAGCTTATCTATTAAAGGATCAGGAATTGCGCGATCAACTTTCTGGATTAAAGGGTAGACACCTAGCGGATGAGGATTACCGATTTTTTGCGGCAAGTCAAGATTTAGAGCGTCGAAACATGGAAAATCTTCTTGAGTTAGCAAAAGATGAATTATCAAGCGTGAAGGATGAAATTGATATTACTCGTGTTGAGCGACAACAAGCAAAACAAGATTTGTCAAAAATGCGAATTTTGGTGTACTTGGGACTTGGCGTTCTTGGCGTTCTTGGCATCGCTCTGTCTTCTACAGCACCTCTTCTAGAACAGCAAAGCCAAGAATTAGTTACGCTTGCAGCAGAAAGAAGCAAAACCGTAAATCAACTCTCGCAAACAGCATCTAAACTAACCGATGCTGAAAGACAGAACCAGAACCTGCAACAGAGTAATCAGGACATTCAGAAAGATAACGATATAGCACTAAAAAATGTTCAACAGAAGCAGCAAGAATTAAACGGTGTAAAAGTAAATCTTGACAAGGTGAGGGTACAGTTCCTGATTAAAAAGGAAGGGCTAGAAACGTTACAACGACAAGTCAAGACAGAGCGAGCACAACTTGAAATTGTTACAAAAAAACTGAGCGGTGAGAAGACGTTAAACAGTATTAGAGAGCAGGATTTTAGGGATAGAAAAGAGGAAATTGATAGCTTAGACCTTGATGGGCTTCAACAGAACGCACGTTCGCCAGTGATGTACATCATGTACATTGATAGCAATAATTCCGAAATTCTTGAGCAGGTGCGAAAAGTGAATGGATTCGCCAAAGCTCTCCTTGTCACTGAAAAAGAGCTTTTTAACTTACCTGGCTCCAACAAAACAGTGATATATCTTGGTAATAGCTATGTTGAGTCCATAGCAAATAAAAAATCAAAACAACTTCAGGGTAGCCTTAAAGTGCTTGATCAACTTGGTTTAGTACCTCAAATTCGACCGCTTATTCCAGCATCTCAAAGAATATTAAATCAATATAAGTCCTGGCTACAGCAAGGAGATTCAGGCATCGAAGTCACTGAGCTTCAGGAAGAATTAGGGCGTGTAGGCTGCTACGATGGCGCAGTTACAGGATATTTTGGGACAGAGACTAAAAAAGCTGTAATTACTTGTCAGATCAGGAATGGATTAACTCCAGATGGAATAGCCGAAATTCAATTAGGGAATGCACCGTTTGGAAAAAGTCTACGTGAAGGCGATTCGGGCACCGCTGTTACTGAGTTACAAGATCGACTCAAAGCACTAGGCTGCTTCGATGGTTCATCAACCGGATCTTTCGACGCTCAAACTCGTGATGCGGTCATTCAGTGCCAACAACAACGCGGAATTACAGCCGATGGAATCGTCGGTGCGGAAACCTATCGCGCTTTCGGGCTTGGCAGTCCCGGTACAGGAAGCGGATTGGCACAGTTTGGAGAACCCTTACAGTTGGGCGATCGGGGTCAAGGAGTGCGAGCCTTGCAAACCCAACTACAAGCGAAAGGATATTACTACGGCATGATCGATGGTGTATTTGGTCCTGACACCCGCACCGCTGTCCTTCAGTTGCAAAGCGATCGAGGTCTTCCTCAAACGGGGGTCGTCGATGATGCGGTCTACTCTACCCTTGTAGGTGGAGCAGTTCCACCCACGACACCTCCGGGAGTGACTGGACTACAATTCGGCGATCAAGGTCCGCGAGTAGCTGAACTTCAGCGACAACTGAACCGACTTGGTTACTCGGTTCCCGTGACTGGCTATTTCGGTACTCAGACTCAACGACTTTGCGGGCACGTTGTGTAGCGAAACTATCGTTTCGCATTGGGCGATGGATCTCGATGCGATGCTACAAGCGGCTGAACGCGAGGTCGCTCAGTTCGGTTTGGGCGCGATGGATGCCCTGCATATCGCCGCTGCTGTTGCGCTGCAAGCAGATCAATTTATCACGAATGAAAAACCGGAAAAATCCATCCATCGCACTCCTAGCATTCCCATCCTCTCCCTCCGCTGAAATCCAAATTGAAATCGCGTCAAGCAACAGAAAGGACAGCTTGATTCTCAAACACACTCTAATGATCACGATGTAGACGACTCTCATGCAACTGAATCTAGCACAACAGACGTGGGCAGTCGGTGAGATACGCGATTGCTGTGGGATAGAAATCAATAAAGCGCAACTGATGACGTTACTCCAGCTTGATCCAGGACTGCTGAGCGATATTGTTTTCGATCTGGACACGATTGCTCGCGAACACTTGATGAGTGCAATCGCCCAGCAACTTGGGTTTTCAGGCTGGGTCAGCTATGGAGACTCCGAGGACGATCGCCGTGCCTTCTTTGAAGCCTTTCCGAAACGGGCGGTTGAACACGGCTATCGTCTCGTTGAGGGATACTGGGCAATTTGACGCTTCATCCTTTTCTCCGAAACACCTCCCTCGATCACCAAATGTGGACAAGTTCCTGTCATTGACGGGAGACAACTTTTAGCTTGCAGAATTCTACTGTGTAGACCTTTACCGTTGTCGATCGCGCTATGAATAATCATCTCAACGAGTTGAAGTAGTAAATCACTCATCGCGGTTTAAGCTGCCACAACTCTCCTTGCAGACTCGCTTGTAAGCGCGACGTGTCATAGTTTCGCCGTAACGAATCAAGCAAGTCCTTAGACGGATTGTACAGAAAATACTGATAGCCCTCAGGCAGGATTGGAACTTGTGGCTCGACAACGAGCTGAACCCAGGTCGATGGCGCTAACCGATGCAAAAGTGTGAACAGTACGCCGAGCGATCCATCTGTACCAGGAAGGCGATTGGGAGCGCGATTGATACTCCCAATTAGCAGCGGGTGCGGTGCTGCATTGATGAGTTGAGTAATTCGGGGATGCTCTGGTTCCCGGTAGTAATTTAGACCTCCTTTGACTTGTGTGTGAACCGCTCCCGTCACCACCGCAGACAAGAGTAAGCCAAAAATCAAACCGCGCCACAGGTGAGATCGCCGTTTTGTCGCACTGAGCTTCACCGCCATCAAATGGGCAATGGCAAGATGGAGTCCAGATAACACGGCATCAGATAGCGATAAGCCGTGGATCGACGTGAATCGGTGAGAACATCGGGTAGAAAGAGGGCGACAAACGTGACTCCCATCAGAGACAGCAGAAACCAGCGAGCAGCGGGCGGCGCTTTGATCATCAGGAAATACAAGGCATAAACACTGATCCAAATCGTCACTAGTACGACGACTGGAATGGTGAGCCATAGCCTGATCGCAATCTCAGCGTGAGGCAGCTTAGAAAAGGCATGCGGAATTGCCACAAATGAGAGTGCCAGATTGAACCCATAATTGCCCCAGTGCTCGATCAGGGTCATTGGATAGCTCGACCAGAGATTCGTAGCAATAATCTGCTGTCGCGACTGCCAGATTACGATCGCCCAGGATGATCAACAGTGCAAAGCCAGCGCGCCGATCAATGGGGAACTTCTAAAGCTGTCGCATCGTTGAAAGCGTCGATGATGTGAACCCAAAAGTAGCTGTACTCCCCGAACGACTGTGAAAGGGTTTGTCAGAAGTCTCGTCGTCCATAATTTGGTTTTCGGTCGTCGAATGTCGAAGCGATCCGCATCTTTCCGAAATTCAGCGACGAGCGCGTCGTGAATCGCGAGAGCTTTGGCATCAACCCAGACTTTGCGATCGCTGAGCGGTTCTCGCTTTTCAGACAGGTCACTCACGGGCAAACTCATGCCATGCTCCTCAAAGGTTCAAGATCTGATGATTGCTCAACGCTAACCGGGATTGGACAAGTTGAAGGATCGACTCAGCACGACGGGTTTAAGCCAAGTGAGATCGATTGATCGTCCAGTCGGCAGCTCCAACTTAAGATTGCTGGGTATGGAAATCAGTCAGGAATGCCGTCCTCCTAAAATATCCGATTTTGGGATATTATGCTAGACCCTGTAGCTTGCTCGTCATGAGCGGCTCCGTGTATTCTGACCAGTATCAAGCCTTTTTACAACGACTGAAAGCGGCACGTCGCGCTGCTGGGCTAACGCAGCGGGATGTCGCCACCTGTCTGAACGTCCCACAATCTTACGTCTCGAAATGCGAATCGGGCGAGCGTCGGATCGATGTGATTGAGTTGACGAAATTTGCTGAGCTTTACCAGCAGTCTTTGGATTATTTTGCGTATGGGCACAACGATGCTGCGGATTCCCAAAAGCGGGATTGAATTCAACGAGGGGAGCAATGGATCAAGGATTGCTTTGCTCAT
>NZ_BBWW01000004.1 GCF_001485215.1 Leptolyngbya sp. NIES-2104
TTTGTGAGAATCAGAATGCCAGTTTAAAACTAATCTCGCAAATCCATTCATTTCGTTCTCAGAACTCTTCTCAAAATCAACCTCTCTAATTGAGCTTGTCAAATTGAGTTTTGAGAAATAATCATGCTGTATGATTCATTCACTTACTCAATTGAGTAAGTGAATGAGTGAGTAAACAATCATTGCAGCATTTAACCATAGCCTCTACAATCTTCTCGTCTTTCACAGAAAATCATGTGGCTGCGATCGCATTTGTAAATCAGAAGGGCGGCTGCTCGAAGTCAACCTCTAGTACTCATCTTTGCTACTGGCTGAACAAGGCAGGGCACAAAGTTCTATTGGTAGATGCTGATGTGCAGAAATCTAGCTCTCGTTGGCTTGCTTCCTTAGAAACTGCATTTCCCTATGAAGTTCTATCGGCTCCGAATGAGTTGTTAGATCAGCTTCCTAAATTGGCAGAGCAGTATGACTACGTAATTATTGACGGACCTGCTGGATTGACCGAGGCGACGCGAGCGATTTTATTAAGAGTCGATTTAGCGATCGTGCCTTGTCAGCCGACTGGATTAGATCTTGATTCGGCGGGGGAAACAATTTATTTGATTCGGCAGGCTCAGTCGGTGCGGATGGGATTACCGAAAGCGGCGATGTTCATTGCGCGAGCAGTGAAGGGAACCAAGCTCAAAGACGAGGCGGTTCGACTTTTGGGAAAATCTGGGTTGCCAACGTTAAAGGCAGTGGTTCACCAGAGTCAGACGATCGCGGATGCTTTTGGGCAGGGAGTGACCGTTTTCTCTTCTAAGGGAAGAGCTTCAACCGCAGCAGCTAGGGAATACGACAAGTTATTTCGGGAAATTGTGGAGATGGTGTCATGACTGGAGGAAAGCGTAAAACGTTGGATGATGCGTTTGAGAAACGGTTTGTTTTTGGAGAGACTGTCCCAGAAGCCGCGAAACCAGAGTCAGAGACACCTACGGTTCCTCCGAAAGAATTGACTCAAGCAAAGAGTTCTGAGAAAGCAAGTCCTTGGGCAGATTTGGAAGCGCCGGAGCGTGAGGCAACGATTCGGTTAAATGTGGATATTCCGGTAGCGTTGAATGATCGACTTGCTGAAAAGGCGCGAAAGTTACGGAAACCTAAGACAGAACTGGTAAGGCGATTACTTGAGTGGGCGCTTGATGAATCAAATGAGTAATGATTTGAGTAAGTCATCGAGCGAGTAAAAAATTTATGACTGCTGAGGGCTTGCACGAATTCTAGAGAGCGCCTTCAAAGGCTCCCACATTCGCCAGTTTGCTTAAAATGTGGGAGCATTCTAAATCGGCAACCGACCTTTCGTTTACGGAACAGACTTTTGACTCCAGACGACCTGAAACAGCTAGAAGCCACTCTTTGGAAAAGCGCTGATGATTTGCGGGCAAACTCAGATTTGAAGTCGAGCGAGTACGCGACACCCGTGCTTGGATTGATTTTTCTCAAGTTTGCTGACAATAAGTATCGTCAGTATGCGGCTGAGATTCAGCAGGAGTACGAAAAGCTGAAAGGGGGACGACGAGAGAAATTGCTCTCAGAAATTGCGATCGAGAAGTGCGGATTCTATTTGCCGGATCATGCTCGATATGACTATCTTCTGACGCTGCCGGAAGAAGAGAACATTGCACAGGCGCTCAAGGTGGCGATGATGGCGATCGAGGAGCATAAGCCAGAACTGAAGGGGGTGTTGCCGCAGGATGAGTATTTTCGGCTGGTGCGGGGCAATGACAAAAGTATTCCGAATCGACTATTGAAGAATTTCTCGAACATTCCGGCTGATGCGACTGGGGATATGTTCGGGCAGATTTATCAGTATTTTCTAGCTGAGTTTGCACTGGCTGAGGGGCAAGGGGGCGGAGAGTTTTTCACGCCGGACACGGTGGTGCGGCTGATGGTCGAAATTGTTGAACCTCGGCGCGGTAAATTGCTTGATCCGGCTTGTGGGTCGGGCGGAATGTTTGTGCAGTCGCGGCGGTTTATTCAAGAACACGATCGGGAGGATGGATCTGATCCGAATGACTTTTTTGTGTATGGGCAGGAGAAAACGCTGGAGACGGTGAAGCTGGCGAAGATGAACATTGCTGTGAGTGGGTTGAAGGGCGATGTGCGGCAGGCGAATACTTATTATGAAGACCCATTTAATGGCTTTGGTGAGTTTGATTATGTGCTGGCGAATCCGCCGTTTAATGTGGATGATGTCAATCTGAGTCGGGTTGAGGCGGATCGGCGATTTAATAGTTACGGCATTCCGCGCAATAAGAGCAAGCCGACGAAGAAAGAGCAAGGCAATGAGACGGTGCCGAATGCGAACTATTTGTGGATTAATTTGTTTGCGACCTCGCTGAAACCGAAAGGACGGGCGGCGCTGGTCATGGCAAATTCGGCATCAGATGCGCGGCATTCGGAGGCGGACATTCGGGAGACGCTAATCAAACAGAATTTGATTTATGGAATGCTGACGCTGCCCTCGAATATGTTTTATACGGTGACACTTCCAGCAACGCTGTGGTTTTTTGACAAGGGTAAGTCGGACGATCGAATTCTATTCATTGATGCTCGGAATGTTTTTACTCAGATCGATCGCGCTCATCGAGAGTTTTCACCGGAGCAGGTGAGTAATTTGGCGGTGATCAGTCATTTGCATCGCGGAAAGCGGCATCGGTTCATTCATTTGGTCGATCGCTATTTTCAGCAGGGAATGGAGAAGCTGATCGAGAATCGGGTGCAGGTGGAGCCAGTCTCGCAACAGTTGATAGCAGTGCTGGAGGATGAGACGGATGATACGAAGGGGAAAGAAGCGGCGCTGGGATTTGTGGACTCTTGGAGAAGTCTGGATGCGCTGAAAACTCAGTATCAGAACTATCGCGATCGCTATCCTGCACCGCCCTCGAATCATGAGGATAGCCAAACGATCGAGGAGCGGAATTTGGCGCAGCATCAGCTTAGTGGGGCGTTTGAGCCGTTTTTTGTTGAGTTGCATTCGGGGCTGAAGCAGTTGGATAAGACGGTGCGATCGCATGAAGCAATGCTGGCAGAGAAGGCGAAGCAGGCGGGGACTCAGAAGCGGAGTTTAATTGATCGACAAATTAAAGCGCTGAAAACGACGCTAGAAGAACTTCATGCCGAGGTGAAATCGGCGGAGTCGTTTTTTGCTCATGTTGGCTGGCTTCAGGAGCGATTCCCGGAGGCGAAGTATGAGAATGTGACGGGGTTGTGTAAGTTGGCAACGCTGGAAGAGGTGGAGGAGCAGGACTATTCGCTGAATCCGGGGCGGTATGTGGGCGTAGTGATCGAGGAGGATGGCAAGACGGAAGAAGAGTTTATCACGGAAATTTTGGAGATGAATCAGGAGCTAGAAAAGCTGAATCGGGAGGCGCATCAGCTAGAGGGAATTATTGCTCATAATGTGAAACAGTTAGCAGGAGAGGATTCGTGATGAAGACGATCGAAGCCAGAGTTAGCGTTGACGAGGATCGCAAGGTGACGATTCAGTTGCCTGCTAGTATGCCAACTGGTGAATATGAGATTGTGTTGGTCTTAAATGACTGCTCTGCTCAAGATGCAAGGCAATCCTCAATTCAGGCGGCTCAAGATCTTTTGCGAAAGTATGTGCCTGCGGGACGCTCTCTTTCAGATGAATTGATTCAAGAACGCAGAGCGGAAGGGCTGAATGAGTGAAGTTGTGTTGGATGCTTCAGCCGTTTTAGCGCTGTTGAATCAAGAACCAGGTGGTGAGATAGTGGCTCAATTCATTGAGCAAGCCTCAATCAGTGCTGTCAATTTCTCGAAGGTAGTGACCAAACTTGCAGAAGCGGGAACGCCAGAGGAGGCGATCGCGCAAATTCTAGATAATCTAAGCCTCGAAATTATCTCCTTTGAGAAAACTCAGGCTGTTAGAGCCGGAATGTTAAGACCATTAACTCGATCGTTAGGGTTGTCTTTGGGAGATCGGGCTTGTTTGGCATTAGGTCTATATCTGAATCAGCCTATAATTACTACCGATCGCCAATGGGCTAGTCTCAATCTCGAAATTGAAATTCGAGTGATTCGATAATGTTAGGAAATAAGCTAAAAACCTGAATTGGAAAGCGCAATAGTTATAAAGAATCATTGATTTTAATATGGGTGCGATCGCGGAGAATTTATGAGCGAGTGGAGCGTAAAAACTATTGGGGAGCTTTGTGATCTTGGTAACGGTAAAGTTCAGACCGGACCTTTTGGCTCTCAACTTCACCAGTCAGATTATCAAGCGGAGGGCTACCCATTCGTAATGCCCAAAGACATTGTTAATGGAAAAATTGACGAGTCTTCTATTGCAAGAGTATCTATTAGCCACGTTGAGCGATTATCAAAACATAAATTATCACTAGGAGATATCATTTATGGACGAAGAGGCGACATTGGAAGACAGGCATTAGTAAGGCAAGAAAATATTGGTTGGCTGTGTGGAAGTGGATGTTTAAGAATTAGTTTAGGAGACGCGCCTATTGATTCTAGATTTCTTCACTTGTATCTAAAGCTGCCTGAAGTAATGGCATGGGTAGAGAATCAAGCAATCGGCGCAACTATGCCGAATCTCAACACCAAAATTTTAAGAAGTGTTCCAGTTCGCTATCCTGCAAATGTCAATCAGCAGCAGCAAATTGTAGCGATCGTTTCTGCCTATGATGATTCGATCGAGAATAACGATCGACGAATTGCCCTACTCGAAAAAATGGCAGAGGAAATCTACCGCGAATGGTTCGTCCGCCTGCGCTTTCCGGGGCATGAGCAGGTCACGTTTCACAAGGGCATTCCTGAAGGTTGGCAAATTAAGCAATTACAGGAAGTCGCTCAAGTTAACGCAAAAAGTATTACGAAAAGCAAGGAATTTAAGACAATAAATTATGTGGATATAGCATCAGTAACAACTAATCGAATTAACCATGTTGAAGAAATTGATTTCAACAGTGCGCCAGGAAGAGCAAGGCGTATTGTAAAGCATGGTGATGTAATTTGGTCTACAGTGCGACCAGCGAACAGAGCTTATTGCTTGATACTAAATCCACCAGATAATCTCATTGTCTCAACGGGATTCGCTGTTGTTAGTCCAAAGAAAAACATACCTTATTCTTTTCTGCATCAGGCAGTAACCAGTAACGCTTTTGTTGAGCGAATAGCGAATGTTGCAAAAGGCTCTGCTTATCCAGCAGCCAGTAGAGAGGATTTTGAGAAGGCAGAAATTATCATTCCTGTGAAAGAACTATTGGCAACTTTTCATGCTTTATGCGCTCCCATGCTCAAACAGAAAGATTTTTTAATCAGAAGAAATGAGAAATTGAAGCAAACTCGCGATCGTCTTCTCACCCGCCTAATCTCCGGCAAACTCTCCGTCGAAGACCTCGACATCCAATTTCCACCCAGCACGATCGACCTACAATGAAAGCGACATTCAACGCCTGAGCTAATGCCCGCAAAAGACCTTTATCACGATGCTGTGAGAAATGCCTTAATCAAGGATGGTTGGGCAATCACAGCCGATCCTTACATTATCAAATACGAAGACGCAGAACTCTACGCCGATTTAGCAGCCGAAAAGCCGATCGCCGCAGAACGTCAAGGGCAGAAAATCGTCGTTGAGATCAAAAGCTTTGTCGGCAAATCGATGATGTACGACTTTCACGGCGCATTGGGGCAATACATCGTTTATCGCGACCTTATCCAATTGACTGAGCCAGAATATATCCTTTATTTAGCGATCGATAATCTAGTTCATGAGGGATTCTTTCAAAGAAAATCAGTGCAAGCTGTCGCCCAGCAAAATCATCTGCTCCTAATCGTTGTAGACGTAGAAAAAGAGGAAATTCTGCAATGGATAAACTAACTCACTATCGCCGCATCATTCAAACAACATTGAATCGATACTACGAAATGACGATTGCTCAAACTCATTTATCAACCAGCGATGAAGTCAGCGATCGACTCGCTTTCGACTCTGACCGAGATCAATATCTCTGGTTCCGCTTCGGTTGGAACGATAAAAAGCAAGTACAGCACATCATCATGTATCTCTGCATCAAAAACGGCAAAATTTGGGTCGAAGAAGACGCAACCAATCTATGTGTAGTCGATGATTTACTAGCGGCGGGCATTTCACAGGCTGATATTGTCTTAGGCTTCCACCACCCTAGCAAGCGAACCCTAACAGAGTTTGCTCACGCCTAATCTGCTCGGTTAATTGTCCACAGCGCACGAGGAACTAGAGCAATGGATCGAGTAAACGAGTACCGCCAAATCATTCAGAACTATTTAGCAGATTTTATTGCCCAATACGATCCCAACGCCCAACTTATTTTCGATCAAGAGCGCGATCGCTATCTCGTCATGCACAACGAATGGCGCAATCACAACCGCATCTATGGCTGTGCCATCCAGTTAGATATCATCGACGGTCAAATTTGGATACAGCAAAATAACACCGAAATTTACGTCGATCGAGAACTGATCGCCGAAGGAGTCACCCCCCAAGACATTATTTTCGGCTTCCGCTCCCCCAGCATCCGAAAAATGATTGCCGCCGCCAACCGTCAATAGTGTTGATTGCTCCCGTTCTTGGTAAAACTAGAGACATCGGTTTAAGCCTGTGCGGAGGCGGTCACATTTCCCATGCCAAACTTTATTTCTGAAGATGACATCGAGCAAGCGATTCTACGAAAGCTCAATCAAACCTACGGGTTTCAGTTGCTCAACTGCTACACCGTCAATGCTGATGATCTCAACGATCGCTCCAACCGCACCGACAAACGCGATGTCATCTTCCACGATCGCCTCAAAGCCGCTGCTCTCCGCCTCAACCCAGCACTACCCGAAACCGCGATCGACAAAGCCTTGGCAATTCTAACTAATCAGCGCTCCACCCTTTCTACGATCGCAGCCAACCGCGAAATCGACGGACTGATCCGAAACGGCATTCAAATCGAATACGAAAACGCTCAAGGTAGAACCGAAAACGGTCAAGTCCGCATCATCGATTTCAACGACCCCAGACCCAACGGTAACAATGAATTTCTTGCCGTCTCCCAACTGTGGATCAAAGGAGATCGCACCTACCGCCGCCCCGATATCCTGCTCTACATCAACGGCTTGCCCCTCGTCTTCATCGAACTAAAAAACTCCAACATCAAGCTTCAATCCGCCTACGACGACAACCTCACCAACTACAAGCGCGACATCCCCCAACTCTTCCACACCAACGCTTTCTGTATCCTCTCCAACGCGATCGAAACCAAAATCGGCAGCTTCACCGCCGCCTGGGAATATTTTTTTCACTGGCTCCGCCCCGAAGATGAAAAAGAAAAGCTCGATCGCGACCAGCTTAAAGAATCCGGCACCAGTTTAGAACGTGCGATCGACGGACTTTGCGCCCTACCGAAACTCCTCGACTACCTCGAAAACTTCATTCTCTTCCACAAAGAAACCCAAAAAATCATTGCTCAAAACCACCAGTTCATTGGTGTAAATCGAGCAATCGAATCGTTCACAGATCGCAAAGCCAAAGAAGGAAAACTCGGCGTGTTCTGGCATACCCAGGGTTCCGGTAAAAGCTTTTCGATGATCTTCTACGCCCGTAAAATCTTCCGCAAACTCAAAGGCAACTTTACTTTTGTGGTCATCACTGATCGAGAAGACCTCGATCGACAAATCTATCGAAATTTCCTCAACACCGAAACCGTCAAGAAAGACGAAGCGGCGCAACCCAACAACAGTAAAGAGATGCGACAGTTCCTTTCTCAGAACAAGCGAATCGTCTTTACCCTGATTCAAAAATTCCGTTATGAGAAGGGCAAACCGTACCCGAAATTAAGCGATCGTGATGACATCATCGTGATTGTCGATGAAGCTCACCGTACCCAGTACAAATCTCTAGCAGAAAATATGCGGACAGGCTTGCCAAACGCGAACTATCTCGCTTTTACAGGCACTCCTCTACTCGGCAAAGATCGTAAGACGAACGCCTGGTTTGGGGATTACGTCAGCGAATACAACTTTTCTCAATCAATGGATGACGGCGCAACGGTGCCCCTGTTCTACCAAAAGCGCGTTCCAGAAGTGCTGATTCAGAACGAAGATTTGAGTGAGGAATTTTATCAAATCCTCGAAGAAGAGAACCTCGACGACGCACAGCAAGCAAGTTTAGAAAGAAAATTTGCCCGTGAAGTCGAAGTGATCAAACGCGACGATCGCTTAGATACGATCGCCAAAGACATCGTTTACCACTTCCCCCGCCGAGGCTACTTAGGTAAAGGGATGATTGTTTCCGTCGATAAATTCACCGCTGTGAAAATGTACGACAAGGTACAGCATCACTGGAAAGCAGAAATCAAGAACTTAGTCGGACGCATCAAACGATCATCAAACGACATTGAAAAAGCCCGCCTCAAAAAGATTCTGGACTTCATGCGAGAGACCGATATGGCAGTCGTGATCAGCCAGGAAAATAGCGAAGCCGAAACCGACAAGTTCGCCAAACAAGGACTCGACATCAAGCCACACCGCGATCGCCTCAATTCCGTCGATAAAGAGGGACACGACATCGAGTATCAGTTCAAAGATGCTGACCATCCGCTGCAATTAGTCTTCGTCTGTTCCATGTGGTTAACAGGCTTCGATGTCCCCAGCCTGTCTACGCTTTACCTCGACAAGCCGATGAAAGACCATACTCTGATGCAAACGATCGCTCGCGCCAACCGCGTCAGTTCTCATTCAATCAACCACGTCACCAAAGCAAACGGCGAAATCATTGATTACTACAACGTCTTTCGCAACATGAAACAGGCACTCGCGGCTTATGCGCTAGGCGGTGGTGAAAATCTAACCGATGACGATACTGATTCCCCGATTCAGAAGAAAGCAAACCTGTTTACCCTGCTCGATGATGCGATCGCCCAAGGACTGGCATTTTGCCAACAACACAACATCAATTTAGAAAGCATCCTGGCGATTCAAGACACGTTTAGAAATCTAGAGCAGTTCAATCAGTTTGCCGATACCCTCTTACAAAAAGACGAATGGCGCAAAGCTTTTGCGGTCTACGAAAACACCATCACCTCGCTCTACGAAGCCTGTAAGCCCGAAATCTTAAGCGAACCACGCCCGATCGTCTTCGTTTTCCAATACTTACGAGGCGTGATCGATAGCATTATCGGACGCGCCAACATCGACTCAGTGAGCCTCAAGATCGCAGAACTGCTCGATGAGAGCGTTGTTGCAGACAACCAAGGCTTAAAGCAGAAAGAGTACGGGGCAGAATATAAAATCGTTCAAGCAGGCAAAGTTTGGGACTTGAGCCAAATGAACTTTGACAAACTCAAAACAGAATTTCAAGCTGCACTCTACAAGAACATTGAAATTGCTGATTTGCGTAGCTTTCTCGAAGACAAGCTGAATCAGATGCTTCAACAGAACACGACCCGGACAGACTTCGCCCAACGATTGCAAGCCATCATTGATCGCTACAACGCGGGCGGCTCCTCGACTGAGAACTACTACGAGGCATTAGTCGATTTTGCCGAGAACCTCAAGCAAGAAACCGAGCGCCACGTTCGGGAAGGTTTAACCGAAGACGAGCTAGAACTGTTCGACCTGCTCAAAAAAGACAAAATGACCGCCGATGAAACTCAAAAAGTCAGACTAGCTGCAAAATCTCTTTTGAGCCGATTAATTGCAAATCAACCCAAAGTTTTAGTGCAGGACTGGTATAAAGACGATCAGAGTCAGCGCCGAGTGAAATCGACGGTTGAAGAAGTTTTAGACGATAATCTACCTGGCACTTACGATCGTCTTCTATTTAAGGAGAAGTGCGATCGTGTTTTTGATCTCATTTATAGCCAAGCAAGCAAAGGGCAAAAATGGGCAGTCTAACGTTACTCAGAAGCAATAATTGCAAAATCTTCATTCAGCTATCTTGTTACTTTTTCTTAAGTAATCTGAGTTTAGAATAAGGAATCGTGGAAACGCTTATAATGAGCCGAAAACGTTCGTTTGGAATGACTGATAAAACTATCCTTTTCCAAAATCGGACTTTTGAACCAGGCTGCAAATGTCTGAAAGCCAGCCAATCTGCTTCTTCTTATTCAGAACTCAGGTTAAGTAGGTAATTGAGTGACTACTTGAGTAAATACTCAAACTCCTCTGCAAGTTTTGTTTATTGAAACTGGGTCTCTCAGCAGCAGCGAGTAGTTGGGAAGTTAACACAAATGTCTACTGCTGTTTTGCCTCTAATTGAGATTTATCTTTTTCGAGTTTGCCGATAGCGCCATCTAGATAGTGCTGACTATATGATAATAAAACAAATCCACTGACTTTCCCTCTCTTATTTTCGACTTCTAACTGTAGTAGATGTCGAACAGCCTTAAGCCACTCTAATTCCTCAATTAGCTTTGGGCTAATGTTCGCAAATTTATACCGTTCGCATAACGACGCAAGAATACGCCTTTTGTCTTCAGCATCCATTTGTAGGAATGCAGTTATGAATGCAATTGGGTCTACATATTTCAGTATTGGAAGGTCATGATACTCCTGAATGAGAACATCCTCATGTTGATATCTACTGATGCTGATCATTCTAGAGAATTTCCAAAAATCACACTGCATAATTGTAAGCAAATCTTGACCAGCAGCAGGTAAGCCCTCCTCTTGTGCTAATTTTCGCGTTTCGTTGATATAAGAGGATAACTCTTGAAATTCCTCAAAGTCTTTTCCTTGAAAGCCAAGGCTACCATAACTATCATCAGTTATGGAATCAATTACTGAAGGAGCAGCAATAGCAAACTGCTTATTATCTTTTAGGTAGTCGATGTAACATTTAGCATCCTTAAGAACTTCGCCCTTACTTTTGCTGTAAAGCCCAGCATCAGAAAACATAAGAAAGAGTCCAAAGACATGCTTTACTACTCCAATCTCAAGGTACTTTCTATTAGAGAAGTCTAGTTCAACGCTTCTAATAATACTCTCAAAATCGTCATCAGAAAGGTCAGTAAAATTCCAAAGCTTGACCCAGTTTGGGGTATTTTCGTTTTGGAAGTATTTGCTGTTTAATATTGACTGATTTAACTCCTCAGTATCTAAGACACCCTTATCAAAAAATGTTTGCCACCATAAATCGCTTGGAAATGGGTCGCGCAAGTTGATCGAGGGATATCTGTTAAGTACCTCTTGAAGCGGGGTGTGCTCTTGTTTATCAACTTGGCTGACACCAAGAGATTGACTCGCAATTCGCCGACCCAGACTAGCTGAATACGCTTCTCGTAATTTGCCGATATTTTTCGGAAGCATCTTTCCACGCTTAATCTCTATTGAAAAAGCTATCAGTAGCTTCAATAGATCCTGTACTAACTCCATTTTCTCTTTTGCTTTTTCTGGCAAAGCATTAAAAATTCTTTCAAAATCTAAAACAATCTGCTTCAAGCTTCTTAGATTTTCGTATCTAGCTTGCTCGTAGAAAAATTTTATCAGATCAGTATTATCAGATAAAATTTTTCTGGCTCTTGAATTATCTATCATAGTAACAAAGCTCTCAAGCGCACCCTCAAAATCTAGGGACACACCAAAAGTTTTACCTATCAACTTCTCTTTGATAACCTGATATTTACTGTCTTCCGCTAGTTCACCTTCATTGACGACCTCATATCTACTATTTTTTACCAGTTCATCTTCGTTGGCGATAAGGAGCACTTTCAAGTCTTGATGTTCTACAAAGAAATTGATATACCCTAACAGATTAATCAGGTTAATCTTGCAGCGCTCCAAATCGTCGAAGATTAAGATGCTTTCATCGGCATCTCTAAGATATTCTGGCAGATTAATTTCTGGAATCTGGAGATTCAACGTTCCGTCATCTTTGTTGTCGTTATTAAGATCAATCTTTAATGCACCTTTTAGTAGACCCTTAAGAATTTTTCCTGTTATCGCCATTCCTTTTGAGGAGAGCATAGGATGTAACTGCTGAAAGAAAGCATTTTCTATCTCAGAGAAACTGGTCATTCCGTAAAGACTGATATACAGACATTTGCGATCGTTCTCTTTAAGTTTCTCTCGGTATTGATTGATAAACCATGTTTTTCCAGATCCCCACGGACCTTGTAGAAGAACTGCGAATCCAGGCGCATGGGATAAATTACAGTAATAGTCTAGATATGCTTCTATGTGCCCATTAATCGTTTGTTGCTCTTGACTCATTTCTGTTTCGATTCTGTTTCATGGCGCTAGGCGTAACTATAGCAAACGTCAGAAGCAGAATTTTTAGTCTGGGTCATTCGCGATTCGACCTTGACTGTGAATTCGGCGATAATGAGTTATCGAGCCTTGGTTACTGCCCATGACTGGTCAACTTCTCAACAGTGAAGAAATCGTCACTGAGCTAGACCTCAGCCATTTGACGATCGAGGACGATACGCCCGTGGACAATCTTCAATCTGAAAAGCAGCAACGGCTTCTCGTCGAGCCGCTCTACAGTTCTAAAGCGCTACCGTCACCGTTCCTAGCGGCTGCCAATGTTGGACTCTTTTACAAACTCAAGGGTGATCCAGTCGTACCCGACATGATGTTGAGCTTGAAGGTTCAGTGCGCGGACGACTTCTCTAAAAAACAGAATCGTTCTTATTTTGTCTGGGAATTTGGCAAACAACCAGAGGTTTGTGTTGAGATTGTCTCCAATGCGGAAGGTGATGAACTCATTCTGAGCCGAGAGTCCCAGCAAAAGGGGAAGACGACAATCAAGAAAAATCTGTACGCTGAAATCCGCATTCCTTACTATGTTGTATTCGACCCACTGAAACAAATTCAGGGTCAGGACGAAATGAACGGAGCGCTGCTGCGGGTTTGGTTGAATGTGGCAGGTCGCTACACCGAGTTGACTCCTCAAGCAGGAATCAATGAAGCTGGGCAATCGGTTTGGTTAGAGGAAGTGGGATTGGGACTCACGCTTTGGTCAGGGCAGTTTGAGGAAGAAGTCACGCGGCTGTGGTTGCGCTGGTGCGATCGCGAAGGACGAGTGATTCCAACCGGAGCAGAACGGGCAGATCGCCTCGCCGAACGCCTGCGGTCGATGGGAATTAACCCAGACGAAATTTGAGCTACATCTCAATCTGCAAGTCATTCTTCTGAATTCGATTATCAGTGGGGGTTGGCGTTTGCCGAGAAGATTCGATTTGTCGCTGGTTTGATCCCTGCACATCAGGAAGCAATTCTTGAGCAATTCTTCGTTCTACCTGATTGGCGGCAGCCAAGTTTTGGACTAACGACCGATCAAGTTCTTGCCCTGCTGTCCACTCCTTAGCGTTGAGCCAGTGATCGAGCGATTGAAATTCGAGGACATCTCGATCAGACAAGTAGCCCGATTTGCCTAACCCATCTATCAGCCAAGATTGAGTAATTTCATCGTAGCTAGCAGAACGATCAGTAGAAGTCATAAGCACTTCACCATTATGATTGGCAATCCAGAGTTCATCATCCTTGGAGCGATAGCCAATAGTGTACTGCCCAACATCTTGCACTACATAGCTTTCGAGATTCGCGACGTAGTGAACAAGTCCGATCTCTTCTTGATGCGTGAGCGCTCGTTCTGCGATCAGAAGAACTTCATTTGCCCGTCGCTGCTGCTGATCCCAATAGGTCTCGTCAGGAGAATCTTCGGTAAAAGTTGTTTGGGCAGCCATTTCTTGTACTCCAAGCCAGTAGCTGATTTCACCCCACGTCTGCTCGTCCTCAGTGGTAAAGGTTAGAACAGCATTTTCACGTTGGATACCGTATTCTCCAGTCGTATCGTCTCGACTCACAATGTAGATTGCGTCATCTACTGCAAATCGGTAACACTGCTCGGTACTTTCTTCGGAGGAGCGATAAGCAGAAGCACCTTGCTCCGCATAGAACTCAAATAAACGCTCGGCAGTAGAAAAGCTTGCCGTTATCGCTTGTGAAATTTCTGTCATCGCTGTGGTGATTTGAATACTACTAAGATCGATGTTCTGGGGCACTTTCTGTTGATCGAGCCAACGTTCTAACTCTCGGCACTCCAGAAGCTGTTCATCAGTAATAATGTCGCTCAAATCAGAATTATATTTCTGTTCATCCCAATGAACATTCAATTGTCTCTCTGCTGATTCAATCCAAAATGCTCGATTTTGAGAGTCATAAACAAGAGAGTGATTCTCGCCGTCATACCGCCAATCTCCAACCTCGTCAATCTTCACATCTCCCTTTGCTTGAGCAACTGCAAAGGTGCGTTCTAGAATCGAACGAATCTCCTCGGCTCGGCTAATCTGCTCTTGCTGAAATTGTCGATCGTCTGCTGTGTTCATAACTACCTCCTATTTGAGTCGCTCAATTTTAATTAGGGCATCATTGACGCGGGCGTTGATGTGATTCATTCCGATGGGACCGAACTTAATTAGAAGCCAAGTTAATAGGCTGGTCGCGATTGCAATTCTGCCCTCTTTAAAGAGAAAGCTCTTGATCGTTTTTTCGCTCTTCGGACTCTTGTTCTGATTTTTCTTCACTTGGCTCAGATCGGTCGAGAGGCTGTTGGATACTCGCAGTATCTGGATGAGAATTTGAGGAACTGTGAACGTCTCGCCCGTTTGAGTGGTGACCAACCAGGACTTGTTTAAGTTCTGCAAACTCTGATCGGAGTTGTTGCAATGTGTTGAGATCGACTCCAATTCCCGATGGTTCTCGCTGATCAAGACCGCAATCTCGCTCTGTCCCTGTTTGAGAGCAAGCAGTGTGCTGGGTAGAGGTTTCAGCAACATAATCAGCTCGTTCAGTTGTCCAGCCGTCGCTGGCGCTGCCGCTGCTTTCATAGCTTGAGAAACTGAATCTCTTGACACTGGATTTGGATTTCTTAAGGTTTGCGAACCGTTGGTAGAGGTGGAAGTTGGCTGATTCTTGGATTTGGGCTGCGGTTGGCTGGGGACTGACCCAGACGGCGGCTCCAGCAGAGTGGGCGGGCGTAGCGTCGATGGCGCTGCTTGTCGCTGCTGGCGTAGATCTTGAAACAAATTCATTGGGACTCTCTCCTTGGAGTAGTTCAAGTGGATTTTCTTTAGCTCTGGACTCTTGAGCGTTTTCGTCGAGATATCTGCGATCGCTGGCATAAATTTGAAGGTCGTACTTAGCGCGACTGACCGCAACGTAGAAACTTTCTCGGTTGAGCGATCGGTCTTTTGATGTAGAAACAAATACGCGATCAGCCGACTTACCTTGACTGCTGTAGGTTGTAGCAACGAGAGCGTGATCGAGATGTTGAGGCTCATTGAGATCGAAACGATCGATAGTGCCGTCTCGGTTTTGCACTTGAGCAATACAACCTGAAATGCTTGTAATGAGAAACTCCTGTCCGTTCCGTCGATTTTTGTCGTGGTCATTCTTCGACCATCGCAAGCGATCGCCTTCAGCAACCTCGATCGTCCGCTCTTCAAAAACGGCTTTCTTCTTAATTCGGTAAGGATCAACGCTGCGCCGAGTTCCATCGCTGCTCTCGAGCGTGAGCATCTCTGCGTCTTGGGCGACGATCGTGTAGAGGCTGCCCTTTCTCAGTCCCAGCCGTTGATAGTCATTGAGCGGCATCAACTTATCGCCAATCGAATAACTTCGTGCGAAGTTCATCTGTATTTGCGTCAAATCTCTCGGCTTGAGTTGGTTCACCGAAGCGGTTTTGCCCAAAGTTCCTTCAGCTTTTAGTTGCTCACGCAAGCTTTCTGTAAGTGCCTGTCGTTCTTCGTTCGTACCCGCCAACAATAAGGTGCGCTGACGTAGATCTGGTGATAGTCCGACATAATCCTGAGTAATGCGGGCAATTTTCTCAGAACGATCGGGAATAACCTGAATGCGCCCTGCTTGATCGAGCTGATCAATTCCCTGCTGAATTTGTCCCTCCGAAATCAAATCGACAGCTCGCTTTAAGTCAACGACTTTTTGCCTAAGCGATTCTTCTAAATGAACCGTCGGCATTTCATAACGCTGAAGTGATTTGAAGGGATTTCCTGCTTCCACCGCCGATAATTGACGGGTATCACCGATTAGGATCAGACGAGCATTTTCTACAGCAGCTTTTTCTAGGAGGCTTTCTGCATCTCTAGCAGAGAGAAGACCTGCCTCATCGATAATCCAGATTTGGGAAGATTCAGCTATTCTCTCAGAAGGCTCTGACTTGGAATTAAGAAGACTTGCAACAGTCCGGCTTTCAATCCCTGCTTCCTCACCCAGCACTTTAGCTGCCTCAGCGCTGGGAGCAAACCCTCGAATTTCAAAGCCGTATGACTGCGCGAACTCATTAATTGCTTTCACCGTATAAGACTTACCAACTCCTGCTTTGCCTTGAAACGCCATGATCTGGTCTGTTGTTGTAAGGGCTTGAACAGCGGCTTGATATTGCCCGGTCGTCAAAGACTTTCCAGCTAAAAATTGATCAACTTCTTCGAGAAGTGCGATCGCGCTGACTCGTCCTTGTCCCTGCCGCATTAACTCGATCGTGTGGTTTTCCCGATCGATCGCTGACTGCGTTGTGAACCGTTTACTAGCCTGGTTTTTCTTTGAATCAACCTCAATCAAGTTTGAGTTTGCGGCGATCGCTGCTTCGATTTCATCAAAGCCATATTTACCAATCTCTGATAGCACAAACTTCTCGATATCCTCCTGTCGAAAAGCAGATTCGCGTTCAGCACAGTGAGCAATACCACAGCAAACTGCTATTTTTGTTTCTGCTTCAGTAGCCACAGATTGAATAACAGCCGATTCTTTTGGTTGTACCGGAGTAATTCCGACAGCGATCGCTTCTTCCTGCCAACGGCGAACTAGCTCTTCGCGGGGAATCTCCTGCTTCTTCGCTCGATTGGAATGAGTAGCAATCCACTCCTTGTCTCTACTACTGGCATTAGGACCTGCTGCTTGCTTGATTTGTTGAGCGCGTTTACTAAACTGCTCCAGTTTTAGCAAGTCATAGCCTTTGAGTTCCCAGAACCCGTGAGTCTGGTCAGTGATTTCAATTTCATAGCCTAACGCTTGAACTTCTCGCGCCAGTTCATTTCGGTAGATTCGACCCATCAACATTTTGTTTGCAAAGATAGGTTCGTTTTCTAAGCTCTGCCACCGTCCGTCTGCTAATTCCTGCAAGTTGAGCGGAAGATTGTGAGTATGAAGGCTTGGATCTAGCAGTCGGCTGGCATCGTGGTCAAACTGTGCAATTAAAAGCTTTCCGGTCACGATCGCCATTCGCTCCCCAGATTTCCTTAATCGTGTTATGGCACAACGATTCTCCAGAACTTGCATGGTGCGATCGTTGGCGCGGCGGTGAGCTTCCTCTAATCGAGAGTCACCGAACACTAAAGCTTGCATCGACACGCTTTTTGGGGCGCTAGTCGTACAGTCGATCGCCCCACGCTCGACGGGGACAAACTGCCCAGTTGCTTTCGCATTTTCCTGTTGCTTGTGCAATCTACTTTTATCTACCAATATTTCGCCTGATGGGGCACAGCCATGTAGCAGACGATCAAAAACCTTCGGATCGATCGCTCCTTTCAAATCCAACGTTGCAGCAAGTTTTCCAAACCATCGCGATCGCTGCTGACTTTCGCCATTAGTGTAATAGCCCTCGCCAGCGTAATAACTTGTGCCCATTTCGGGGCTGACATTGCTCAGGCTCAGCATGGGTTTGAGATAGATTTGCGAGAGTGAATTGTTTGGGCAAGACGCTGATTAATGCGATCGATCATTGCCTGCCGCTCTAGCTTGTCTTTCTCCGAAGCTGCGTCTATCGCAATCAGCTCTAGAAGAAAGTGCATTGCATCTAGTTGGTTTTCCAAGTGCGCGATCGCAATCTGGAATTGGCGGAGGTCTTCCCACTCGCGTAATCGTGTTCGGATCACTTGAGGTACTGTTGTTCCAGCGTAACGGGCTGCCTCTTCGATTAGTCGAGCCTCCGCAGTCGGTAAGGAAACATGAAATGAGTTAGCCATAAGGTTTTTAGCAATTTAGTGTCGGGTTACTTGTCTGAATGGTCAACAGGTAGAAAGTTATGTAAATCGATAGAGCGGAAAGCTGATGCTGTAAGGGTTTGAGCGTGTCGGATGACAATGGCAGCATCATGTCGATCGTCTTTCTCTAGGCTCCCTGCCTGGGCGTTGGGTGTGAACTGCGTAGCCCCAGAGGGCGTAGCACCTATTTGCCAAATTACTAGGGCGATCTGTCAGAAAACTGTTGCCAGACCGCTGACAGATCCCTCTTCTATGCTGATTGTGTGCGGTGCCAAAACACGCCCTTTTACTCCCAGAACCTTTGCCTTGCAGCAAGACTCGTAATTGTGAGTGCCCAACGCCGCCAATGCACGCCAACCACACACAAGCCAACACCTATGAGCAATTATCAGATTTTCGTTGATTTAGGTTTATCAGGAACAAAGGCAGGATTTATCGATAGAAGCATCTGCCATAGCTATCTGTGTCCGCCCAAAGTGGCAGATTTGACACCTTCTGAACTGCAAATTCTTCGTGATCAAGGCGACCAATATGGAGGCGGTTTGGAGTCCGGTGCATATCTTCAGCTTGGCGAATCGGCTTACGCGCTCGCCTCGGACGCAGAAGGACGACCAAACAAAACGACTGCCATGCTACGAAAAAGTGCTTTAGCGAACCTACGGATTTTGGGAGCGATCGGAGAAATGGCATACCGCTTCAAAACGACTCATTTAGCGATCGACGTTGGCGTAGCGCTACCCTTTGATGAATATCTGTGTGACCAAGCCGCGCTGATAGAAATTCTTTCTAAAACTAAATCGTTCGTCTATCGAGGACAACAGATCACCTTAGAGATTCAGACGATGAAGGTGCTACCAGAAGGCGCAGGATTAGTTCAGTGGCGCAAAATGCAGGCTGCTCAGAACAATGAGCCAGCCGATCAAACCTATGTAGTTGTCATGATTGGATACAGAGACCTAACGTTTTTGCTGTTTCGAGAAGGCAAACCTCCAACTGGAGAGCCAAGCGGCTCAGTCAAGTTTGGTTATCTAGAATTCCTTCAGTCGATCGCGCGAGGAATGTGCAAGCCAGAAAATCCATTTCTCTACGATGCACTTCTACGAAACGCAGATACAGTCGCATTTCCAGATCAGCCTGGTAAAGTCTTCTCACTCAAAGAGCGACGACAAAAATCGGAAGATTTCTATTGGGAGCAGATTCGACATCATTTAAGCGACAAATTCGCAGCGCTCAATTTTCCTCGATATGAAGTGTTGATTGGAGGTGGAACTGCATTGACGTTGTTACGTCCGCATCTGGCAAACTACCTGGAAACGCTACCGGGAGCAACGGTGAATTGGTTGCCAGCGCTGACGCATGAAATTACCAGAGTTTTCAAAGATATTCAGTTAGAAGCAGACCAGATAAGGTTTGGGGACTGCTATGGTGGCGCAAAGTGGTTAGCGGTTCGGAGCGCTCATTCAGCTAAGAAAGCGGTGGGGAGAGTTTCATGAGCAAACGAGAACGAATTACTCTGCGATTAGATGCAGAAGTAGACTCGATCGAAGGCTATCTGATTAAGTATTTGAAGCATGATCCAGCGATCACCTCAAGAGAAGCAATTCTACGAGCACTAAAAGCGTTCTATTTGCTCTGGGCACTGGAAAATTGTTATGACAAAGATAACCTCAAATTTCTCGCAAAAACTCTGCTAGAAGAATTGCATTTTCGGATGCTTCAAATTCATCAGCGCTTTCTAGAAGATGAAGCACCAATTACTTTTTTGCCTTTGACAGCAAATTCGTCTGCTGGAAGTTCTGAATTGCCTCGTTCTCAACCAGCAAGTACATTATCTAGATCTTCAGGAACTTTTTCAGAGCTAATTCAACAACTCAACTGCGAAGAACTGGAGTTAGACGAATTTTAAACTCACACGCAAATAGGAAGAAAGTGCAGGATTTATACTGCTGCTTTAAAACAGATTTACTACTATAAGAAAATTCCCTCGCTTTGACCACTGTACAGATTT
This sequence comes from Leptolyngbya sp. NIES-2104, assembly GCF_001485215.1. Taxonomy (NCBI): domain Bacteria; kingdom Bacillati; phylum Cyanobacteriota; class Cyanophyceae; order Leptolyngbyales; family Leptolyngbyaceae; genus Leptolyngbya; species Leptolyngbya sp. NIES-2104. The sequence continues at coordinate 20,050 of NZ_BBWW01000004.1, forward strand.
CTAGGGAGACAAGACGAATGGCAAACATACTCATCATTGAGGACGACGTTGCTATCGCTGATACGATCCGAGCCTGCGTCCAGAATGCGGGTCACACTTACCAAATTGCGAACTGTGGAGAGTCTGGACTGAAGTTATGCCAGCAAATGGAACCAAATTTAATCATTCTCGATCTTGGACTGCCCGACATTGATGGATTGAAAGTTTGTGAAAATATTCGACAAAATCAAACCCCATATAATCCATTCATTCTGATGCTTACTGCTCGTGTGGAAGACGACGACCTTGAAATTGGAGTATCGATGGGAGCCGACGATTATTTAAGAAAACCATTTAGTCCAAAAGAACTAAAATCGCGAATCTATGCGCTGTTGAGGCGTGATGTACGGCTTAGTGAAACAGCACTGTCACAAAAACTAATTTGTTCTGCTCGACTGCGTATTGATCAAGAAAGAGGTGAGGTATTTGTGCGATCATCCTTCTCCAATCCCTGGAAGAGGGTCACAAACCTGAGCGATCGACAAGTCAAGTTACTGGCACTCATGGCAAAACATCCTGGTCGAACTTGGGAATTCGAGACTTTGATTGCTCACTTCTGGAGAGATGCAGATGGCGATGACAAACGGCAAGCAATTCACTCTTGCGTCAGTAAGCTTCGTACAAGCCTACGCGAATCTGGAGGCATAGGCGAAAAACACCCATTCATCAAAAACGTTGCCAATGAAGGGTATAAATTCAGAGATGAAAAAATCTAGCTACCTTAACAAGCTGCGACGCAAGACTGATTTACAAGCTCAGCTTTTGATCTCTCATGTGCTAGCGATGGCTCTAGGTTTGCTACCAGGGCTTATCCTCGGTCGGCTTTACACAGACGGTATTTGGACTGCGGTGGAAGCTGTCATCGGTGTGCTACTGAGTGTGGCGCTAATGAGTCTCTCAACAGGAAGCCTGATTGTACAACCAGTGAAATCCTTAGAAAAAGCAATAGAAAGGTTCGATAGGGAGGGAAAAAGTTCAGAGATCGAAGCAGGACCAGTTCCCGAACTAAGGCGATTGGCATTAGCATTTGATTCGCTTACAGAGAGATTGGAATTAGCAGGGAACCGCCGTTATGAATTGATCGGTGCTTTAACACACGAAATTTATACGCCACTCACTGTGTTAACAGGCGATCTAGAGATGCTCCAGCAAAACGAGCGCGAACCAACCCCAGAACTTTACGACAAACTGCTTCAGCAGACAGCAAAATTGACTCGATTGACAAAGGATTTATCAACACTGTCAAAGGGAGAACTCGGTCAACTGTCAATCAATCGTCGATCGTTTTCTATGAGATCGCTGTTGCAAAACGTTCAAGAAGAACTCACGTTCAATCCACTTAAGTCATCCTGCCAAATTCGATTAGACTGTCCAGCGAACCTACCCAACGCATTTGCTGACCCAGATCGAGTAGGGCAAATTTTGACAAATTTGATTAGCAACGCAATTCGCTATGCGCCAGGAGGAACAATCAGCGTTCGAGCTTGGACAAACGCTAATTACTTATGGATTGCGGTTGCGGATGATGGAATTGGTATTGCACCAGATGAGATAAATCACGTATTTGATGCTTTTTGGCGATCAAATCGCGCTCGTCATCTTGCTCCTGAAGGTCGTGGAATCGGACTCTCGCTTGTTCAACAATTAGTTAGATTGCAGGGCGGACAAATTGACGTAGAGAGTGAACTTGGCAAAGGAAGTACGTTTCGCTTTTCTATTCCTTTGGCGTAGATTTGAAAAGGCTACACCCTAAATAAAGGATGTTTACTTACACCGATCGATGCGATAACTGGTTGGAGTTGTACGGAGTGAACACCGGAGCCTCACTTTCACCGTTTTTCCAGCATTGTTACCGCTCCAGCGCAACACGACGATCACAGATTGAGCAGAGGACTGAGAGATGTTCAAAATCTCAGCTTGAATTGAGCCTGCTTTAAATTGCTCCCAGTAGCGCTGAAACTTCCCACGCTCAATGCCCCAAGCTGGCGATAGAAAAGCATAAGCCGTATCAAAATCATGTTCATCCAAGGCTTCAAAATATCGACTCACAAAGTCCTCGATCGACGGTCGAGCAGTGGACGCAATTGAGGGTAGTGGAGCCGGAGAGGGAGACAATTCTGAAGTTTGATCGCGAGCAGATTCTTGATTGAAATGAATCAAGGCAGTACTGACTCCAATTAACGTAGCACAAAGTCCTGCTGTTACCAAAATCAAATGAGAAGAACGCATAATTACTGACCCTAGTAAACAGTAAAGAACAGTACTAACACAGCGATCACTAAAGCCGAATACAAACGCAACCTATTGATTATTTTTTAATATGAAAACAGTTTTCTATCGTTAGTCTTTGAGCTAGATTTCAAATTGGTTGATTGCATAAAAACTGATTTCTCAGATACATTTTATTAGCTGTCTTCTAGTGGTATGAGTAACAGTTGAATCAATAATTGTCAGAATGCTGAATTTTAATTAGCGTCTGCTACTCATCTACCCACTTACCCGCTTACCCGGTCTGCCCGCCTTATACCCACCCTGGGTAAAGTCACTTGAGCCACTTGGGTAAATGGGTAAGTGCTACAAGTCAGAATCAATTAAAGTTAGCAAATAGCGAATTTCAGGACGAGAAAAACCATGCTTACGGCTCTGCCATTTCTCGTAAACATTTGAGGCATCGGCAATACCTGTTTGATCGAGCCACTCTGCTAATTCAGCCGCAACTAACATGATTTCTTTTCGAGATAATTCAGGCTTTTTTGTATTTGCCTTTGCGTCAGATTGAGCCGATTGTTTTGTGTCTTCAGACGACTTTATTTCGGCTACTCGACAATCATTTTTCGGTTCACAATCAACAACAAATGTACGAGCATCGCGATCGTATCCCGAATGATTTGGCAGTTCGGGCATCGGATACCACCGCATTCCATCGCACCAAGCCCGTCGTACTGGAGAACGCCGCATCTCTGAAGTAATTGCACTGAGATCACGAGCAGAATCCGCAAACCACTTCGCCTGCAACACCGCTTCGATCTGCATCTCTTCGCCCAGCATCCCAATCATCAAAGGACGAAATCGAGATCGCGATGCCCCGTTCGTCTTCAAATCATCGTTGTGGGCAGATTGCCCCGCTTCCCAGCAGTACTTTTGCCGTGAATCTCCAGAAGAAACCAAGCTCTTTACGACATCCGCGTATCGCTTCGACTTCTCACGAATTAATGTGCCTTCATTGCAAATAAGTAAACAGCATTCAGGACGACCATTAAAGTCATCGAGAATCGCATCAATCCAAGCTGAGATCGTCGAGTCACTGGAAATTGCCAAATTCAATCGATAGAACGTGACCCGATCGAGTTCAGCATAGTAGCCCGTTTCTTTCGGGTCGTTCTTGCAGTCCATGACGATCACGGTGAACTTTGGGTAAATGGACAAGAACGATCGCAGCGCGTTCGAGAGCAGGATATCTTTACCACCACCGGACACAGAAATAATTAGTGATGTTCGTAAACGATCCCCAACGAGGTAATTGATCGGACTGAAAGATGGTAATGGATTGGTCATTTCATTTGATGGAGTTGAATTTTGGGGAATTGCATCAGGTGCTTGCACTGCGATCGCTGGAACATCCACAGTGTTTTGCTCTGAATCGTTCGCTATCGCAGGTTCTGCACGTTGCTCAGATTGATTCTGTAAGTTTGTCGCGTAAGCTTTTTTGACTTCAGCGAACGTCGATGGCGTTAACCGCCCCTCGACCATTTCCACGAGTTCGATCGCGGCTCCAGTTAATCGCATTCCGTCGATATGCGCCGCAACGCATTGATCTACGATGAACTTTCGTCCTGTGAACCGGATAAGTTGGGCAATCTCTCGATGATTCAGCAAATGGCAGAAGTTGCCAGTCCGTGCGATGTACTCGGCTTGCTGACCATTTTTAGTAGCGCTTTTAATTGCATTGACAAGAATTGGAAGTGCGATCGCGCCTGCTGCTGGCAATCCACAGGGAATGACTAATGCGCCAAAAATGCCAACTGCTAAGAGAAATCGCCCAGTGGGTGCGTTGTTCACTCGCGAAGCTGCAAGCTCTTCAAAGTCGTCAATCTTATCTTCAATTTCGTCTGCGCTGAAGCGTCCTTCAGTCTCACCATATCGGCTTAGCATTGATGTACCCTCTCATCTTGAGGGCGCAGCCGCGCCCGTACATAGCATCACAGTTGGCTTAGTTAGCAGAATCAAACTGACGTGCCCGAATCCAGAAAATTACGATCACGAACGGGATCAGAAGCAGTTCAAAGCTAAACATCATCGTCAAAAGTTTTGTAAGATTGCCCCAGTCAATCCGGCTCGTGATGCCAGATGCGATCGCCACGAAGAAAACTTGCAAGTTGCGAGCAGGCGGATATTTGTGAATACCGATCGCAAAATCAAAGGCATAAGCAAACAGTGCTAACAATGCAGACCATCGGATGAAAAAGAAAGGAATGCCGTTCACACCTCGTGCAATCCGGCGAGACCGTCGATCGCTAAAATCATCTGGGTTCACGCCGTTCTTTCGTGCATCTTTCAAAGCTCCGCGCTTGGCTTTGCGATCGAGCAAAATTAAAATCCACAAAACCTGAAAAATTTGTACTACGCTCCATACGAGAATCGCACCGACCGAAGCAATCACATTGTTCCAGGTGGTGAGCATCCAGCCGAGTACCGGAAGATTCTTTACCCACGGTGCTTCAGCTCCGGCGCTGGCAAACAGGCTGTAGTATGGCTCAATATTCGTGAGGGCAACTCGAATCAGGGCAACGCCAAGCCCGATCGCTAAAACCCAGGCAATGAAGCCGAAAAAGGGATTATCGATCGCATCTCTTGCTTCACGCCCTGCCTGTCGTGCATAGGTTCTTGCGTTGTCTTTCCAAGACGGAGAATCAGACTGCGACTGTGTTTTCATAGTAGGGACTCCTAACGAACAGGATTGGAATAGGTGCCACGCGCTCGCTGTTTCGCTGCGTTGATTAAGTCCTGATTGCCCGTATTAGCTAAGTCGCGCGCCACTGCTAATCCATTGAGTGCAGGATCAGGAACTAATTTCGCTGTATTGCCATAGACATCGCAGATTTCCATTCCAGCAGGCAGAAAAGCATTTCTGGGCATCTTGCGAATGTCGAACTTCTTACCGCGATACAGTTTTGCCAGCTCGCCCTTCAGCACAGGTTCACCATCAGTGATTGCGGTGTAATAGCCTTGCTGATTTAGAGAAAAGATGACCGTGCAGTGATTGCGGTATCGCTCTTCTGCAATCTCGCGCCGCTGCTCAGAAACCAATTGCTCGGTTTGCAGACGTTGATTGTCTTGTTGCTCTACTTTAAGCGACGCTCGAAGCTGGTTGCTGGAATCAATGAAGCTTTTGATGCTGCCTGAATTGAGGGTCAGAACAATCAGTGCGATCGCGCCACAAACACATTCCGCTTTATGTTCGTGCAGCAGTTCGTAAAGCTGGTGTTTTTTCATCGGATTGCTCCTGGGTGTGAGTTCCTGCAATCGATCTACGCGGCGTAAACGCCGTCTTTCAATTGATTCGCGATCGCAATTTGCAAGCTCAGTGCATCATTTGGGGTGACGCGATCGAGAATGGCAAGCGCAACATAAAATTCATCGGACGCTCTCAAACCGCAGTCTTCAGAAGCTGCGTACAGTCCGTAATCTTCAGAGTCATCAGCTAGAAAGCCTGCCAAGGTTGCAAGTAGAGCAAGCTTATCGGCGGAAGACATTCGCTCTAATCGATCGCCATACTGTTCAGTCAATTTCACAAGGCAATCGGATGAAGCATAGTAAGTCACTGAGTCGTACTTTGTTGCCATCATTAAAAATCCTCCTGGATGAGTTGAGGGATGAGGATAGAGTTGCCGAATACTTGCAGCCTTTAAAACGAAAGCGGTTCGTCAAACTTGAACTGTTGATCTTGCACAGTGCGACTTTCAGAGGTTAGAGGTTGGCTGTTTTGATATGCCAATGGGTTTGGATCACCGTATCGCTCTGGGTCTAGCTCCCAGGTAAGCAAGAGATGTTTTCCGTAGCGGCTGACCATCATGGCAATCGCATGAGAGGGTGAGGGACTTTTGGTTACTGCTTGAATTTGATCGACGATCGCACGAGTAGATTCGTCTAAAACAATGCGGCTGGTCATAGCGTTATCCTGCTGTCATGCCGAGCAGAGAGATCAATTGTGGAAAGCGATCGATTTGTGAGTGTCGAGCGACTTTAAATCGCCCTTTGGTCGCTTCTTCTAAAGGTTCGGCTAAAGATGCAGAGCCGCCAATGACGAGGACTTCGCCGATTTCGCTCATCCATTGATTCCATCGGCTTCGTAATTCTGCTCGAATGTCGGAAAGCCATTGTTCGCGGCAAATCTCAAACTGTTTTTGAAACTGAAAGCCGCTGGTTCCGAGTGTAAAATCCTGCCGCTCGATGCCATCCATGATTTGGGACAAATCAGGACTGTTGGTAAGCTGGGGTGTGATTCGGGCGCTGATGCGACGAGCAAGATCATACGTGCCGGGGAGAATGGCATCGGCTTCACGAATGAGCGAACCGCCGACACTATAAAGTCTGCCGATTCCAGTTCCGCCACCAAGATCTAGAACTCCGTTAAGTTGTCGTTTACTACGGTATAAATCGCGCTTCATGGCGAAGTTGTAAGCGGCTTGGGTTTCGTCGATCGGCTTCACTTCATGCACGACGGCTGTAATGCGTTGTCCGTTGCGGGTGAATTGGTGGGTGCCTTCAACTTTTTTCAACTCTGCAATATCTGCTTGATTGCGGCTGTTTGGAAGAGCAATGACGAGCCTTTGAACAACGACAGCGCTACTGCCGGGATGAGGTTCGATCGCGGCTAAAACCAATTTCTTCGCCAATTCGCATTTGTTGTCTTGAAAAACTGGTGTACCGCGCATATCGCGGGCGACTGCACCCAGGCAGAAGTGATTATCGCCAGCGCTGATGACGACGCTGTGATCGTCGGGGGTAGGATCATCGAATCCTGGCTCAAACTGCTTGATGAATGCGGGGATGATGCGGGGACGGTTATCGATGTCGAGCCATTTGAGAGTGCGGTTGCCGCCATCGAAAACGACGATCGCTCTCTTGAGCAGAACGCTTTCACTCAATGACCGTGCATTAGATGTAGCGAGATTGTTAAACATAAAACTCTGCTTTTCCTGAGAAGTAGGTCAAATGCTGATGCTGCTTTGGAGCAAGGCTATCTAGAGCAACCTGGAAAGTGCGTTTCTATGAGCGCTGCACGTCCTTTTGTTGTTCTACCTGCGAACACGATAACATGTTAACATGTTATCGTGTCAACATGCAGACACGAAAAATTAGAGAGTTCTACAAACATGGCAACATGGAGGCATACAAACATGTACGACGATATGGCAGCAGTAAGGCGAAACGACCCAAACTTTGCTCAGGTGAGTGGATATATCCCAAAAGAAATGGCTTTGCAGTTCAAAATTGCTTGCACAGCCAAAGAAATCAGCATGACCGAGGGATTGGAACAAGCAGTTAGTTTGTGGTTAGAAAAGAACGCGCACGACAAAGCTCCTGTCAGTAAAAACAGAGACGATTAAGAAGGTGATCGCCATGATTCAAGCCATTCCTAAGCCGTTTACGTTTGAAGAATTCGTCGCGTGGTATCCCGAAAACGGACGCTACGAGCTAATTGATGGAATTGTTGTCGAGACGCAACCCACCGGACCGCACGAAGATGTCACTGAATTTGTTTCAACCGCGCTCACCCTGGAAGCGAATCGGCTGAAACTGCCCTACAAATTCCCCCGACGCGCACTGGTCAAAGCCCCTAGCTGGAATACGGGTTATCTGCCTGATGTCTTAGTTATTAACAAAGAGGCATTGGCAAGCGAACCCCTATGGCAGCGTGAAGCCACGATCACGCAAGGCGCTTCAATTCGATTAGTCGTAGAAGTAGTCAGTACAAATTGGGAAACCGATTACGCTCGGAAACTGGAAGATTACGAGGATATGAATATCGCTGAGTACTGGGTCGTTGACCACATGGCTCTGGGTGGTAAGAAATACATCGGTTTTCCAAAACGCCCCACAATTTCGGTCTACCAACTCGTTGACGGAGAATACCAGGTGCAGCGATTTCGCGGCAGCGACCCTTGCGGTATCTGCGAAGCAGCGCGCATTATCTCCCCAACGTTCAAAGAGCTACAGTTAACGGCTGAACAAGTCTTTGCGGCTGGAGGGTGAGATCCCAATGGCAACAAATGACTCTACCCCTGAAACATCAGATGTCTTATTGGGTTGGGAGGCATTCACAGAGCTTTGGAATACTGACATTCCTAAAGTTTCAGATTGGATTGAGCGAGCCGAAACTTGCTTGATCACGCTTCTCAAAGCAAAAGACGTAACTGATGTTAACCTCAGCAGCGAACTGAAGCTGTGCAAAACGCGCTTAGAATCTGCAAAACCCCTGATTGATGGAGTTTTCACACTCTTTCAATCCCTGGAGAAGCCACCCGAACTGAAAGAGCGATCATCTCTCATTGCCAAACAAGTCGAAAGCATCAACAAGAAAATCACTTCTTTGAGTCGCCAACTCGAAGAAGTTTCTGATTCTACGATCGCCAGCGCTCCAAAAGCAGGTCGGCTTTTTCGCGCCAAAACCTTTCATTCACTGCCCACAAGCGCACCAATGATCAGTTCACTAGCATCTCAAATGCGACGTGACCTGTGGCAAGAGCGAGATGGTGTTTCAGTTTTTGAGAAGCGATCGAAGAGCAATCCTCAGAACTACATCGAGCATTACATTTCGGGTCCTGGAGATATCTCTCTGCTTCCGTGGGATGCCGCCGAAAAAATCATCAACCAATTTGGCTTCAACACGGTCAGATTGCAATTGCTGCTTGCAGCTCACGCGATGAATCTGGCAGAACCCTGGAATGGCTCCTTTACCCTTTCTGGTGAAGATCTCCTTAAAGATCTCGGCTGGAACAATCGAAAAGATATTTCACTCAGCAAGAAGCTTTCTGAGTTGGTGAACTGTGCTTTCGCGCTAGACTGCCTACTCGTCAAGGTTGAGTGGAAAGAAGGACAGCCCACAAAACGCGGAATGGAAGTCACCGTTGAGACTTCCAGAATGTGGAATATCGCCATCAGTGCAACCGGACAGAAGAATCTTCTAACGGGTGAATTGGAAGATATTCAGAAAGCTGAATTTCAAATCCGCCCTGGTGCCTGGACAGAGAAGTTTCTGAATCGTGGTGGCGCGAAAGCAAGAGAAGCACTTTATCAATTTGGGTATCTCGCTCAAAATGTTCTCTCGATCGATCCATATCACAACGAGCTTGCTTTACGATTAGCCATTCATCTCAGCGTAGAGAGCAGAATTCATCAATCTGGAGGCTATCGAGTCCGAACTTTACTAGAGTCTGTCCTAGTAGGGTACGAGAACAAAATCATCCAGGCTCAACGCGATCGCGACAAAGCCCGCGATTTAATGAACCAATGGAACGAAGCCTTGAAGACTTTTCTCAGAATTGGATGGTTAATCGAGTTTGACGAGAGTTACCCAGAGATTCTTAGACCCGACAGCAAAGCTCGCAGACCAAAAGGCTACCTAGAGATGTTATTGGAAAGCAAGCTGACAATTCAGCCATCCGACCCAATTCCAAACTTACTCTCCAGAATCCAAGCCAGTCGAAGTACACGCCAGAGCTTGCCTAAACCTCGATCGCTCCCCAGCGCAAGCCAACCTCTCACGGGCGACCAGGTTCGTGCTGCTCGCAAAAGCCAGAAATGGAGTCAGGCGAAGTTAGCGGGGCTGTTAAACATTTCACAACCGCTGATCTCACAAATCGAAGCTGGAACCCGCGAACCGACTCCAGAAATTGAGGCAGGACTCAGAAAACTCCTCAGTCTCTAAAGTCAGCCGCAATCGATCGCGCTCAAACCCAGAACGAAGAGGAAACCGTCAGGTTGATCCTCGTAGAGTCGTGCGGCTTTATTACAACCGTTTATCCCGCTGTTCGCGGCAAAAAGTTGTAATAAAAAAATTAATTAAAAAAATCGACCTCAAAGCCTTACACAGCAGAGCTTTAACCGTTATTACAAAATTGCCGCATCGTCCCACAATTTGCCCGGATCAACCCACAATTCGCCCGGATCAACCCACAATCCATTTTCAAAAGCCTTACACCGTCAAGCTTTCAGCGTTTTATTACAACCTGATCAATATTGATCAATTTAAAGCAAACGCAAAACGGCTTTTTGAAAACCTGGCAAGATCTGGCAGTCCATTTTTCTAGAGAGACTAAACGCCCTATGCCCTCTCGTCACAGCTCCCAAACTTGTCAGATTTCCATCGATCGCCATTCAGAAAAAACTGCTCACTTCTCCCCGTCGATCGGAGGTGACAAATGAAGGATTTCACCTCAACTCGTCGCAACAATCCCTGCCAACTCTGCGACGACACGAAAGGAAAGTGCCGAGAAACGCCTATTATTCGCCTCTGTATGACCTTTGCAGACGCGCTCCAGTCTGTTCCAGGGTTCAAATTCATCGGACGCACAAAAGACGATTTGTGGGGTAAATGGGTCGAGGACGACGGGCGCACCTGGACAGAGCAAGAACGCGATCGCTGGCGACAGGAACAGCGTGATAAACGCCAACAACGCGCCGAGGAAGAGGCTCAACGTCGAGCGGCTGCGATGACTGCTGAAGAACGAGATCGTCACAATCGCCAACTTCTCGATCAATTGACGCTTCATCCCATCGATCGTGCCGACCTGCACAGACGTAATCTCACTGATGAGCAGATTACAAAATGGGGCGTGAAGTCCGTCGAGCAGTGGCAAAAACTAGAACACGAACTGCCGCATACCTTGCCAGGTGTAAATCTTACTGGGGACTCGTTGAACGTTCCCGGTGCTGGGTATCTCTGTCCAATTCACGACGTTGAAGGATTTTTAGTCGGATTTCAGATTCGACTGCGTAACGGTGATACTCGCTATCTCTGGCTCACCAGCGCCACTAAAAAACGCCCGAATGGTGCAACACCTCATTTACCAAATGGTGAGCTTCCACTGGCTGTCCATCGTTCAGAGCATCTCGTCAAGCAAAACATTGCTTTAACCGAAGGAGTCGGAGCAAAGCCGTTTATCACCGCTCAGCGCCGAGGACAGATCACGATCGGTGCAGCAGGCGGACAATTTGCCGGTAGTCCAAAAACACTTAAAGCAACCCTCGATCGTCTTTCAGTCGAGCTAAACACAAAAACGATCGACTTCTACCCTGATGCGGGCGCGATTCATAACCGTCATGTGATGCGGCAGTATCGCAGTACTTGGCGCTTGTTACGAAAGTGGAATTATCAAGTTCGAGTCGCTTGGTGGGAACAAGAAACCAAAGCAGCGCCAGATGTCGATGAACTGGAAGATTTCAGCACGATCGCTTGGCTTTCAACCGCGCAAGTCGAGGCAATGGCTCACCCTCGATTCGATTGGTTGGAGCAAATCAAGAAAAAGCTACAACAGAAACCCAAGCCTGTAGAGTCGGCGGCAGCACTACGAGTCACATTAGATGAAAGTCAAATTCATAAGTATGCAGGAGGAAATCGACTTCAAACCTGGCAAACTGCGATCGCTCAAGGATATCGTTATGTTCTCGATCGTTCGCTTCCTGGCTGCGGCAAATCCTACGACTCCGGTAATGTAGACCCTAAAAGCTTTGAAGCCGCGCAGGTAATCTACTTGTCCGATCAGCACCGCAATCCGACCGTTGAAACGCTCGATATTGCAAACGGTTGGATTGATTTAGAAGCGCGACACGCAGGACTCACCAGAGAAGCAACCCCTAGCGGCAAAACACGATTGCGACGATCGGGAAAAGGAGAAATCCCAAGTATTTCAGCAAACTGTACTCGTAATCAGGTAATCGCTGCACTCAGAGCCAAGCATGTGTCTGGAGCAGACACAGCGGCGACTATTTGCAGCACTTGTCCACTACGCGAACCCTGCACTCATGCAGAAGGGGCAGGCTATGGCTTTCTCAACCAGCGCCGTTCTGCGCTCTCCTCGCCTAAGTTGCGAGCACATCCTGATAGTCTGCCTGATCCACAAGACTACCCACTGACCGATACAGTCTTGCTGATAGATGAACCAGGGCAAATCTTTCAGAATAAGCAGAACATCCAGATCACCCTCAAAGACTTAGAACAAACCATTCTCAAACTTATCGGTCACTTCCGCTTATTTGAAGCCGTAGAGCCTCTAATCGCAGCATTACTGCCTTATCTAGACAAATCAGAAAAAATCGGCAAGTTTGGCATTAACCACCTCGAACTCATTCAAAAACTGCCCGTTCCGATCGTCAACCTCGAAGCATTATCACAAATTCTCAACCCAGACCTCAGTTTTCTTAACACCACCGCAGAACACGGTGTTGATCTCGCTGATTTACCCCGACTCTTGAGAAAGCAATTCTCAGAGCGCGACACCCAAACCGCAGCGCAAGCAGAAGAACGAGTGATCAAACAATGGCTGCCAAATCTGATTGGGGTCTTAGCTGGACAAATTCCAGGGGCATCGATTCGGATTGAATATCAAGGACTGACTCTAACCCTGCCGGACGATCGACATCGTGGAATCGCTCAAGCTGCTAAAGCCGCCATTTTCCTGGATGGTACGCTCCAACCGATTGATCTCGCGCTGAAGCTCGGCTGCAAGCCTGAAGAAATCTTTGTCTGCCAGCAAATCATTCCAAATCAGCAAAATCTCAAAATCACTCAGGTGATTGACTTGGGACGCATGGGCATACAACGCGGAGCTGACCAACAGAAGCGGGCAAATGCGATCGTCGCTCACTATCTTGAACTAGATTCTGCAACGAAAGTCATCGACTTTAAGAAATTTGCGAAAGAAGGAATGGGGGCGTGGTGGCGTGACAGTCGAGGCACAAATGACTTTGAGCAAGCCAGCAGACTCATTCTCATTGGCACTCCTTGCCGCAATCTGGCAGACCTACAAGCGGAATATGCTGTTCTCGGCGGCGGATTTCCTGACGAGAATGATTCAGATTTCAAAGGATTTATTGATCGTGCAATTCTCGCTGACATTCATCAAGCGATCGGGCGATTACGGGCACATCGTCGCCTTGATGAGTCCCTTGAAATCGTTCTTCTGAGCAATTTCTCGATCGACGTTTCCACAACTCTGGTAAAGGCATTGGATATCACTCCAGGAGCCGCAACGAAATGGGAGCGATTTGTTTTAGCAGTTAAATCAGCGATTGAATCATTGACCGCTTCAGGTGAAAAGATTACACAGACATTAGTTGCAAAAATTTCAGGCTACACGCAGCAGTATTTGTCACGCCACTGGAAACTACTACAAACGCTATTGAGATTCTCTAATAGCAAAAGTAGTAAAACAGTAGAATCACCTCCTGATGATCTTATTGCTACTTTTGCGCCCATATTAGAATCAGCCCTCGTGTCCTGCAAAACACCTGGTGAAGTTCTTGAAACGACTGACGAATTCTTTTTCGATTGGCTGGAGCCTGCCCTGCACGAATCTTTCTGGAATCAATTAAAGGCAGAGACGCAGATTCGCATTCTGGAAGCGCTAATTTTGGTTCTACCGCCCGCACAATTGATAACACTAACCATCGCTGCCTAAAATTGATCCTAAACGCATTTCGCCATACACAAGATCGCGCAGTTTTCGTTGCCCATTCCAAATGGAGAGTAAAATGTCATCCACCCGCCACTACATGGCGATCGTCCTTTACGAGTCGTCCTGTTCTGCATCGGACTATAAACCGTTGTATGAGGAATGCTGGACAATTATCGAAGCTGATTCTGAGGAACACGCTCGACAAAAGGCGCACACTCACGCTCAACAAGCTCAACACAGCTATGAGAACCAATTTGCAGAGATGATAACTGTCACGTTCAAGCAGATCGTAGATGTCGCACCCTTGCTCAATGATGTCGTTGAGGATGGTGCTGAATTATATGCTCGATTCTTCCGTAACTATCAGGCATATTGCCAGTTCGAGCCGCTTCTAGGTGGTGAACCTCTTTAGAACTCCACCGGAAATTTCTAGTGATTTCTATGCTTGCGTCTGCAACCAGAAATCAACGTCTTGCAGCGAGGAGAATTCTAGCAGCGCGATCGCTAACGCAGTCAACTGATCTGCCGAAAGTTGCTGAATTTGAGCCTGCTTTTCTGGCGGGATCGCTCCGAATCGATGCGAAAGCTGTTGCAGTATCATCACTGCACCCTGCTCCTGCATTGCTTCTTGATACACTCGTGTGTGCTTCAGTTCGCCGAGTCCTAACATCGTCTCAATTTCCTCGCGGCTAAATTTTGGAAACTTGTAGACGAACACCGTCTCAATTAATTCTACATAAGCATTTTGGGTCTGTACATCCGTAAGCTCTTGCTGAATTCGGTTAAGCAGGGTTCGCCCTCGCTCTGGCGCAACTTGAGGTTTCATTCCAATTAGTTGCATCACCCCCAGCCCTAAAGAGCGATCGCCGTATTCTAACGGCAATCTGTCTAAATAAATGCGCTGGAGCCGAGGATTATCTTCAAATTCTGAGTACTGTTTGGGAATGCCGGGATCAAAGCGTTTCTTCGTAAAAATGAGAACTGCCCGCCAATTATTGCTGGGCTGATAATCTTTCAAATACAGATAGATTTCTCCAAAGAAGCGATAATAGATGTTTTCGCCTTTCTTATCCCTATAGGCTTGAGTCTCTACAAAGAAGATTGGCAGGTCGATCGCGTAGATCGGTGGGATCAGGATGCCGTCGATCGTGAAGGCGGTTTGCTTCACCTCCTGCGATCCAAATCCGTAAGTTGTGCCTCTGGGATTGTCGTCGCCAATCAACTCAAATAGTGTATTTGGTGCGACCTGAAAAATTTTGTAAAAGATTGAATCTGTTTTCAAGGGCGGTTTGTAGAAAACGATAGTGTACAACGAATTGAATCGCCTGCTGATTCATCAAGGCTCAGTTTTTGCGGTTTTTAGCGTCTTGCCGATGTATTCGCTCACGACTTTCTTTCCGTTCCAGCGGTACGCATACCAGTAAGGACCATGTAAGGCACCGCTGGCGCATTTACAGCCTTTTTTGCCACATTTAATTTTTTCCAATTGGTAAGTCACCCTTCCCGTCTTATGACTGCTAACGATCTCTCGTCCGAGTTTGGCGATGATTTCTAACGGTGCGATCGGTTCATCCTCTAGCGTTGTTCCAAGCCAATCACGCAGCTTGGCTAGATTTGGCTTGGTGGATGAGCTGGTTGTAAGAATGGCGGTGAGCAGTGTATGTAGCGATCGCCTCTGCTCCAGAGAAATGTCGTTCAACTCCAGATAATAGTCGTTGCAAGCATCAGGCGTGGAGGGACTGTGCATCGCTCAGTTTCTTATGTAAGTTAATCGCTCGATAAAACTATTCTAACTTACATAAGAAAGCAAAGATACTAACAAATTGGCGACAACCGCTGGAGCTGCCGAAACATTCCGATTCGATTAAATTTGTAGGGAGTAAGAGACGACCATTCAAGCAGTGCCTTCTGCAATCACACGAGATTGAAGAAGAGAAGATTCGGTAGAACCATCAGGCGAAGTTTCGGAAATAGAGGCGGTAGCCTCTTGGGGAACTGCAAGGAGTGTGGACGAGTGAATAAATCGGTAATACGTGGCTTGAGAACATCCAAGAAGCTTGCAAATTTCGGTGATGCTGTGGTTTGGGTCAGCCGCGAGCTGTTTTCCCATTGCAATCTTTTGAGCGGTGAGGGCATGTCTACGCCCGCCTTTTCTGCCCCTGGCTCTCGCTGCTTTCAATCCTGCATGAGTCCGTTCTTGAATCAATCCTCGCTCAAACTCCGCGATCGCGCCAAAGATATTAAAGATCAAGCGCCCGCCACTGGTAGTAGTGTCGAGCGATTCGGATAGCGACTTGAAGCCTACACCTTGCTCATTGAGCAACGTGATCGTTTCGATCAAATGACTCAGACTCCGCCCTAGACGATCGAGCTTCCAGACCACCAAAACGTCGTCTTTGCGAACGAAATTCATTGCATCCGATAAACCAGGTCTATCGGATTTTGCACCACTAGCAATGTCAGTAAACCATCTTTCGCAGCCGACTTGCTTCAGTGCATCGAGTTGTAAATCTAAAGCTTGATCAGGTGTAGAGATTCTGGCATAGCCTACAAGCATAATAGTTCACCTGTACAGGAGATGTTCTAATCATACTCAGAACTCGTCACTAGAAGCGGCATTTGAGAAGTTGATTTTGGAACGAGTTTTGAGAGCTGAAAATGCTCATGTTTTCGTCGGAGGGCAATCGCACTCTCAAGCTTCTCAGAATGGGAGGTTTAAGATAAATTTAATGGTAATAGAGAACTTATCAAGTTTAAGCACGCTTCAGTAACGAGCAATCGTCAATTTAGAGCGTGTCATCAATTATAGGATTCGATAAAGTGGAGAGCGTAGACCCTGCAAAACAAGGTTGTGAACCGGGATGACAAGTCGACGCTATGCGCTGCGCGATGACCAGTGGGAACGGATCAAAGACCTGTTACCGGGACGAGAAGGAAGCGTGGGTGTGACGGCAAAGGACAATCGTTTATTTGTCGAAGCCGTGCTGTATCGCTATCGTGCAGGAATTCCGTGGCGTGACCTACCGGGACGGTTTGGCGATTTTCGGGTGGTGCATACCCGCTTCAGTCGGTGGTCAAAAACCGGAGTGTGGGAACGAGTGTTTCAGCACTTAGCCGAGGCTGCGGATAACGAAGATGCGATGATTGATGCAACGATAGTGCGCGCCCACCAACACAGTGCAGGCGCAAAAGGGGGGAGCCAGAAGCTGAAGCCATCGGTCGCAGCACAGGCGGATTGAGTACCAAGATTCATGCGACAACCGATGCGTTAGGCAATCCCTTGAGCTTTCATCTCACGCCCGGACAAGCCTCTGACTTGGATGGAGCCGACAAGCTGTTGCCGGATGTGGTTGCAGATACAGTGCTGGCTGACAAAGCCTATGATGCTGACGAACGAGTGATTCAGTCGCTCGAAGCGCAAGGCAAGACGGCGGTGATTCCTCCTCGACGTAACCGAAAGCATCCACGTCAGTATGATAAAGATCTGTACAAAGCACGGCATCTGATTGAGAACTTTTTCGCCAAGCTTAAGCAGTATCGTGCCATTGCCACCCGGTATGACAAACGAGCGGTCAACTTCTTAGGTGCAATCTATCTTGCAGCTTCGGTCATCTGGCTCAATTGATGACACGCCCTAGCAATTCAAATTTTTCGACCAATTGAGCAATTGCATCAATTATCCGCCTGATCTTCGACTAAGAGAATTTGAACTCCTTCAAGAGATGGTGGTTCTTTCGCACTCGAAGTAGCGTCAGGTAGAGGATCGACAATCTTTTCTGGGTGGCAACTTTCTAGGTATTGGTGGGTGATTGGAAGTTGCACAGTAAAGGTCGTTCCTTGATTACAACCGTCACTATGCGCGTGAATTTCACCATGATGCAATTCAACCAACTGCCGCGCGATCGCAAGTCCTAATCCCAATCCGCCGTGAGCACGGGTCGAAGAACTATCAGCTTGCTGAAAGCGATCAAAAATGTGCGGCAAAAACTCTGGGTCAATGCCAATGCCCGTATCGCTAATTCGCAGTTTGATATAGCCATTAGAATCAGACGAAACTTGCAGGTTAACTTGTCCGCCCGTCGGCGTAAACTTGATTGCATTCGTGAGTAGATTCAAAACAATCTGGCGCAATCGCGCTGAATCTGCCTCTATCGTTGAAATCGTAGGATCGAGTTGTACAGACAGATGAATTGTTTTGGCTTTAGCTTGGGGACAAATCGCGTCGATCGTTGCATTAATGAATGCCTTGAGATCTACGGTGCGAATTTCTAGCTGAACTTTTCCGCGCATTAGTCCGGAGATGTCTAGAATATCTTCGATGAGTTGCGCTTGGGCTTGGGCATTTCTCGCGATCGTTCCTAACGCCCGTTGGGTCATATCAGCATCAAGTTGGCGATCGAGCAGTAGCCGCGACCAACCTAGAATCGAGTTAAGAGGTGTCCGTAGTTCGTGAGAAACGACCATAAGAAATTCGTCTTTCAGCCGATTTGCTTCTTCTGCTTGTTGGCGAGCGGCTTCGGCGCGGACAATTTCTGTATTTTTAGCGACCAGTTGAGCTGCCTGATGTTGAACTTCTAGATTCTTTTTAAACAAATCAATGAATACAGAGACTTTAGAAGTCAAAATGACCGGGTTAATCGGCTTGTATAAATAATCCACAGCACCCAGGGTATAACCTTGTGATTGTAGGTCATCGCCGTCCGCAAACGCCGTTAAAAAGATAATTGGGGTGTGTTGATATCGATCGCGCTGACGAATTAATCTTGCCGTTTCAAAACCATCAATTCCTGGCATTTGGACATCAAGCAAGATCACAGCCACCTCATGATGAAGTAAGTACTTCAAGGCGGCTGCACCTGATTGAACTTTGACGAGGTTCTGTCCTAAGCTCTGCAACACAGTCTCTAGGGCAAGCAGGTTTTCGGCGCGATCGTCCACGAGCAGGACGTTGACTTGCGGTTCGATTTTCATTGAGGAAGCAGGAAATAGCTGTACATTTTGCGGCTGATGATTCATCCTTAGTTAGAAATTGACCTATCGGTGAAGCCAAACTCGAAGCGTAGACATCAGTTGATTAGTTTCCACCGGCTTTGTGATGTAATCTGAGGCTCCAGCTTCCATACATTTTTCGCGATCGCCCCGCATTGCTTTTGCGGTTAGCGCAATGATCGGTAACCTTGAAAACTGACTGAGTTGCCGGATTGCCCGTGTCGTTTCGTAGCCATCCATTTCGGGCATCATGACATCCATTAGCACTAAGTCAATGTCTGGATGGTTTTGTAGCATTGTGATGCCTTCTCGACCATTTTCCCCATAGAGAATGTTCACTTGATAGCGTTCTAATACACTGGTGAGGGCGAAAATGTTTCGCATATCGTCATCGACGATCAGAATTTTCTTACCTGCCAGCGTTAAATCTTGTTGCTGCGATCGCTCTAGCATTTCTCGCTGCAACTCTGGTAAATTTGCTTGCACCCGATGCAGGAACAAAGCGGTTTCATCAAGTAAGCGTTCAGGCGATCGCACATCTTTGAGGATGATCGTGTCTGAGATGCGGCGAAGTTCCCGTTCTTCTTGAGCACTTAGCTCTTTTCCAGTGTAAATAATAATCGGTAAGTGTTTTAGCTTAGGGTCTTGCTTCACTTGCTCAATAAAGGCAAATCCGTTTATATCAGGCAATCCTAGATCGAGTACTAGACAATCGAAGTGTCCCGATTTAAGCGCCTCTAAGGCTTCTGTCCCTGTACCAACAGCGGTACTAGCGACATCAGTGTTCCCGATCAGCTCAACAATACTTTGGCGTTGAACGTCGTCATCCTCTACAATCAGCAGATTCTTAACTGAGCGATCGACAAACGCTTTAATGCTGGATAAGGCGTTGAGCAGTACCTCGCTGTTGATCGGCTTTTGCAGGTACGCGATCGCGCCTTGACTTAAACTGCGTTGCAGTCCTTCCTCGACGGACATCACGTGAACCGGAATATGTCGGATATCAGGGTTATGCTTCAATCGATCTAATACCATCCACCCATCGAGAATCGGAAGGCGAATGTCGAGCATAATTGCCGTTGGTTTGAACTGTTGCGCCATTTCCAGACCGACATTGCCACGAGTTGCCACAAGCCCTTTGAAGCCTTGTTGCCTTGCCATATCCAGCAAGATTCGAGCAAAGTTCAAGTCATCTTCGATAATGAGCAGGGTGAAATCGTCTGACTGAATGGTTTCTCGATCATCTTCGATCGCCTGATCAAACATCAATACTGGCTCCGATAGCTCAGTTGTGAGAGCCAGTGGTTGAGATGCGGGTTTAACCAGAACCCTTGATAGTGAGGAAGATGCTGCTGTCGTCGATTCAGATATCAGTGAATGCCAACGTCCACCATCATTTTGAGGGAGATAGAGCGTGAATGTGCTGCCTCGACCGGGTTCGCTCACAAGCCGAATCTCGCCTCCTAACAAACGAGCAATTTCTCGACTAATCGACAAGCCTAAGCCTGTTCCTCCATACTTGCGAGAAGTGGTGCCATCTGCCTGCTGAAAAGCTTCAAAAATGACTTGTTGCTTGTCTGGCGCGATGCCAATTCCTGTATCAGAAACGGCAAAAGCGATCACTCGATCAGCCTGATTTAGCTTGTCTTGATCAGAACTCCAGCCCTCGATCGCTAAGCGAACATTGAGGCTAACTTGACCTTGCTCAGTGAACTTAAAGGCATTGGAGAGTAGGTTCTTTAACACTTGCTGCAACCGTTTGGAGTCAGTGTACAAACTGCGTGGCAACTGCGGATCGAAACTGATCTGAAAATCGAGGTTGCGGTCTTGGGCAACTTGACGAAATGTGCGATCGAGATGATTACGAAGGTCAGTGAATGACATTGGCTCTGGATCGATCGACATCGTACCCGACTCGATTTTTGCCAGATCCAGAATGTCGTTAATCAGTTCGAGCAGGTCGTTTCCAGCGGAATGGATCGTTCGTGCATATTCCACCTGCTTTTCAGTCAGGTTGTGATCGCTGTTGTCAGCAAAGAGCCGCGCCAAAATGAGCAAACTATTCAGTGGGGTTCTCAACTCATGAGACATATTGGCGAGAAACTCAGATTTGTATTTAGAACTTAGAGCAAGCTGTTCGGCTTTTTCTTCTAGCGATCGTCGAGCTTGTTCAATTTCTTGATTTTTGCGTTCAACTTCTTGGTTTTGAACTGCTAACAATTCTGCTTTCTCTTGCAGTTCCTCATTGGTTTGCTGAAGTTGTTCTTGCTGATTCTTGAGTAAGTCTTCAGAGGCTTTCAGAGATTGAGCTTGCTGTTCTAGTCGTTGATTTGTTCCGGTGAGTTCTTTCTGTTGGCTTTGCAGTTCTTCTGCTAGAGATTGGGACTGTTTGAGCAACTCCTCGGTTCGCATACTTGCTGCGATCGTATTGAGAACGATAGCAATGCTCTCGGTCAACTGATCAAAAAAGGTCAAATGAATATCGCTAAATCGCGAGAACGAGGCAAGTTCGATCACAGCCGTCACTTGTCCTTCAAACAATACCGGAAGGGCGACGGCATTCAAGGGACTCGCTTCACCCAATCCAGAACTGATTTTGATATAGTCAGCCGGAACTTCAGTGAGCAAAATACGCTCTTTCTCTAGGGCACACTGTCCGATTAGTCCTTCGCCTAGCTGGAAGCGGTTGCCTAAGTGTTTGCGCTCTCGATAAGCATAAGTGCTAAGTAGCTTGAGAAAGCCCGAATGATGATCGCTGCTTTCCATTAGGTAAAAGACACCATGCTGCGCTGAAACGAGCGGAGCCAATTCCGACAAAATGAGCTTGGAAACCGCTTCGAGATCGCGCTGACCTTGCAGCATTCGCGTGAACTTCGCCAAGTTAGTTTTGAGCCAGTCTTGCTCAGTATTTTTCTGAGTAGTTTCGCGCAGATTGGCGATCATTTGGTTGATGTTATCTTTTAACGCAGCAACTTCCCCCTGCGCTTCGACCGCAACCGATCGCGTTAAATCTCCCTTGGTGACCGCCGTTGCCACCTCAGCGATCGCTCTTACTTGAGTCGTCAGATTCGCTGCGAGTTCGTTGACGTTATCGGTCAAGTCGCGCCAGGTTCCTGATGCTCCCGGAACTTTTGCCTGCCCCCCCAGCTTTCCTTCGATGCCCACTTCTCGTGCCACAGTTGTTACTTGGTCTGCAAACGTCGCGAGCGTATCGGTCATCTCGTTAATAGTGTCAGCTAATGTTTCGATTTCGCCTTTGGCATCGAGCATTAACTTCCGTTTCAAGTCACCATTCGCCACGGCTGTTACTACTTTGGCAATGCCTCGGACTTGAGCAGTGAGATTGCTCGCCATTGAGTTCACATTGTCGGTCAAATCCTTCCAGGTTCCCGCTACGCCAATGACTTGAGCTTGACCCCCTAACTTTCCTTCGGTTCCGACTTCCCGCGCTACCCGCGTCACTTCCGAAGCAAAAGAACTCAACTGATCGACCATTGTGTTGATCGTGTTTTTGAGATCGAGAATTTCACCTTTCACGTCCACTGTGATTTTTCTAGACAGGTTGCCATTCGCGATCGCCGTTGCGACTTCTGCAATGTTCCGTACTTGGGCAGTCAAGTTACCTGCCATCGAATTCACGTTATCGGTCAAGTCCTTCCAAGTGCCACCAACGCCGCGAACATACGCTTGCACCCCTAATTTTCCTTCGGTTCCGACTTCCCGTGCCACCCGCGTCACTTCCGAAGCAAATGAGTTAAGCTGATCCACCATCGTATTGATCGTGTTCTTGAGTTCAAGAATCTCACCTTTCACATCCACGGTAATTTTCTTGGAAAGATCACCATTTGCCACCGCCGTGGTTACTTCAGCAATGTTTCTCACTTGTGCAGTTAAACTGCCTGCCATGAAGTTCACACTATCGGTTAAATCCTTCCAGGTTCCCGCCACGCCAGGAACTTGCGCTTGTACACCAAGCTTTCCTTCAGAACCCACTTCCCGCGCCACCCGCGTCACTTCCGAAGCAAATGAATTGAGTTGATCCACCATCGTATTAACAGTGTTTTTCAACTCTAGAATTTCACCTTTCACATCGACGGTGATTTTTTTAGAGAGATCCCCATTTGCCACCGCTGTTGTCACTGCTGCAATATTTCGCACCTGTGCTGTTAAACTGCCTGCCATAAAGTTTACGCTGTCGGTCAGATCCTTCCAGGTTCCTGCTACGCCCCGCACATCTGCCTGTACACCGAGCTTTCCTTCAGACCCCACTTCCCGCGCTACCCGCGTCACTTCCGAGGCAAAAGAACTGAGTTGATCCACCATCGTATTGATCGTGTTTTTCAACTCTAAAATTTCGCCTTTCACATCGACGGTAATTTTCTTGGACAAATCACCATTTGCTACCGCTGTTGTGACCTCAGCAATACTTCGCACCTGTGCCGTCAGGTTGCCCGCCATGAAATTCACGCTGTCGGTCAGATCCTTCCAGGTTCCCGCGACACCTTGAACCTGCGCTTGCACACCCAGTTTTCCTTCGGTTCCCACTTCTCGCGCCACTCGCGTGACTTCTGAAACAAAGGAATTGAGTTGATCCACCATGATATTAATGGTGTTCTTGAGTTCAAGAATCTCACCTTTGACATCCACAGTGATTTTCTTAGACAAATCACCATTTGCTACCGCTGTAGTGACTTCCGCAATGTTCCGCACCTGCGCCGTTAAACTGCCTGCCATAAAGTTCACGCTGTCGGTAAGGTCTTTCCAGGTTCCCGCTACGCCTTTAACTTGTGCTTGACCGCCGAGTTTCCCTTCTGCGCCCACTTCTCGCGCTACCCGCGTCACCTCTGAAGCAAACGAGTTGAGTTGATCCACCATCGTGTTGACGGTGTTCTTAAGCTCAAGAATTTCACCTTTCACATCCACAGTGATTTTCTTGGACAAATCACCATTTGCTACCGCTGTAGTGACTTCCGCAATGTTCCGCACTTGGGCAGTGAGGTTGCCTGCCATCGAGTTCACACTGTCGGTCAAATCTTTCCAGGTTCCCGCCACGCCGCGCACATCAGCTTGCACCCCTAGTTTTCCTTCAGTTCCCACTTCTCGCGCCACCCGCGTCACTTCCGAGGCAAACGAATTAAGCTGATCCACCATCGTATTGATCGTATTTTTCAACTCCAAAATTTCGCCTTTCACATCGACGGTGATTTTTTTCGACAAGTCTCCATTCGCCACCGCTGTCGTCACTTCCGCGATGTTCCGCACCTGAGCGGTGAGGTTGCCCGCCATCGAGTTCACACTGTCGGTTAAATCTTTCCAGGTTCCCGCCACGCCAGGGACATCTGCCTGTACCCCCAACATCCCTTCGGTTCCCACTTCTCGCGCCACTCGCGTCACCTCTGAAGCGAACGAGTTGAGTTGATCCACCATTGTGTTAACAATTTGAGCCGTTTGCAGGAACTCGCCTTGCAGCGGTTTGCCCTCAATTTCGGTCGCGATCGTTTGCGTCAAATTTCCCGTTGCTACTGCCCGAATCACCCGCGTTGTTTCGGTCATTGGCTGCACCAAGTCGGTGATCAACGTATTCACAGACCCGATCGATGCTTTCCAAGCACCTCGCGCATTGTCGATCGAAGCTCGTTCGCTAATCTTGCCTTCTTTACCAACGACCGTGCTGATGTGTTCTAGCTCGGTTGCCATTTGCTCATTCATCTCAATAATGTCGTTGAGCGTATCCGCAATTTTGCCTGCGATTCCAGTTTGCTCGATCGGCATTCTGGCTGAGAAATTACCTTTTTTAACTTCAACCAGGGTTTTGAGAAGCTGCTGGAGGTCAAGGGTATCCGAGTCAACGGTGCGAGGTACAGTAGTCATAACGAGTTGAGCGAGTGCTTTGGGTCAATAGAATCAGATGTCTTTGGTTTGATTCATGACCAAAGGCTTATTCCAGGAATATTATCCCTCTACCGTACATATAGCTCGCTTCTATCAATGGGAGTAATCTGATTTCTGTTCCACCTTAAGATAGAGGGCATTCATCTAAAATTAGGTATTCTTTGTGTGGAATTGCAGAAGTAGTAACGGTTCGATATGATGCTAATTTTTATAGTGAATAAAAATTAATAGTGCTACGTGGATGAAAACAGTGTACTGAACGCAGTATTCATGCTTCGGCAGTATCAATTCAATTGATAGAGGAATTGCTTCTTGCAAGATCAGCCGCTTAACGAAACACTCAGCGCTAAGAATTTCAGTCACTTGATTGAGGCTGTGGTCAAAGCGATTTTGAAAGTCGGTCAAACGCACGACCTAGAGCAAGCGTTCGTAGTCCGGGACGAATTACGCCGTCTTCCAGATGCGTTGCTGACTGAAGTTCTAAATCAAGTGATGTTGCACCTCGTCTCGATCGATCCTTTATTATGTCGCTGGTTTATTATTGATGTCTTTCTACGAGATGCATCGCCGGAGGGCAGAGCAGACGTTGCAGAACGGATTAATCTACTGATAGCGGGTCTGCGATCGCTCTAGCTAAGTATGGTTAGCTAGAGCCACAGTTCAGTAAGATCAATGACCAGTAGCTCTCTGATTAGAATTGCCGACTGATATGCGACTTCGCTGTCATCATTAAAACTAAACAACTATGCACTGAAAGTGCATAGTTGTTTAGTTTTGACCTTCTACTGTTTCTTTGTTCTCTCAAAAACGGTCGATAAAGATTCTCAAAACGCAGCGTTCTTTAGCGACTGGAAGCTTCGTGTAGCAACGCCTCTAGCTTTCTAGTGACTAAATGCAAGATGAGTTGTGAGAAGCTCAGTTTTTCAAAGCTCCAACTCATAGATTTGAGCGATCTCATCCGATTGAATTCCCAAATACGCCAACGTCTGACGCTGAGTGGCGTGTCCGAACGCTTCCATCAGCAAAGGAATTGCAGTGCCTCGCTCCGTTCGCTGCCAGTAGCCCCAAGTCTTCCGCAGCGTATGACTCCCATAGTTCCCCTTCAGTCCCACATCTTGGCACCAAGTTTTGACCATCGTACTCACAGTCGTCACCGTTAAACACCCCCGCTGCCCCGTGAAGAGATTGTCTTCGTCCTGAAGCTGACTGTTCCCCAGCCAATGCTGAATCGCCGAGATCGCAGTGCCATTGAGCGTCACAGGACGATACTTGTGCGTTTTGCTCTGCTTCAGTTCTAAAACATCGCCGACATTAAGCGATCGCACCTGCCGCACCTTGATCGATAAGAGTTCGTTTGCCCGATACGCCGTGTTGATTCCCAACGTGAACAAAC
Source organism: Leptolyngbya sp. NIES-2104 (assembly GCF_001485215.1). Taxonomy (NCBI): domain Bacteria; kingdom Bacillati; phylum Cyanobacteriota; class Cyanophyceae; order Leptolyngbyales; family Leptolyngbyaceae; genus Leptolyngbya; species Leptolyngbya sp. NIES-2104. Next base: position 46,042 of record NZ_BBWW01000004.1, read on the forward strand.
ACAAATCACGCGGATGGTCTGCCAGCACCTTCTTGATTCGTTGGATCGCTTTTTTGTCTCGAATCGGTTCCACCTTGATCGTTGATCCTGGTGCGGGATGGTTGGGATTCTGCCCTTTCTGAAACGGCATACGGCTCTTTTCTCGACTCACTAACTTTTAGCCATTTTATCTGTAAACTTAGCGAAGTTGAAAACCTTTGATTTTAGCCCTGTCTAACAGAATCATGCTGAAAGTCAAGACAGAAGCGAGGTTTAGCCTCTTTCTTATCTCACTAACTTCGAATAAATAGTTAGTCAGTTGGATGAGACGTAGGGTTGAGGCGAACATCTGACTCCTGATTAAAGTCGTGCCAGTGATTCTGTTGATTAAAGTTGCGATCGACAGAGTTCAATCGATGAATTTTCTTGCACTGCTCATTGGTTTTCAAGGTGGCGAGCAGTGCCATCTCAAATTGTCTTCAGCCAAGTCGAATGGAGGAGTGTCAGGCAGTGAAGCCTTCCGAGATGGTCAGTCAATCTTTAGTAGAAAATCATCGATGCTGAACGATGTTAATACAGGTGCCTTGAGCGCAATTCCTTCGCCTTCGTCGTTGTCCTGAATGTGCCAAGACCAGATACGGCATCTCAAATCTTTCGGTACGCGCACAAGAGCCACATGATTAACTTGTGGATTAACGGATTGATAAGAACAAATTCTTCCACCATATAGCCTACCTGCTACATGAGAACAAGCTCTAGAATCCTTGTGACATATATTGCACAAATATTTATCTACTATTATTCCAGGGCTAAGATACATACCATTGCCAAAAGCCTTTTGGAAAAAGCTCTCTAAGCCATCTAAAGACTGAGCAACTTTCCTGATTACTTCACCTTGATAGAATCGGGATGCAAATTCAAGCCTTTCTTTGCAATCGCACAGCTTAATCCATACCTGTTCCACGATCAAATTATGCTCATGCCATCTACCATTACTAGTGGCTTGACATATTTGAACAGAATCATGCAATCCTTTGATGAGGATTAGTAGAATAAGCAGTTTATTGTACTCATTGTCATCTACTTCAAAGACACGTTGCTTGAATGCAGAGCCATAATTGGTTATAAAGTTTGTGCAGAGTAAATCTGCTTCCTCATACTGCTTATTGAACATCAGCTTCAACCATGTTTCAACTAACTCTGAAACATGAATTTCAAAGTCTACCGATTCAGTCTTTAGTTTCATCAATTTCGTCTTGATTGTTGATGCCTTTCAAAATCCTCAAAAAAGTATCTGCATCACCGTGAAACGTAATTTCACTAGATGCTTTTTCATCCACAATTTTTAGATTGACATGGACTCTTGTTTCGTCTGGCTTCCCAGAAAGTTGAGAGAGTTTTTGCTGTTTGGAGGACTCTAATTCCTTCTGAATTTTTTCTCCTAGTAGGCGACCTATCACACTGATCAATAAGGGGAGTACAGCATGGTTGAGAATCCACACAGAGCCTAATCAAATGTCCAGACCTCTGCGCTCTGAGATTTTGGCATCTAAACCAAGATCATAAGAGTTTGCACACTTTACACCCTCTTCCTTTAACAGCTTGCATAGAATAATGGATTCACTTGCATCAAATAATTCCAAATGTTCTGATTGATTCTCAATATTTTCAGGAAGGCACAACATTTGGTATCGCTCAAAAATATTTGAGCTAACGCCAAGCTTATTTAAGAGTTCTGATTCTATCATTTGCCTCTCACACCACCTCGAAACTCAAATTTCATTCACTCTATTAAATTCTAGCTGTTATGAAATTTGATGACATTAAGCAGCCCAATCCTTGCAAAGTGTTTCAGCTTGAGCAAGAACGGTTTGAGTTGCTTTCTCCTGCTTGTCAGGTGGATAACCGTATTTCCGCAGTAGTCGTTTGACGATCGTGCGAAGTTTTGCTCGAACGGTTTCGCGTTCTGTCCAGTCGATACTGACGTTGCGTCGGACTGCTTCAACCAGGTCACGTGCGATCGCTTTTAGCGTCGCATCGCCCAAAACTTGAACTGCACTGTCATTCACTTCAAGCGCGTCATAAAAAGCGAGTTCATCCTCGGATAATCCCAGACTCTCGCCGCGTCGATTCGCTTCACGCATCTCTTTTGCGAGTTCAATCAACTCTTGCAGCACCTGAGCCGATTCGATCGAGCGGTTTTGATAACGCCGGATTGTGTTTTCTAGCATCTCTGAGAAGCTGCGGGCTTGAACAACATTTCGGGCTGATTTGGTGCGAATTTCATCATTTAGTAGTTTTCGCAGAACTTCTAGTGCTAGGTTCTTTTGGGGAATGTCGCGGACTTCTTCTAAAAATTCGTCGGATAGAACCGAGATTTCGGGTTTGTCGAGTCCAGCGGTCGCGAGAATGTCGATGACTCCATCAGATGCAACGGCACGAGAAACAATTTGACGGACGGCTGCATCGAGTTCTGCTTTGCCTTTGCTGCCTTCAATCGTATGTTTAGAAAGAGTTGCTTTGATTGCTTGAAAGAACCCAACTGTTTCTCGAAGCGCGATCGCAGTTTCTTCTGTACCACAGAGGGCGAAAGCTTTAGAAAGCTCAGTCACCGCTTGAATATATCGCTGTACGCTGTTGTCCACTTGAAATTCCGGGCGAAGAACCCAGTCTGTGGCTTCTCGTAAAACAGTTAATCGCTCTGGAGGAGTACCTGTAAAAAACTGGGAATAGTCAAAGCCGTGGAACATTGCAGCAACAATTTCGTACTTCTCCTGCATCAGAGCGACGGCTCCTTCAATGGGAATGCCTGTCTCACCACGATCGCCTTCTGTGTAGTCCATCAAAGCAGATTTCAAATCTTGGGCAATGCCCAGATAATCGACGACAAGACCTCCTGGCTTTTTCCCAAAGACCCGATTGACGCGGGCGATCGCTTGCATCAGGTTGTGCCCTTTCATCGGTTTGTCGATGTACATCGTGTGCAAACAGGGTGCATCGAAGCCTGTGAGCCACATATCGCGAACGATTACCAGTTTGAGGGGATCTTGAGGATTGCGAAGACGATTTGCGATCGCATCCCGCCCTTTCTTAGAACGAACATGAGGCTGGAGCAGTTCGCTATCTGATGCACTGCCCGTCATCACGACTTTGATTTCACCTGCGTCGTCTGAGTCGGAGTGCCACTCTGGGCGAAGTTTGATGATTTGCTTGTAGAGTTCAGCACAGATGCGGCGACTCATGCAGACAATCATTCCTTTGCCTTCCATTGCAGCAAGTCGATCGTCAAAGTGGGTGAGAATATCTTGAGCCACCAATTCTAAGCGCTTCTCTGTGCCGACCATTGCTTCGAGTTGTGCCCATTTACTTTTGAGCTTGTCCTTGGTCGTTTGTTCTTCGCCTTCGGTGACATCTTCAAACTCAGGATCAATCTTGGGCTTCTCGCTGGCTTCGAGTGTGATTTTGGCGAGTCGGGCTTCGTAGTAGATGCTGACGGTCGCTCCATCTTGAACGGCACGCTGGATGTCGTAGATGTCGATGTAATCGCCAAAAATTCGACGGGTGCTGGCATCGGCTTTATCGATCGGAGTTCCAGTGAAACCGATAAAGGAGGCGTTGGGTAAAGCATCACGCAGATACTTTGCGAACCCATAAGCGGTGTATGCCCCATCTTCTCCAGTGGCTTGGTCTTTAGTTTTAATGACTCGTGCTTGGAGTCCATATTGAGAGCGGTGAGCTTCATCAGCAATGAAAATGATATTGCGGCGATCGCTCAACATTTCATATTCGCCGCCGCGATCTTCTGAGGCGAATTTCTGAATGGTGGTGAAGATTACGCCGCCAGACGCGACTTGAAGCTTATTTTTGAGGTCAGCGCGATCGTCGGCTTGAACGGGAGTTTGTCGCAGTAAGTCTTGGCATTTAGAAAAGGTGGTGAAGAGTTGATCGTCTAGATCGTTGCGATCGGTGAGAACAACGATCGTAGGATTTGCCATTGCTGGATGCTGCACGATTTTTCCAGCGTAGAATGCCATCGATAAGCTTTTGCCTGACCCCTGAGTGTGCCAGATTACGCCTACTCGTTTGTCGCCTTGGGGAGAGATAGCTTGGACGGTTTCGGCTACGGCTTTGTTGACGGCGTGATATTGGTGATAGCCTGCTATTTTTTTGATGATGGTTGCGCCATCGACTTCGTAGACGATGAAGAAGCGGATCAGGTCGAGGAAGCGGGTTTTCTCAAATACGCCGCGAATGACGACTTCGAGTTCGGGGGTGTTTTTGGGAGCGAGATCATCACCATCGATCGTGCGCCAGGGCATAAAGCGTTCCCGATCGCTGGTAATCGTACCAATGCGAGCATCTAATCCATCAGAGATAACGAGGGCAGCATTGTAAGCGAACAGGCTAGGAATATCGCGTTTGTAGGTCTGAAGTTGGTTGAAAGCTCCTTCGATATCAGCGTTTTCGCTGGCAGCGTTTTTGAGTTCAATCACTGCCAGAGGAATTCCATTGATGAAGACGACAAGATCGGGGCGGCGATTTTTGCGGTTTTCGATCACGGTGAACTGGTTGACTACGAGCCAGTCGTTGTTGTTGGGGTCTGTCCAGTCGATCAGCCATGCTTGGTCGTGGATAGTACGATCGTCGTTTTGATAAACGACAGGTACGCCATTGCTAAGGAGACGGTGGAAGCGTTGATTATTTTCGACGCTGTTCTGGGTTTCGGAGCGAAGAACTTGTCGAATGACTTCATCGATCGCTTCTGCTGGAAGTTGGGGATTAATTTGAGCGATCGCGTTTCGTAATCGATTTTCTAGAATGACTTCGCTGAGTTTTTGGCGCTCGGCGTTAGGTTCTCCGGGAGCAATGTCGTAGCCGCAGAGGTAGGAGTAGCCGAGGGTTTCAAAGTAAGAGAGGGCAGCGAGTTCTACATCGGTTTCAGTAAAGTTGCTCATATGTCGTCTTGATGTGCCACTCCTTGCTCAAAAGAATTCCCATGTTTTGGGCTGCGATTTCAAACCAATCTTGTTATCAGGTTTTGTAGGAATAGTGGCGGTCTTTTATCTGTATTGATACATGGAGATAAAGGAAACATCGCGTCTACGTCAAACTATCAACAGATTTATAAGGCTTGCCAGCTAACTTCACAAATTCTTCAAAACAGTTTCTAGATAGCTCACTTCACCTTTAAGGATGCTGAGTTACATTTAAATCGCCTGTATATGAGTATGCAGGGAGGATGGTTTACCACGGACTTGCCTGCGAAGAGTAGTGCTGGTTTGAGAAACTTGTCACACATATAGTTTTGCTGACGGTGCTTCCTTGAGTAGTAACATTCCCAAGAGAGTGACAGTAGCGCGTGCGCTAGGGGGTCGTGTGGATGCCGTCTATCCTGACCTCCTAGCTCTGCTATATCAACGAGGCACTTATGTCTAAATTTAGAGATGCCGAATCGAATGATTGGTACAGATCCCGTGGCTACATCCATTTCGACCGCGAGGTATCTAGAAAATTTGCTCAGGCCTACATAACAGATTGCAAGAGAGTTGAGCGCCACGCATTCTTTCCTTTTCTCAAATACGTTAAAGTTACTCCTCGATATAAGTCTAAAATTCGCAAAACCCAAGATAAAAATCGTCCTATTCTCTATGCAGGACATCTAGATTCTCATATTTATGCTTGGTACGCACGAGAACTTAGTAAGCTTTACGAAATATATATACAGGCGCAACCTTTACAAGATTGTGTAATTGCCTATCGTTCCTTGGGAAAATCAAATATTGATTTCTCCAGAGAAGTATTTGATCAAATTGAAAAAAAGCAAGAATGCACAGCATTGACTTTCGATCTATCAAGTTTTTTCGACAACATTGATCATGAGAAATTAAAAGCGGCATGGTGCGAAGTTCTTGGTACTGAAAAACTTCCTGATGATCACTACAAAGTTTATAAATCTATTACTAAATATGCTTACGTTGATCGTCAGGAAGCTATTGATGCGCTTGAAATTACCAACTATAAAGAGATAAGGGATAATAGACGGCTCTGCACACCGCAGGAATTTCGTGACTGTATTAGATCTAAAATATGTGTTAATTCTAATTCGTATGGTATTCCACAGGGTTCACCAATAAGTGCAGTTCTATCTAATTTGTTTCTTATTAATTTCGATAAAGTGATGTCACAGCACGCTTTTAGAGTGAATGGTATTTATCGAAGATATTGTGATGACATCTTGTGGGTCTGTCCTTCAGAAGAATCTGAAGAAATAAAAGCTTTAGTTGAGCAGGAGATTAAAAAAAGTGGAGATGCTCTTTCTCCAAATTCTGAAAAAACTGAAATCTCTAACTTCAGTCGGACAACGGAAGGTTTGCTGCTCGGCTCACCTCCACTTCAATATTTAGGCTTTACGTTCGATGGGCAGAATCGATTACTACGCTCTCAAACTGTTGCTCGGTACTACCAACGCATGAAACGAGCAGTTCGTTCAGCAGGTTATGCTGCCAATCAAGCGGGGGATGATAAGATTCATTGCAAAAAACTATATGAGAAGTATAGCCATTTAGGGCAGCGTAGCTTCATCAAGTATGCTTTTCGTTCAAGCAAGACCATGAACTCCCCAAAAATTCGCAGGCAAGTACGCAATCACTGGATAAAACTGCATCAAGCAATTGAAAAAGTTGAAGCAGAATTAAGAGAAGACTGAAGATTCATAAGACTCAGTATTACCGTAAAATTTATAGCTGAGATTCAACAAAGCTCTGAATGTCCTTTACAAGTGTTTTACCAGCTAGAAGTGCTGGCAGTAGAGTGTCACGGATTGAGAGAAGGGTTAATATTTGTTGTGCTTGGTTTTCCACGCATTGATCTAACGGAAAGGCTAGTTGCTCAAACCTTCTGATGGTTGCTACTGAAGGAACAATACAAGGTATTGAGAGAAAATCTTTTTTACTCATCGAGCCAAATATCGTTCCTTTTGCCTCAAAACGAGCAAAATGCTCATTAAGTCCTTGCATGGTGTAGTAGGTATAGGAGCGACTACCATCTTTATGTCGTGCAGCAGCAACTCCACGACCAATACAACATTGTTCACTTGCCAGATTGATATCTCCAACAGGAGCACGAACACTAATTAGAGTATCCCCAGCATTAGCGAAGCGAGTTGGAGCGTTACAATAAACACGAACGGACGGATAGCGAGAACCAAAATCTTTACGCCCTTGATAAAAAGGTAATCCTTTCTTATCTTGATTGTAGGTTGAGCTTGAAGGTGACTGACCCATTGTAATTTGGAATTCGTCCTCCACAACTCCTACCCTCCATCCCTTTGGAATTTCGCCTAGTACCGAACTCTCAAACTCAGCAGGAAACAGAGCCGCTGTTTCAGCATCTATACCTATGAGCTGTTGATCGTCCATTTTTGCCCGAACCGGATCGAAATCAACAAACCATGACTTAAACAAGGCACGAGTGATCGCTTCCAGCGTTTGATTCATCTGCTGGTTGAGTTCGATTTTATCGTCAAGAGAGGAGAGAATTTGAGCAATCGCTTTTTGCTTATTAATTGGCGGGAATGGTAATAATTGAGCAGAAAAGGTATCGCGAGAAAGACTTGGATTAGAGGTTCCATCCTTTAGGTGATTTAGACCAATATACTTTGTAAGGTAGTAAAAGAATTTAAGGTCGAGAGAAGGTGTGTTAGGAGTGACATAGTAAGCCGTATCGATAACCCAAAAATCGGACTCACACCACTCAACGCCGAGCGGTCCCATACCCTTTCTTCCAAGAATTACTCCCGGACCTTTCACTAAGCCCTCGTTATGCCATCCACACCGTCCGTTAGTACCATATACAGGAATGTCACCAGAAATTCGGTTCTTCTCAACGAGTCCCTTTCCATAATTGAGAGTTACTAAACTGTCAGCGCGAACTAACGGATACTTAAAGACGGTATTTTGGGAGAAACCACGTGGAAAAGTTCCTACAACATTTCCTGAGTTGACAAATTCGATCAATTCGCGAACATTCATCTACTTCTCAAGCCTCCATTTCGCCCACCACCAAAACGCGCAATTCTGTCACTCGTTTCAGTTGAATATCATTTGTTAAAAACGCATCACAATTTGCTGCGATCGCGGTTGCAATCTGTAGCGCATCTGGCAACTGAAAATTGTATTCAAATCGAATTCTTGCAGCTTCACGAGCAATCATCCGGGAACTCTCCACAAACACCACATTCTCACTGTCCAGAATCTCTAAATAAGCCTGCTGCAACGCTGCTAAGTTCAATCGCAACGCACCCACTAGGCATTCTGCGATCGTCACTGGACTCACAACAGCCGTAATCTCGGCTTCCAACCGTTCAAAGATTGGGTCAACCACCCCAACAAACTGCGGATTCCGCTCAACAAAATAAATCACAGGAGACGTATCCAGAAATAGCCGAGAAACTCCTGACACCTCATCGTCAATTTGCATCATTCCCCTCGTGATAGTCGATCGCGATGTTCATCTCCTTCCCGTCGAGTCCGTGACACCCATTCTTGAGCATCTTCCCCCATCATCGGATAAGGAGCCATCCCCTTAAGATCACTCCACTTACGTTTCGGTCTTGGATTCTCCTCAGCAATGCCTCGTTTGGGCTTATTTTGCGTCACTGCCTGACGTTTTAGTTGCTCTGCGGTGTGATTTAGGACTTCAAACTGCTCTTCTAGCGTGAGTTGATCAATGTCTTGCAGCACTTGCTGTAATGAAGTCATAACCCCAACCTCCTAAGATTTTCTCGAATCGCTATCTCTAATTTGGCACTTTCAGCAAACTGCTGGTCGAGCGTCTGGGTCAACCTCTGCATCTTTTCCTCAAACGGCTCATCGTCCTCGATCAAGTCTTCCGCCCCCACATATCGTCCCGGAGTTAGCACATACCCATGTGATTTAATGTTTTCCAGCGTCGCACTTTTACAAAATCCTGCCACATCTGCATACACCCCAGCCTCCGGTTCGCCACGCCACGCATGATAAATTCCCACAATCCGGTCAAGCTCTGTTTCAGTGAGTTCTCGATGTGTGCGATCGACCAAATTCCCCAGCTTCCGCGCATCAATAAATAGGGTTTCTCCCCGTCGATCTCTGAGCGGCGAAAATCCTTTTACGCCGATCGCCCCTTTCTTATTGCGCGTCACAAACCACAAACACGCTGGGATTTGCGTAGTGTAAAACAACTGCCCCGGCAGCGCGATCATGCAGTCCACCAAATCCGCTTCTACGATCGCTTGACGAATGTCTCCCTCGCCCGACTGGTTAGAACTCATCGACCCATTCGCCAACACAAAGCCAGCAATTCCATTCGGTGCGAGATGATGAATCATGTGCTGCACCCAGCCATAATTCGCGTTGCCTTTGGGCGGGGTGCCATACTGCCAGCGCACATCATCCGCAAGCGACCCATTCCACCAATCACTGATGTTAAAGGGCGGATTTGCCAAGATGTAATCCGCCTTCAGATCCTTGTGCAAATCATTCGTGAAACTGTCCGCTTGTCGATCGCCAATATTGCCGTCAATTCCCCGAATTGCCAAATTCATCAAACACAGTCGCCGCGTGGTCGGGTTTGACTCCTGCCCATAGATGGCAATGTCACCCTTACGCCCGCCATGCGCCTCAACGAATTTCTCCGACTGCACAAACATTCCACCTGAACCGCAACAGGGATCATAAATTCGCCCTTTATACGGCTCAATCATCGCAACTAATAGCTTCACGACCGACTGCGGTGTATAGAATTCTCCGCCCCCTTTGCCCTCCTTCTCAGCAAACTGCCCCAGGAAATATTCATACACCCGCCCCAAAATATCCTGGGATCGACTGGCAGCATCTCCTAACCCAATCCTGCTAATCAGATCAATCAGTTCACCCAACCTTTGTTTATCGAGATCCGGTCGGGCATACTGCATCGGCAATACGCCTTTGAGTCGCGGGTTCTCTTTCTCGATCGCACTCATTGCCTCATCAATCAGCTTGCCGATCGTCGGCTGTTTTGCATTTGCCTGAATGTGCGACCATCGCGACTCTTTCGGAACCCAAAAAACGTTTTCACCCACATACTCATCTCGGTCTTCAGGATCGGTGTAGTCCGTTTCTTGTCGGCTTGCTAAGTTGTCGTAGAGTTCCTGGAACGCATCTGAAATGTATTTAAGAAAAATCAGCCCCAGCGCAACGTGTTTATACTCAGCAGCATCCATGTGACCACGCATCTTGTCAGCCGTTGCCCACAGCGTTTGTTCAAAACCCAGATTTGCGCCATTGCCGTTTTTGCCGTTCGTTCCTTTTTTCGTCGCCACGCTGGATGATGTCCTTAATCGAACTCAATGATCAATCGAAAACAAGTGTAGTGCCACACGTCAGAAATTGAAACTTTTCTCTAAAAGCATTGGCACTTCTAATCGAGAATTTGCCCTACACTATGCCGTGTAATCCTAATTCGACTCATGCCGATCGTCGCAATCATTAATCAAAAGGGCGGAGCAGGCAAATCCACCATTGCAGTTCACCTTACCCGTTGGCTCCAGAAGCAGAAGAAGTCTGTCGTGGTTGCGGATGCAGACGCTCAATGCTCATCCTCAAAGTGGCTATTGCGACTTGAGCAAGACGTACCCTGTGAAATTATTCAAGCTCCGGATACACTTCTGGACGAACTCCCTAAATTACTTGAAAAGTACGACTGGGTAATTGTCGATGGTCCGGCTGCACTCTCCGAAACCACAAGAGCCGTGATCCTCGTGGCAGATTTAGCGATCGTACCCTGCCAGCCAACAGGCGTTGATCTCGAAAGCGCCTCAGATACCGTTCGCTTAATTCATCAGGCACAACGCATCCGTCGCGGCGATCCGAAAGCTGTGATGTTTGTGAACCGAGCCGTTAAAGGGACCAAGCTGAAAGATGAAGCGATCGAAGTATTGCGCCTTATGCCGGGAGTCACAGTTTTAGAAACCGTAATTCATCAGCGTCAAATTCTGGCAGACTGTTTTGGGCAGAACTCAACAGTATTTGACTTGACAGGCTCGACGGCTGGAATTGCTCGACGCGAACTAGAGCAACTTTTTAAGAAAGCGCTGGAGGTATTAGATGGCTAAATCGAGACAATCGCTAACTCAGGGCTTATCGGCATCGATCGCCCAGAAGTTTATTGAAAATCCCGAAAGCGTTGACCCTTCGCAAACGCTCTCCCTTGGGCAAATTCATCTTCCGAACAAGCAACCCCGACGCTACTTTGATCCGCAGAAGCAGGCACAGCTCGTCCAATCTGTCCGGGAGTATGGCATTTTAGAGCCATTACTCGTTCGTCCTCTGGAGAATGGAGCTTACGAGTTAGTCGCAGGTGAGCGGCGCTACCGCGCAGCAAAAGAGCTTGGACTTCAAGATGCTCCCGTGGTGGTCAAGGAGCTTAACGATCAACAGGCGCTTCGAGTATCGCTGATTGAGAATCTACAACGAGAAGACCTCAATCCAGTCGAAGAAACAGAAGCCATTTTAGATTTACTTGCGATTCAAATTGGCGGGAGTCGTGATGATGTTGCTTCGGTTTTGCACCGAGCCAATCACGCAAAAACTCGTGAGCAAGAACTGGAGGGAAACGTTTCCCTCCAGCTTCAAACGATTGAATCTGTTTTGGAAGAAATTGGTCGCTTCAATGCTGAATCCTTTCGTACCAGCCGTTTACCGCTACTTAAGTTGCCGTCCGAAGTTCTACAAGCACTTCAAGAAGGAAAGCTTGAATTTACAAAAGCGCGAGCGATCGCACGAGTAAAAAGCGAACAGCAACGCAAATCACTACTTAAGCTGGCAATATCAAAGAACCTGAGCTTGAGTGAAATCAAACAAAAGATCGCAGCAGTCTCCCCTCCTCAAGAAAAAGCACCAGAAGTCAGCTATGCTCAACGATATGCTCAGATTGGACAACGGTTGAGAAAGTCAGCAATCTGGGAAGATCCCAAAAAGCGAATTAAGCTAGAAAAATTGCTTTCTCAACTTGACGATTTGATTGGAACTGAGAATCCATCAAATTAAATTTTCAACCTATAGCTGTGCCACCGTGACTGATCAATCCTCACTCTTCTCGCAAAACTATGATGCTTTCCTCAATAGATTGAAGGAGCGCATTCGTCACGCTCAAGTGTTGGCTGCCACAGCTCTTAACCGAGAAGCAATTTTACTGTATTGGCAGCTTGGTAAAGAAATTCTAGAGCGACAAGAGCGCGAAGGTTGGGGAGCAAAAGTTGTCGATCGACTTGCTAAAGATTTACGACGCGAATTCCCTGATGTGCAAGGATTTTCGGCGCGAAACCTCAAATACATGAGGGCATTTGCGGAGGCATATCCAGACGTTGAAATTGTGCAACGGCTGTTGCACAAATTGCCGTGGGGTCATTTGATTCGATTATTGGACAGTGTGAAGGATTCAGACCAGCGACTCTGGTACGCGCAGCAAGCGATCGAGAATGGCTGGAGCCGAACGATTTTGGAGTATCAGATTGAGAGTGGATTACACAAGCGGCAAGGTGGAGCAATTACAAATTTTGAACAGACGTTACCGCAGCCCCAATCTGACCTGGCAAGAGATTTAATCAAAGATCCGTACAACTTCTCGTTTCTGACGCTGGGTAAAAATGCCCAAGAGCGAGATCTTGAAAATGCGCTTGTCGCACACATTCGAGACTTTTTATTAGAGCTGGGAATGGGATTTTCTTTCATGGGAAGTCAGTACCCAATCGCAGTGGACGGAAAAGATTACAAACTGGATTTGTTGTTTTATCATGTTCGACTGCGTTGCTATGTGGTTATCGAACTCAAAATGGTGGAGTTTGAGCCAGAGTTTTCCGGCAAGCTTAATTTCTACGTCTCGGCGATCGATGATTTGCTACGGCATGAAGATGACCAACCCACAATCGGCATTATTCTTTGTAAGTCAAAGCGAAGAACCACAGTAGAGTATGCGCTTAGAAATGTGAGTACACCGATCGCAGTTTCCACCCACCAATTACCAGATCAGTTAAAAGAAAATCTACCGTCGAGCGAACAGCTTGAAATAGAGATTGATACTAAGCTTTCTGAAATTGCAAATCAGGAGTAATCTCAATCCGGTATGCCATGCTTTGATCTCACTCCCGCGTCAGTATTCATTTGCAGATTTCGATTCGATAGCTGGCTGGAGTTGTGCGAACTGAACACCGAAATTTTACCTTTACCAGGTTTCCAGCGCTTTCGCCTGACCAGTTCAATTTCACATCAATCGACTTATCTGGGCGCTGAGAAACGGATAGAATCTCGGATTTGATCGAGCCTGCCTTGAATTGCTTCCAGTACCGCTGATAATCTTGACGACTCACGCCCCAAGCTGGCGACAGAAAACTGTAAGCTGTATCAAAATCATGTTGATTCAACGCTTCAAAATATCGGCTCATGAAGTCTTCAACCGTCATTTGGATGGGGGTTGGATCAACAGAAGGTGAAGGAACTGAATTTGAGGACAGCGTGGGTGATTGAGTCGAAGGAATCTCTCGATTGATGCGAGTTAAGCCAATATTTAATCCAATGAGCGATGCACCTAGCACTGCTCCTAACATAACGAGTTGAGAAGGACGCATAAATTATGTGGGATAATGTGTGAAGAATGGGTGCTGCCGCACCCCATGATGAAATTTAGTGCAAATTCAACTAATCGCAGTTTCTACGTTTGACGAAAAGAACTTTTGATCGCTGTTTGACAGAGTGTTTTCTCTTGATAGTTAATCTGACGCTTGTAGCGCAACTTAATTCGTTACAGAACCTCGATCGAACACGATCAACACCTGACACGGGCGGCTGACCCGCGCTGACCCTGCCCGTGTCACGGCTTTTCTGCCTGCCGTGTCGCCCGTGTCACTCTGCATCAAGCTGTTCAATTTGTGTTAGCAAATAACGAAATTCAGGACGACTCAATCCTTTACGACGAGCGTTGTAATTGCTGTAGCTTTGATCGAAAGATAATCCTTGATTCCGATCAAGCCATTCTCCTAATTCCGCGATCGCCAGCATCAATTCTGTTCGAGAAAGCGGCGGTTTAGAAACATTTCCTCGATCATTCACTTCCTTGCTTTGCGTGTTTTGCGTCAAGGGAGATAGATCGGCTGATTTTGATTCAGACGTGGGTTGAGTCGTCTCGCTTTGGTGCTGCTCTTGCGGAAATGCTTCGCCTCGATCGAGTCCTGGATTTTCGAGTCTGGGCATTGGTTCCCATCGATTTAAGGCAGTGTGAAAATAGCCAATTCCCTTCAGAATCGAATGATTTTTGAGATGTTGGGTTGCGGTCGATCGAGAGCAGGCGGACTGAAAAGCGGATTGGTCGAGGAGCAGTTTGTTGCTGAACACATTCGTATCGCCTGCCATCTGACTGAGAAAGCCAAATTGAGTAGAGTTCGCGATCGCTAAAAAGTAAACGTTCGAGCGAGATTCTTTCTTAATGCCCAGCGCATCGAGATTCAACGCCTGAGCTGTACCGTACAAAAACTTGCGTTCTGAATTGCCTTGAATTGCTAGATATGCGATCAAGAATGCAACTTCATCCCATTCCTTGATCATGCGCTTAACACCGTAAGCTGCCGCAATGCCGTTGATTTCAGAAAAGGCGATAAAGGCAGTTCCCGGACGGTCGATCGCGATTTGCAGGGCATCGACGATTGAGGCGTGGTAAGTGGCAGGGTCGTTCCGCATCGAAATTCGCACCACTTGATCGTAGAGATGACCGGACCACAGCGCCGATTCACTGGGGCTATTTTTGCCGTCAATGCCCAAGAAGTAAGCATTCTGATGGGATCGCTTCAGCGCCGACATCACGTTGTAGAGCGTAATGTCCTTGCCTGCTTCCGATTGCCCGAAGATGAATGTTGAATAGGGTTTAGCGATCATCAAAGACTGTAAACTTTTGGGAAGCCCAATCTCACACGGCAAGTTGTACGCCCGCTCTAACTCGGTCACAGGTGAGTGGATTGAATCTTGCTGCTGAGGCGAGAGCGGGACATCCACTACGTTTCGTCCTATCTGGGTATCGATTCCGATCGTGTTCTGTAACGACAATAGTTCGGACGAATTGGGATGTGACGGTAGGGTTGGAATTGTCCTGGACTTCTCATCTAAGCGATGCCGATGCCGCGCTTCTACCATTCCCGGCAGCATTTCGATTAATTGTGCGGCTGGAATGACATTGCCATCGTAAATAATTGCGTCTTGAGCGTAGTCGTAATTACCAATGAACGACTCGTAGGAACTGAGAATTTCGTCTTCTGTCCCGGTTTGCGCTTTTTGCAAATAACCTAATAACTGGATCAAGCGACGATGCTTGTTCAGCAGCAAAATCTCCCGCTTGTCGTGCATTGTTAAGCGGTGAGATCGTGATTTCCAAAACGTGAATGCGCCCAATGCTGCCACAATCATGCCAACTGGATTGGTGGACACAAGAGCAAGCCCGATCGCAACCTGACTCGCCCCTGCCCAGTTACCGATCGTTCTAACGGTGTTTGTTTTTGTCGAAAACTCTGCGAGCAGGTCTACCAGCCGGACGGAGTTAGCTAAGTCAACGCCCCCGTCTACCACCAGCGATCGCAAAATTGATTTTGAGAAGTTTGCATCCATCGCTTTTCTCGATTGTGTATCGTTGGGGCAGAACCTACGAGAACCGCCCCTTCATTGCTATTTCGCCTGCTCGTATCCGCCTAAAAATTGTTTGACTGACCGCGCTAAGCCGATCAGCACTTCAAACCCAAACACGAGAAAGCAGGTAATCAAAACGTTCTGAAGCAACCAGTTCGACGGAACCAATAGCCCCCACAGTCCGCCTTGCCAAAGCGGGTAGTCAGTCCATAGCATTCCAAAGTCACCGATGTGCGCGACGATCGACGCGACGATGAACATTTTTCGGCGCAGCTCGGCATCCCTTACCGTCACGTCTTGCCAATAGAGCAAATCGGTTTGTTTGCCTTCGGTGCGCGACACAATCGGAACGTGCAGCCCGTTCAGGGTTTTGAGGATTTGCACCTTCACGTCATAATCCCAAAAGTCAGTACGAGGAAGCGTTTCAAACACTTGAATCAGCGCCCAAGTAAGGAAGGCAATAAGCCATGAGAACGCGAGTAGCCATTGGGCACTCACTAATCTCAGAAATGACTCAACGGTCTTTGAGTAACTAGGAACGTTGATGATTGCAAAGAAAATCGCGCCTGCCAGCATGATGAAAATTTGCCCTTTCGGGGTTTGAATGAAGCTGACGATCGCAAGGAGACGATCGACAAAATCAACATCACCATCGCCGTCTAAGTCGCCTTTTTTCTTGCTGTCTGAAGACTGAGATCGTTTGGCTTCATAGCTCGGCGGGTAAACCAATTCGCGGTTATTCGAGTTCGTTTGATTCGATTTTTTGGTATCCATGTTAATGATTCCGGTAAGGAGCAAATTCGGGCGGAGGATTGTCAGATGGCATCGGGTACGGGCTGCCAGAACGCGGAACGACGTAGGCGGGTCTGAGCATCGCGCCTTTAAGAATGCTGACGAAGTTACGATCGCAAATTACAAGTCCGTCATAAACGGGTCGATTTGGGTTGCCGTAGATCTTGAAATTGCGATATGAACGATTTCGTTCTAAGCGAGAGACAGTGTTTTCACATTGTGGTTCAATGTAATCGCGCCACTGCTCCCACGCTTTTGAGTTGGCGATGATTTGTGCTTTCGTGGCTGCATCACGCTGCGCCTGCTCGACCTTGGCTTGCTGGTCTTGGTGTTGTTTTGCCTGAGCTTCGTTTTGAGCAGAAATGGCTTGCACCGCTAGGCTTCCGGCGACGACCGCACTCACAGCAATACACCCGAAAATCACCGTGACATCTGACCTCAACTGCGCCAAACGAGATTTAGGGGTCATTGCGCTACCTCCGAGCGTTTGGATCAGAGATTGGGGGACGATCGCGAAGCATGATCACTCGCTCATTGCGTCCAGTCGCGCGTAACAAGTCGTTTTGCACTTGCGGTGATAGTGTTGCGGCATAGACTCCACAAGCAAAAGCAGCGACGATCAAGCCGTAACGAGCAGCGATCAAGAGAAGTGTTTTCATTGAGCAAACACCCCACTTGAAAGCTGGCTCGACATGGATTGCAGTAGCGCGATCGCGTCGCCTTCGGTGGCGTTGATTAGGATCTGTAAGGCGTGATCGACACTCTCGGAATAGCCTTGGAACAAGCCGTCAGCAACGTCGAGATACTGTTCGAGAGTGATCGGATCATTGCCTTCTGCCTGCACTTCGGTGTCGTGGCTCTGCCATAGTGCGAGCAAGGCAATCAGGTCAAATTTCTCTATGGCGCTGAGGCGTTCGAGGTAATCGCCAAACGCATGGCACAGCCCGTTCAGAACAATCGTATCTTTGTAGTAGTAGTGCGGCGAATCGTACTTTGATGGCATACTGGAAAGCCCTCTAGAATTGCAAAATTGTGGAGGCAACAGGGTGTCTAGGCTTTGGTCAGTCGGGACACCCTTTTTAATGCGTTAATTAGCGGTAAACAGTTGGATCAGGTGAGTGGTCAGTGGGAGCGTTGCGATCCGGTTGATTCACTTGGAATCGCAGCAGCATCGGAACAGTGTGAAAGATGACGATCGCAAGCAAAATCACACCAGCGGCATTCGTTAGGGTGTTGACCCACAAGCGAATCTT
This sequence comes from Leptolyngbya sp. NIES-2104, assembly GCF_001485215.1. Lineage (NCBI taxonomy): Bacteria > Bacillati > Cyanobacteriota > Cyanophyceae > Leptolyngbyales > Leptolyngbyaceae > Leptolyngbya > Leptolyngbya sp. NIES-2104. Next base: position 63,749 of record NZ_BBWW01000004.1, read on the forward strand.
TTCGTGTCGAGGTAAGCGATCGTACTCGGTCGGAAGTTGTTTGATTTTCTCAAGCATTGGAAGTACTCCTATTAACGGCATAAGTGGTGCAGTTTTGTACAAAGTCAGAACGAAGCGATGTGGGAAATCAATCGCCGCTAGTCCCAAGACGCGATCGCTTCAATGTCGTCAAGCACAGAGGAAGTTGATTCGCTTTGGCTCAATACAATCGTTTGTGGAGACTGTAAACAAGGCTGTATCCAACAGTTCAAGATGTGTTCTAAACCGTCTTTCGGATCATCAGAACGCAGACTAGCAGCTACTTCCATCAACAATTGCTGATGGTGTCTTTTAACAATCGATAAGCGCATTTTTTACTCCACTACGATCGTGCTGAAAGTCTTAGGGCAATTTCGTACAGCCCTTTCGCATTCGTCCAGCGGGCATTTTGTGGAACACTAATTCCTCGCTTTGCTAACAGTTGCGGAATTCCAGGAAGACAAGCACCACCACCGACAGCCACGATCGCAGTCGCCGCAGGGACACGAGCTTCCGCCGCCCGGACAAACGGCTTTAATCCTTGGTTGAACCATTCAGGCAAAGCTTTGAGATAAGCCTCTCTGAAATTCCAATCTGGGCATTGAGTGCCGTACTCGAATCGCCCGGACTCAATCCCTGCTCGGATTAAGTGACGGTCTGCGGGACGTTTGAGAAATTGCCGCACACTCTCGGAAAGCGCGATCGCGTCAATTAATTTCTCAACGCCAGCATCCGGTGCATAGTCCCGATAAGTCATTTGTAGGTTGTTGAAACTGCTGACGATCGTGGTGCCATTCCCAATGTCAAACAGCAACGCATTGGTAAAGTCATAGTCGTGGCGAATTGCGTAAGCAGTTCCGGCTCCCTCTTCAAGTACTTTGCCAACGATAATGTTGACAGTTGATTCTTTTCCCAGCAATCGAATGCGATGAGTACCGGAGAGTGCTTGAGCGATCGCTTTTCCAAACGTCGCCCCGTCGTGTACAGAAGCAACGATATTGAAAAACCAGTCGCTTCGGTGCGGAAATTGAGTCAAGGCACTTAGAAAAAGTTGAAGACAAAGATCGGTTTTGCCCTCCTTAGAATCGGTGACACGATAAATTGCGGTTGGATGGCTGTAGTAAGCATTGATGCCTCCGATCCACTGCCGTCCCATCAGGTCAGAACGATTGCCGTCCAAATATTCCACATACCCCTGGTTTGCGAATGTGGCGCGTTCTTCGAGGTATAGGACGTAACTCTCTTGCAGAATTTGCCCCAGACCGGAGTAAAGTTTCTCAGCTCCGTTGCCAACATCTAGCCCGATCGCCAGAGTTTGTCGTGTCGTGTCATCTGATGCCGCATTCTGCCCAACTTTGGGCAAGTTCTTTGTCATAAAGGTCATGGTCGTCTCCCATAAAAGCTTGATGTAGTGCTGGTTTAAGCCAGCGCTCATGAGAACAGCAGAATGTGTCACCCTATGCCGTCTCAAGACTTTTTCTGCCGCTTCATGAAAGTCATGATAGCATCTAATTAGATTCTGTAAAGTTCTAATTAGATTACTTCAGAATATTTGTGAAAGCACAGAGGTAGAATTCAGATGACCGAAGCATTCCAGACCACAATGGCTAAATTCAGCATCAATGTGCCAGAACAGATAGGAGAAGATTTGCAGCGATGGGCAGACGAAGAAGGACGACCACGCGCAAATCTGGCAGCATTTTTAGTTGAATTAGCTGTTCGACAGAAGTACCCAGAAAAATACCCGCCTGAGAAAGTGGTTAAAAAACACGGGGAAACAACATGATTCAAACTGTCCTCAGACAAATCACCCTCGACTTTCCCTAAGTCAAATTCGCAGAACTTAAGTAGCAAAAAGAAGGTGACTCGTTATGACTCAGACAATCACCCAGACCACAGACCAGCGATACGTTTACAACGATCGCACTTGGGAGCAATTCAAACATCTTCAAAAAGGGTATGAAGGATTACCGGGGGTGCGGCTGTCCTATTACGAAGGAACGATCGAACTGCTTATGCCCGGACAAGATCACGAGATTTTTAGTTTCGTCATTGGAATGCTGCTTTTCAACTTCCTGACGCAAAAAGGAATTCTCATTTTCCCAACTGGATCAGCGACACAAGAGAAAGAGCAAGAAGCTTCGGCGGAAGCGGATCAATCCTTCTGTATTGGGGGCAGAAAGCCCATTCCCGACTTGTCGATCGAAGTTATCTTTACGAGCGGCAGCGAAAGCAAGCTACGCCTCTATCAAGCGTTGGGTGTTCCCGAAGTTTGGTTCTGGCAAGACGGCGTGTTGAGGTTGCATCACCTGAGAGAGCAAGGCTACGAGCGAATTGACCGCAGTGAGTTACCAGGCTTAGAAGACCTCGACATTGAACTGCTCAAACGCTGCATTCTGGTGGCTGAAACCGATCCTGGTGAAGCAGCTAGAGTGTTTCAGCGCGAAATTTCGTAGTGAACTTGGACAGTTTCAATATCTCGATCACCTCACTCTCCAAGCTCTCCCAGAATGCCAAATCACAATTTAGGGCAAAGCGATGACCTTGACCACTCTTTACATTGATAGAAAATGTCGAATTCCTGATCTAATCTGCCGCAGAAGCACACCCAAAACGAACGAAGGACTCCTGCCTCTACTGCTAAATTTCATTCTGGAATCGCTCGAAGAGCTGGACCGAATCGATTATTCGTTCTTCGACCTCTCGCACACAGAAACAGTTCAGTCGTTGTGCATCGATTTGCTCGTCATCGATATCAGAGCGGCGATCGTATTAGCAGGCAGTTGTCTGCATGAAATTCGACGTGAAGCAGTGGAATGTACCTCGATCGACATCGACGACTCAGGGTAGAAGCGTAAACGTCAAAGCGATTGAGGTGAATCTGTTCAAGTCATTAAGAGGCATTGTCACATATCACGTGATATGGAATATTGATGCAGATGTTCCAAAAAACGACGATCTTTGTATGCTTATAGAGTTACAGAGAGTATTTACTGAGATCGATCGTCGATCAGAGAAAATCTCCTGGTACACTTAAACTCACTTCGATATGAGAAGTTTTCCAGGACACGCAAAGTTTTCACGTTTGTAAAACGAGAGGTTCAACATCATGATCTAGCTCCAAAAGCCAAAACCCCCACTGCGGCAAACAGCGAGGGCTTAAAGGCTTGAATATTCAATTTAATAACAGGAGGCGAGGACGCTAACTTGATGCTTTGGTCGGCTGAATAGTTAGATGTCCTTGGATTTACCGTGCCATGCTTTTCATTATGCCTCATTTGGCTCACATGGCAATAGGTTTTGTTGTGCTTTTTTAGGCATTTTCAGCATGGTTCTCTCCTGTCGCTTCATTCCAGGACAAAGAGCCAAGGATTTCTCAATGACATTTCTGTTGAAACAATTTCTTCTGATCCCGTCGTCACACCCCAACTCGTACTCGTTTCAATTCCTTGCTCTTTGTCTGATTACCCTACTTAGACAGAGAACTCATGCACTCCCCCACGCTTTTAGATTCCACAGCTTACGAAGCTGAATTCAGCCAAACCGCTCACCTCAGACGCGGCAGATTCACTACCACCAAACGCGGCAACCCTTGCCAGATTTGCAGTGACACGACCGGAAAATGTCGGCAGATTGGCGACCTACATCTTTGCATGACCGCTGCTGATGCAAGTGACACTCCCCCCGGATTCAAATTCGTTGGCATCACAAAAGACCAGCTTTGGGGCAAGTTTGTGATGGACGACGGACGAACCGCCAATCGAGAGCGAGACACGTCCGATCGCCCACACCAGCACCGTCAGTCCCGAATTGAATCACAAGCTCAATCTCGTCCTCCCGTTCTCAGCGTAGCGGTACGAAACGACTCTTACCGCCAACTGCTTGGCGCATTAACACTACATCCGGATGATGGCGCAGATTTACAGCGTCGAGGATTGACCGATGCTCAAATTGCCGCTTGGGGCGTGAAATCCGTCGAACAGTGGCAGTCGCTCGATTTTCCGCTTCCTGTGGCACTGCCGGGAGTGAGTCTTGATGGCTTTCACCTCAACTGCCAGCCCGGTTATCTCTGCCCGATTCGAGATGTCTACGGGCATCTTGTCGGGTTTCAGCTTCGACTCCGTACCTCAGATAATGGACGTTACCGCTGGTTCACCAGTGCCACGAAGAAAAACCCAAACGGTGCGACCCCACACCTGCCCAATGGCGAATTACCGATCGCAGTTCATCGCCCAGATCAACTCGCTCGAAGCGCAATCGCACTGGTTGAAGGAGTCGGAGCGAAACCGTTTATCACTGCCCAACGCCGAGGACAAATTGCGGTCGGAGCCGCAGGCGGACAATTCGCCAGCAGCCCTGAAACGTTGAACACAACGCTCGAAATATTAGCTGAGGAGTTGGGCACCAAAACGATCGAGTTTTACCCAGATGCCGGAGCCGTTCGCAACCGTCACGTCATGCGACAATATCGCGCCACCTGGAAACTGCTGCGGAAGTGGGGTTACTCGGTTCGAGTCGCCTGGTGGCAACAGGAAACGAAAATGGGCAGCGATATCGATGAACTCGATGACCTCACAGAAATTCGCTGGCTCTCAACCGCACAACTCGACGCGATCGCACATCCTCGCTTTGATTGGTTAGCACGAATTCAGCAGACGCTGAAGAAAGCCCTGAATCCACGCAAATCCGCTGCTGCTTTAAGAAGCGCGATCGAGAGTGAGCAATCAGAATACTTGCCAGGGCAGCGTCTCACCGTTTGGCAAGACGCGATCGCGCAAGGCTACCGATACCTTCTGGATAACTCAACGCCTGGATCTGGAAAATCTTACGATTCTGGCTGTGTCGAACCCGCATCTTTTGCAGCCAAACAAGCCATTTACACTTCTGATCAACATCGCAACCCAACGGTTGAAACTCTAACCCAAGAACAGGGCTGGATTGACCTCGAAGCGCGGCATAGCGGACTTCTGCGCGAAGCAACTCTCGGTGGAGGTGTGCGAATCAAACGAGCAAGTCATCAAGATACGCCCAACCTTGCCGCAAATTGCAGTCGCAATCAACTCCTCAACGCACTGCGGCAGAAGTACGTAGCAGGAGCAGATACTGCCTCGTTAATTTGCGGCACTTGCCCATTGCGAGAAGTTTGTACTCACGCAGAAGGTCCAGGCTACGGGTTTCTACATCAACGCCGTTCGGCTTTGTCGTCTCCGAAACTCCGTGCTCATCTTGATAGCCTGCCTGATCCCACAGACTATCCATTAGACGCAACAATTTTGCTCGTTGATGAGCCAGGGCAGAATTTCCGCACTAAACGAGACATTCAAGTAACGCTGGATGATTTAGAGCAAACCATCCTCAAGCTGGTGGCGTTTCCAGCGATCTTTGAATCACTAAATCCACTCTTGGTCGCGCTGATCCCTTTACTCGACGGCTCCACAAAACTCGGCAGGTTCGGCATCGCTCATGCAGAGCTAGTCGCTCAACTCCCAAGCGCGATCGTTGAAATTGAGGTACTGAAACGCATATTGCACCCTGATCTTAGTTTTCTCAATACCACCGCAGCACATGGAGTCGATTTAGCGGATTTGCCGCGATCACTTCGTAAGCAGTTTTCAGAGCGCGACCCCGATTTAGCCACCCTTGCCCAGCAACGAGTGGTCAAACAGTGGCTACCAGATTTGCTCCAGATTCTCGACGGAACGCAGTCAGGGGGATCGCTGCGGCTTGGCTACGATGGACTAACGCTAACGCTGCCAGATTCACGTCATCGATCGATTGTTCAAGCCGCTAAAGCCACCATTTTTCTCGATGCCACCTTGCATCCTCAAGATTTAGCGCTGAAACTTGGATGCTCGATCGATGAAATCTTTGTTTGTCGCCAAAAAACAGAGCGATCGCAAAATCTCAACTTGATTCAAGTGACTGATTTGGGGCGGCTGGGAATGCAGCGCGGCAATGAACAACAGCGTCGTGCCGACGAAATTCTGAGGCACTACGAACAGCAGGAGGGGATGACCAAAGCGATCGACTTTAAGAAGTTTGCTAGTGAAGGGGTCGGATGCTGGTGGCGCGATAGTCGCGGGGTAAACGATTTTGAAAATGTCACTCGACTGATTTTGATTGGAACGCCCTGTCGTAATTTGTCGCACTTACAGGCAGAGTATGCCGTCCTGACAGGGAAGCACGTCCGAAACGATGATCCCCAGCTTTGTACTTTTATTGATCGCTCAATTCTTGCTGAATTTCACCAAGCGATCGGGCGGCTCCGTGCCCATCGTCGTCTGGACACACCACTCGAAATCATCCTACTTTCTGATTTTGATCTCGACATTCCAACTCAGAAAGTGAATGCTTCAACTATTACTCCAAACGCCAGCACGAAGCGAGAGCGATTCATCCTGGCAGTCCGGGAAGCCGTTGAGCAACTAAAGACGGAAGGCAGCAAAATCACACAGCGGGCAATTTCAACTCTAATTCCCTATAGCCAGCAGTATGTGTCGCAGCACTGGAAATTACTACGATCGCTATTAGAGATCCCTAATAGCAAAACCAGTCAAAATCAAACTCCCGAATCTGATTCAGAAGTCGTCAATGCTGCGATGGCTTCTGCATTAGAGGATGGTCTGTCAAACTGCGATACTTCGTCTCAAGTACTAGAAACAATCTCTGACATCTTTTACAACGGGCTGGAGCCGATGCAGTGGGAGAAAATCTGGAATCAGTTGAGCGGTAAAGGTCAGATCAAGGTTCTTGCTGCTTTGATGTTGTCACTTCCCTTAGAACAACTTGAGTCATTGAGTGTTGAAATGCTGGCTTGAATCCTCAGCTTACCACTGCTCCGGCAGGACTACGTAAGTGTTGCAAGTTTTTCGGTCTTGTTTTTGGCACTCGCGGACTAAATTCTGATTCCAATCCCAGTAGCGACGAGCTTCTACCGCTCTAGACTCACTGATCCAATAGTCGATCGCCCCTCTAGCTAGCACACACACACGTCTGCTAACATTGCCGTCGCCGATACCCTGTTAAATGACGATGAAACTGGCGAGTGGTAAATCAGGTTGCTTAGTCGATTCCTCAAACTCAAAGCGAATCTTTGACATGATTCAGATCTAGCTACGACGGGTAGTGTCAATCAAATAACCTATCAATGCTTTCGATCGGGTCTTTGTCCTGAATTATTGGAGATAGAGTTGATTTCGCCTTTTGGCTTTGAGTTTCTTCCCTATCTGCACTTGTCCTGATAACTGAACTGCTTGAAGAAGACTGGCTTGGAAATGAGTGAACAAATCCTGGGTGGGAGAATTGAAGTTGAGGAACCTTTAAAGCCTGGCGCATCGTACTGGCGTGTTTATCAAGGGCATCACACGATTCCAAGCAGGTAACTCGCAATTCCTCATCAGAGACAGCTTCGTGCAGCCTAGCATAAGGCAAAAGACACATCACCAAAACCTCCCCAATTCTTCTGTTTGCTTCCTCTGTGTCTAGCGATTTAAGATAATCAATTACCTCTGACAGCGGAGAATCGGTGTAAGGTTGCAACCGAATGCTCAAGCTCTTGCGGGACTTTGCGGAACTCATGGCTGCTCTCCACTGGTTTTCTCATTTTGCTTAGACGACAACGAGACCAAGTAATCAAACAACCCAAAGCAGTCAATAAAACGAAGGACCATGCTCTCACTTCGGTCGTTTTGAGTAGAGATGCCAAGGTAGCGTGTTATCTGTGCTTGAAGGTCAGCGCTCCAGTCTAACTTGGTCGAGTGCTTTCCACTCTCTAAAGCTGTATAGCGTGTAGTCGTTCCACTATAGGAGGAACCTATAGATTCACAATAATTGAAATATCTTTCTAGATTGGGTTTGAGATAAACGGCTGCACCGCCCCCCAACAAAACCTCATCCAGATTAAGGCTGGGTGGTAGCACTTTGTTCAACCATTGCTCTAGCTTCTCCCAATAGTCTTGAGTTGCTAGCTCGATCGCGTTGGCGATTCTATCGACTTCTTTAGCTCGAAGTTGTGCGCTTTTAGCAGAAGATAGGGCTTGAATTGATTTAAGCTCCTGCCATTTAGGATACTGAAGAACGATATTCTCATAGGACGAGTAACGAACAGAAACCCGCATGGAGGGAGGGTCTTTCATCGCCTGCGATAGAGCAGAGGCTAATTGATTGAGATTAAGTCCCCCTACCAGTTCTTCTACACGCTTTAGCAGAATTGAGAATCCTAGTAGCGGACTGTCTCCAACTTTGAGTTCTCCACGGTCAAAGTGAAGAGCACTGACGTTGCGGTGACCGACCATTAATACACCTAATTGCTGCGCTCTCAGCCAATCAGAACCCTTCTGACGAATTCGAGAAACAGCAATACCTCCTCCTTCTGGACGGCAGAGAAATCGCTCAATTTCAACTCTTAAAGAAAGATCTTGAAATTTGTAATTCGACAACATCAACTTCAGTTGGTCTTCAAATAGATCGCGATCGTTATACTCGTTCCAAGGCAGCAAAATGCCAAGGCAAATCGACAGCTTTTTACGAACTGGTAAGTTGTGCCGTCTCACAATTACGCCGATTGCAGCCAAAACTTTGTAGAGCGCATTCTCGTACTTGCGTTCTTTGATTCGATCTTCAGGATTAAAATTTTGAGCAAATGCACCCAAAATAAAGACTTCATCCTGACATTCAATCCATGCACGATTTTCAGCAACAGGACTACCAATCCAACCCTGTCGGTCTAAATATTCTTGAAGACGTTGCTTGGGAATTTGCTCAACTTCAGGAGAAATCACCAGGTAGTGATAGTGATCAGAGGCGGGATAGGTATAAACAATCTTCGTCTGCGAACCGCCTGCATCGATCGCCAAAATAAGATCGGGCATTACAGTTTTGCCAATTGGATTTTCTCAGGTTAGCGATTTTCTATCTTCAGTGTTTCTATCTTTTGGCACAGGTTTAGCACAATTTCAGCACAAAAAATCGCGTTTTATGCTCATGAGCTTTCAAAGAACGTGAATTGAGCCAAGTGCTTAAGCGTTGGCTCTGTGCCAACTTTGCTCAAATTCAATAGTTCTAACAAATTTGATTTCGATTGATAAGAGAAATGTAAAATAGGCAGAGAAACAGCAAGATATGTCAAACTTGATCCAAAGTAATGAAGCGCGAACTTAAGGATACTTTTATCAAAATTCCTTGCACAGCTACACAGAAAAAGCGGATTCAGGACTATGCAGCGGCAGCAAATGCTAAAAGTGTGGCTCAATATGGACTCACACTTCTGCTAGCTGGTGAAACCAACGAATTCGGTTCACTACGCCGCAAAGCTGAAGGAGCTTTGCTGAATGGTGACACCTATCGCCTGCTTAGAGAAATACGAGATTTGCTTCAAGCCAATCCTAATGCAGACGATGAACTCATACAACGTGCGATCGAAGTTGTGAATCAGGTCGGTCGCGACATCGCACTTCATCGCCTCGCTCGTGAAGAAGAGAGGTTGCCATGAGAATCAAAATTACAACTGGATCTGACCCTCTAGGACTGTGCAAGTATATTTGCGATGAGAGGAAGCAAAAGCAAGGGCAACCTGCTCAAATCGTCACAAATATGTTTGGTCGAAATCCGCAGGAATGGGCGGAGGAGTTCAGGTTCAGTCATACCCTGAGCATTACGGGTGTTCAAGTCACGATGGCTCACTTGTCGTTTTCTTTGTCACCAGGCGAGCGGGTAAATTCCGAGAAACGATCTGCGATTACCAAGCGTGTGTTGGAATTGATGCAGTATAGTGACTGCATGTGCATCGAGGGGGAACATTTTGACCAGAGTCACAAAAACGATGTTCAGCATTGGCATTGTGCAGTCTCTACGGTCGATTTGGATGGAAATCATGTTTCAGATAAAAAGAACTACGAGAGGTTGCGCGAAGTTGAGCGGCAGATTGAAGAAGAGTTTGATTTAGTCCGTACTCACATTCGACCGGAGCGCGAGCGAAATAATTTACCAACAGGCGAATATCGAATGAAAGCTCGGCTTGAAATTGAGCAAACCCCGACAGAAAAACTGTGGCAGCAGATTCGGGAAGTAACTCATGATCAGCCAACATTTGAAATTATGGCGGCACGGCTCAAAGCTCAAGGCATCGGAGTGCAGTTCAAAGAGATTGAGAATGAGATTGTTGGTATCAGTTTTGAAATAGATGGGGCATTGAGGAGAGGACGAGATCTAGGCAAACAGTATAGTTTTGCTGGACTGCAACGGAATGAATTTGTACTGGAATATGAATCAAGCCAAACAGAACAGTTGAGACAGGTTCAAAGCTTCACACCTGAGCAGTGTCAGCAGTTCTTAGAAACTCAAAATCAGCAGCAGCAACACCAAAACAATCTTCAACGAGAACACGATCGCTTACATCAGGAGTACACTTTCGCACAACAGAAACCAAGACAAGGGAGTGTGCAGTGGAGCCGAGCTAAAGAAATGTTGCACTACATCGACGATCGCATTAATCAGACAGATGATACGGATCTTCAAGACGATCGCTTTTTAGTTGATTGGAACGAAGAGACGAGGCGCTTAACCATTGCTGAGAAAGGTGAAGCTGTTTATGTAATTGTCCAAGGAGAACCTAAAGGTGAGGCTGATTGGGAGGTTTTGCACGCTGACGTTTCTTCAGACGCTTGGCAGTATTTTCAGGATCGAGTCAGAGAATCAGTGATAGAACAACACAGAATTGAGATGACTCCTACTCAGAGTCTAGAGTCTCAATCCTTTCCACCTGAAGTGAGCCGTCCCCAGCCCAGCGATTCGATCGAGCAAAAGCAACAGTTTTACGGTCAACTCTGGCAGCACTACAATCAAGGACTACGACCAAGCTTGCCTCCGTTCGAGCGGGATGTGGCAATTGCTCAAAAAGCAATGGGAGAACGCAGCGTCGATGAGGCGCGATACATTGTGGTTCGAGGACCTGAAGCACAGTCTTATATCCGTGCAGGCAACAGAGAAGGGGCGTTCTCCTACGTCGATCGCGTCGTCGCCACTGCTCAGGAAAACCAGCTTTCCCCAGAGCAGCGCGATCGCGGTCGGCTGGCGGCAAAGGTCATTGATTTGTTGTTGAAAGACAAACAGGAAGTGTTTGAAGGCAGGTACTATTTGGCTCGTTATGATGCAGCAACACAAATGCTGACGCTCTCGGCAAAAAATGGACGAGGAGAAATTTTGAGAAAGCAGGGACAATTCATTGTCCTGGCAAATCTCAATGCACAAGACCAGGAGCGGTTCAGTCAAGCTGAGCAGACGTTGCAACATCAGCAGAGTCAGTCCCCGCCCACTCAAACTCAGAAGCAACTCAAACCTCCGCAGCGGGAAATCGAACGCTGATCCCCGAACAATTGACTCTCAAAACTCATGCAGCCTTTGAGACAGTGAGAAATTGATTCAGAAACGGCTTTTGAGAAGCTGGAATGCCGATTCCTACATTGCAATTTGCTCGTCGCTTTATTTTCTCAGAATGGGAGGTTTAAGATAAATTTAATGGTAATAGAGAACTTATCAAGTTTAAGCACGCTTCAGTAACGAGCAATCGTCAATTTAGAGCGTGTCATCAATTATAGGATTCGATAAAGTGGAGAGCGTAGACCCTGCAAAACAAGGTTGTGAACCGGGATGACAAGTCGACGCTATGCGCTGCGCGATGACCAGTGGGAACGGATCAAAGACCTGTTACCGGGACGAGAAGGAAGCGTGGGTGTGACGGCAAAGGACAATCGTTTATTTGTCGAAGCCGTGCTGTATCGCTATCGTGCAGGAATTCCGTGGCGTGACCTACCGGGACGGTTTGGCGATTTTCGGGTGGTGCATACCCGCTTCAGTCGGTGGTCAAAAACCGGAGTGTGGGAACGAGTGTTTCAGCACTTAGCCGAGGCTGCGGATAACGAAGATGCGATGATTGATGCAACGATAGTGCGCGCCCACCAACACAGTGCAGGCGCAAAAGGGGGGAGCCAGAAGCTGAAGCCATCGGTCGCAGCACAGGCGGATTGAGTACCAAGATTCATGCGACAACCGATGCGTTAGGCAATCCCTTGAGCTTTCATCTCACGCCCGGACAAGCCTCTGACTTGGATGGAGCCGACAAGCTGTTGCCGGATGTGGTTGCAGATACAGTGCTGGCTGACAAAGCCTATGATGCTGACGAACGAGTGATTCAGTCGCTCGAAGCGCAAGGCAAGACGGCGGTGATTCCTCCTCGACGTAACCGAAAGCATCCACGTCAGTATGATAAAGATCTGTACAAAGCACGGCATCTGATTGAGAACTTTTTCGCCAAGCTTAAGCAGTATCGTGCCATTGCCACCCGGTATGACAAACGAGCGGTCAACTTCTTAGGTGCAATCTATCTTGCAGCTTCGGTCATCTGGCTCAATTGATGACACGCCCTAGCAATTCAAATTTTTCGACCAATTGAGCAATTGCATCAATTATCCGCCTGATCTTCGACTAAGAGAATTTGAACTCCTTCAAGAGATGGTGGTTCTTTCGCACTCGAAGTAGCGTCAGGTAGAGGATCGACAATCTTTTCTGGGTGGCAACTTTCTAGGTATTGGTGGGTGATTGGAAGTTGCACAGTAAAGGTCGTTCCTTGATTACAACCGTCACTATGCGCGTGAATTTCACCATGATGCAATTCAACCAACTGCCGCGCGATCGCAAGTCCTAATCCCAATCCGCCGTGAGCACGGGTCGAAGAACTATCAGCTTGCTGAAAGCGATCAAAAATGTGCGGCAAAAACTCTGGGTCAATGCCAATGCCCGTATCGCTAATTCGCAGTTTGATATAGCCATTAGAATCAGACGAAACTTGCAGGTTAACTTGTCCGCCCGTCGGCGTAAACTTGATTGCATTCGTGAGTAGATTCAAAACAATCTGGCGCAATCGCGCTGAATCTGCCTCTATCGTTGAAATCGTAGGATCGAGTTGTACAGACAGATGAATTGTTTTGGCTTTAGCTTGGGGACAAATCGCGTCGATCGTTGCATTAATGAATGCCTTGAGATCTACGGTGCGAATTTCTAGCTGAACTTTTCCGCGCATTAGTCCGGAGATGTCTAGAATATCTTCGATGAGTTGCGCTTGGGCTTGGGCATTTCTCGCGATCGTTCCTAACGCCCGTTGGGTCATATCAGCATCAAGTTGGCGATCGAGCAGTAGCCGCGACCAACCTAGAATCGAGTTAAGAGGTGTCCGTAGTTCGTGAGAAACGACCATAAGAAATTCGTCTTTCAGCCGATTTGCTTCTTCTGCTTGTTGGCGAGCGGCTTCGGCGCGGACAATTTCTGTATTTTTAGCGACCAGTTGAGCTGCCTGATGTTGAACTTCTAGATTCTTTTTAAACAAATCAATGAATACAGAGACTTTAGAAGTCAAAATGACCGGGTTAATCGGCTTGTATAAATAATCCACAGCACCCAGGGTATAACCTTGTGATTGTAGGTCATCGCCGTCCGCAAACGCCGTTAAAAAGATAATTGGGGTGTGTTGATATCGATCGCGCTGACGAATTAATCTTGCCGTTTCAAAACCATCAATTCCTGGCATTTGGACATCAAGCAAGATCACAGCCACCTCATGATGAAGTAAGTACTTCAAGGCGGCTGCACCTGATTGAACTTTGACGAGGTTCTGTCCTAAGCTCTGCAACACAGTCTCTAGGGCAAGCAGGTTTTCGGCGCGATCGTCCACGAGCAGGACGTTGACTTGCGGTTCGATTTTCATTGAGGAAGCAGGAAATAGCTGTACATTTTGCGGCTGATGATTCATCCTTAGTTAGAAATTGACCTATCGGTGAAGCCAAACTCGAAGCGTAGACATCAGTTGATTAGTTTCCACCGGCTTTGTGATGTAATCTGAGGCTCCAGCTTCCATACATTTTTCGCGATCGCCCCGCATTGCTTTTGCGGTTAGCGCAATGATCGGTAACCTTGAAAACTGACTGAGTTGCCGGATTGCCCGTGTCGTTTCGTAGCCATCCATTTCGGGCATCATGACATCCATTAGCACTAAGTCAATGTCTGGATGGTTTTGTAGCATTGTGATGCCTTCTCGACCATTTTCCCCATAGAGAATGTTCACTTGATAGCGTTCTAATACACTGGTGAGGGCGAAAATGTTTCGCATATCGTCATCGACGATCAGAATTTTCTTACCTGCCAGCGTTAAATCTTGTTGCTGCGATCGCTCTAGCATTTCTCGCTGCAACTCTGGTAAATTTGCTTGCACCCGATGCAGGAACAAAGCGGTTTCATCAAGTAAGCGTTCAGGCGATCGCACATCTTTGAGGATGATCGTGTCTGAGATGCGGCGAAGTTCCCGTTCTTCTTGAGCACTTAGCTCTTTTCCAGTGTAAATAATAATCGGTAAGTGTTTTAGCTTAGGGTCTTGCTTCACTTGCTCAATAAAGGCAAATCCGTTTATATCAGGCAATCCTAGATCGAGTACTAGACAATCGAAGTGTCCCGATTTAAGCGCCTCTAAGGCTTCTGTCCCTGTACCAACAGCGGTACTAGCGACATCAGTGTTCCCGATCAGCTCAACAATACTTTGGCGTTGAACGTCGTCATCCTCTACAATCAGCAGATTCTTAACTGAGCGATCGACAAACGCTTTAATGCTGGATAAGGCGTTGAGCAGTACCTCGCTGTTGATCGGCTTTTGCAGGTACGCGATCGCGCCTTGACTTAAACTGCGTTGCAGTCCTTCCTCGACGGACATCACGTGAACCGGAATATGTCGGATATCAGGGTTATGCTTCAATCGATCTAATACCATCCACCCATCGAGAATCGGAAGGCGAATGTCGAGCATAATTGCCGTTGGTTTGAACTGTTGCGCCATTTCCAGACCGACATTGCCACGAGTTGCCACAAGCCCTTTGAAGCCTTGTTGCCTTGCCATATCCAGCAAGATTCGAGCAAAGTTCAAGTCATCTTCGATAATGAGCAGGGTGAAATCGTCTGACTGAATGGTTTCTCGATCATCTTCGATCGCCTGATCAAACATCAATACTGGCTCCGATAGCTCAGTTGTGAGAGCCAGTGGTTGAGATGCGGGTTTAACCAGAACCCTTGATAGTGAGGAAGATGCTGCTGTCGTCGATTCAGATATCAGTGAATGCCAACGTCCACCATCATTTTGAGGGAGATAGAGCGTGAATGTGCTGCCTCGACCGGGTTCGCTCACAAGCCGAATCTCGCCTCCTAACAAACGAGCAATTTCTCGACTAATCGACAAGCCTAAGCCTGTTCCTCCATACTTGCGAGAAGTGGTGCCATCTGCCTGCTGAAAAGCTTCAAAAATGACTTGTTGCTTGTCTGGCGCGATGCCAATTCCTGTATCAGAAACGGCAAAAGCGATCACTCGATCAGCCTGATTTAGCTTGTCTTGATCAGAACTCCAGCCCTCGATCGCTAAGCGAACATTGAGGCTAACTTGACCTTGCTCAGTGAACTTAAAGGCATTGGAGAGTAGGTTCTTTAACACTTGCTGCAACCGTTTGGAGTCAGTGTACAAACTGCGTGGCAACTGCGGATCGAAACTGATCTGAAAATCGAGGTTGCGGTCTTGGGCAACTTGACGAAATGTGCGATCGAGATGATTACGAAGGTCAGTGAATGACATTGGCTCTGGATCGATCGACATCGTACCCGACTCGATTTTTGCCAGATCCAGAATGTCGTTAATCAGTTCGAGCAGGTCGTTTCCAGCGGAATGGATCGTTCGTGCATATTCCACCTGCTTTTCAGTCAGGTTGTGATCGCTGTTGTCAGCAAAGAGCCGCGCCAAAATGAGCAAACTATTCAGTGGGGTTCTCAACTCATGAGACATATTGGCGAGAAACTCAGATTTGTATTTAGAACTTAGAGCAAGCTGTTCGGCTTTTTCTTCTAGCGATCGTCGAGCTTGTTCAATTTCTTGATTTTTGCGTTCAACTTCTTGGTTTTGAACTGCTAACAATTCTGCTTTCTCTTGCAGTTCCTCATTGGTTTGCTGAAGTTGTTCTTGCTGATTCTTGAGTAAGTCTTCAGAGGCTTTCAGAGATTGAGCTTGCTGTTCTAGTCGTTGATTTGTTCCGGTGAGTTCTTTCTGTTGGCTTTGCAGTTCTTCTGCTAGAGATTGGGACTGTTTGAGCAACTCCTCGGTTCGCATACTTGCTGCGATCGTATTGAGAACGATAGCAATGCTCTCGGTCAACTGATCAAAAAAGGTCAAATGAATATCGCTAAATCGCGAGAACGAGGCAAGTTCGATCACAGCCGTCACTTGTCCTTCAAACAATACCGGAAGGGCGACGGCATTCAAGGGACTCGCTTCACCCAATCCAGAACTGATTTTGATATAGTCAGCCGGAACTTCAGTGAGCAAAATACGCTCTTTCTCTAGGGCACACTGTCCGATTAGTCCTTCGCCTAGCTGGAAGCGGTTGCCTAAGTGTTTGCGCTCTCGATAAGCATAAGTGCTAAGTAGCTTGAGAAAGCCCGAATGATGATCGCTGCTTTCCATTAGGTAAAAGACACCATGCTGCGCTGAAACGAGCGGAGCCAATTCCGACAAAATGAGCTTGGAAACCGCTTCGAGATCGCGCTGACCTTGCAGCATTCGCGTGAACTTCGCCAAGTTAGTTTTGAGCCAGTCTTGCTCAGTATTTTTCTGAGTAGTTTCGCGCAGATTGGCGATCATTTGGTTGATGTTATCTTTTAACGCAGCAACTTCCCCCTGCGCTTCGACCGCAACCGATCGCGTTAAATCTCCCTTGGTGACCGCCGTTGCCACCTCAGCGATCGCTCTTACTTGAGTCGTCAGATTCGCTGCGAGTTCGTTGACGTTATCGGTCAAGTCGCGCCAGGTTCCTGATGCTCCCGGAACTTTTGCCTGCCCCCCCAGCTTTCCTTCGATGCCCACTTCTCGTGCCACAGTTGTTACTTGGTCTGCAAACGTCGCGAGCGTATCGGTCATCTCGTTAATAGTGTCAGCTAATGTTTCGATTTCGCCTTTGGCATCGAGCATTAACTTCCGTTTCAAGTCACCATTCGCCACGGCTGTTACTACTTTGGCAATGCCTCGGACTTGAGCAGTGAGATTGCTCGCCATTGAGTTCACATTGTCGGTCAAATCCTTCCAGGTTCCCGCTACGCCAATGACTTGAGCTTGACCCCCTAACTTTCCTTCGGTTCCGACTTCCCGCGCTACCCGCGTCACTTCCGAAGCAAAAGAACTCAACTGATCGACCATTGTGTTGATCGTGTTTTTGAGATCGAGAATTTCACCTTTCACGTCCACTGTGATTTTTCTAGACAGGTTGCCATTCGCGATCGCCGTTGCGACTTCTGCAATGTTCCGTACTTGGGCAGTCAAGTTACCTGCCATCGAATTCACGTTATCGGTCAAGTCCTTCCAAGTGCCACCAACGCCGCGAACATACGCTTGCACCCCTAATTTTCCTTCGGTTCCGACTTCCCGTGCCACCCGCGTCACTTCCGAAGCAAATGAGTTAAGCTGATCCACCATCGTATTGATCGTGTTCTTGAGTTCAAGAATCTCACCTTTCACATCCACGGTAATTTTCTTGGAAAGATCACCATTTGCCACCGCCGTGGTTACTTCAGCAATGTTTCTCACTTGTGCAGTTAAACTGCCTGCCATGAAGTTCACACTATCGGTTAAATCCTTCCAGGTTCCCGCCACGCCAGGAACTTGCGCTTGTACACCAAGCTTTCCTTCAGAACCCACTTCCCGCGCCACCCGCGTCACTTCCGAAGCAAATGAATTGAGTTGATCCACCATCGTATTAACAGTGTTTTTCAACTCTAGAATTTCACCTTTCACATCGACGGTGATTTTTTTAGAGAGATCCCCATTTGCCACCGCTGTTGTCACTGCTGCAATATTTCGCACCTGTGCTGTTAAACTGCCTGCCATAAAGTTTACGCTGTCGGTCAGATCCTTCCAGGTTCCTGCTACGCCCCGCACATCTGCCTGTACACCGAGCTTTCCTTCAGACCCCACTTCCCGCGCTACCCGCGTCACTTCCGAGGCAAAAGAACTGAGTTGATCCACCATCGTATTGATCGTGTTTTTCAACTCTAAAATTTCGCCTTTCACATCGACGGTAATTTTCTTGGACAAATCACCATTTGCTACCGCTGTTGTGACCTCAGCAATACTTCGCACCTGTGCCGTCAGGTTGCCCGCCATGAAATTCACGCTGTCGGTCAGATCCTTCCAGGTTCCCGCGACACCTTGAACCTGCGCTTGCACACCCAGTTTTCCTTCGGTTCCCACTTCTCGCGCCACTCGCGTGACTTCTGAAACAAAGGAATTGAGTTGATCCACCATGATATTAATGGTGTTCTTGAGTTCAAGAATCTCACCTTTGACATCCACAGTGATTTTCTTAGACAAATCACCATTTGCTACCGCTGTAGTGACTTCCGCAATGTTCCGCACCTGCGCCGTTAAACTGCCTGCCATAAAGTTCACGCTGTCGGTAAGGTCTTTCCAGGTTCCCGCTACGCCTTTAACTTGTGCTTGACCGCCGAGTTTCCCTTCTGCGCCCACTTCTCGCGCTACCCGCGTCACCTCTGAAGCAAACGAGTTGAGTTGATCCACCATCGTGTTGACGGTGTTCTTAAGCTCAAGAATTTCACCTTTCACATCCACAGTGATTTTCTTGGACAAATCACCATTTGCTACCGCTGTAGTGACTTCCGCAATGTTCCGCACTTGGGCAGTGAGGTTGCCTGCCATCGAGTTCACACTGTCGGTCAAATCTTTCCAGGTTCCCGCCACGCCGCGCACATCAGCTTGCACCCCTAGTTTTCCTTCAGTTCCCACTTCTCGCGCCACCCGCGTCACTTCCGAGGCAAACGAATTAAGCTGATCCACCATCGTATTGATCGTATTTTTCAACTCCAAAATTTCGCCTTTCACATCGACGGTGATTTTTTTCGACAAGTCTCCATTCGCCACCGCTGTCGTCACTTCCGCGATGTTCCGCACCTGAGCGGTGAGGTTGCCCGCCATCGAGTTCACACTGTCGGTTAAATCTTTCCAGGTTCCCGCCACGCCAGGGACATCTGCCTGTACCCCCAACATCCCTTCGGTTCCCACTTCTCGCGCCACTCGCGTCACCTCTGAAGCGAACGAGTTGAGTTGATCCACCATTGTGTTAACAATTTGAGCCGTTTGCAGGAACTCGCCTTGCAGCGGTTTGCCCTCAATTTCGGTCGCGATCGTTTGCGTCAAATTTCCCGTTGCTACTGCCCGAATCACCCGCGTTGTTTCGGTCATTGGCTGCACCAAGTCGGTGATCAACGTATTCACAGACCCGATCGATGCTTTCCAAGCACCTCGCGCATTGTCGATCGAAGCTCGTTCGCTAATCTTGCCTTCTTTACCAACGACCGTGCTGATGTGTTCTAGCTCGGTTGCCATTTGCTCATTCATCTCAATAATGTCGTTGAGCGTATCCGCAATTTTGCCTGCGATTCCAGTTTGCTCGATCGGCATTCTGGCTGAGAAATTACCTTTTTTAACTTCAACCAGGGTTTTGAGAAGCTGCTGGAGGTCAAGGGTATCCGAGTCAACGGTGCGAGGTACAGTAGTCATAACGAGTTGAGCGAGTGCTTTGGGTCAATAGAATCAGATGTCTTTGGTTTGATTCATGACCAAAGGCTTATTCCAGGAATATTATCCCTCTACCGTACATATAGCTCGCTTCTATCAATGGGAGTAATCTGATTTCTGTTCCACCTTAAGATAGAGGGCATTCATCTAAAATTAGGTATTCTTTGTGTGGAATTGCAGAAGTAGTAACGGTTCGATATGATGCTAATTTTTATAGTGAATAAAAATTAATAGTGCTACGTGGATGAAAACAGTGTACTGAACGCAGTATTCATGCTTCGGCAGTATCAATTCAATTGATAGAGGAATTGCTTCTTGCAAGATCAGCCGCTTAACGAAACACTCAGCGCTAAGAATTTCAGTCACTTGATTGAGGCTGTGGTCAAAGCGATTTTGAAAGTCGGTCAAACGCACGACCTAGAGCAAGCGTTCGTAGTCCGGGACGAATTACGCCGTCTTCCAGATGCGTTGCTGACTGAAGTTCTAAATCAAGTGATGTTGCACCTCGTCTCGATCGATCCTTTATTATGTCGCTGGTTTATTATTGATGTCTTTCTACGAGATGCATCGCCGGAGGGCAGAGCAGACGTTGCAGAACGGATTAATCTACTGATAGCGGGTCTGCGATCGCTCTAGCTAAGTATGGTTAGCTAGAGCCACAGTTCAGTAAGATCAATGACCAGTAGCTCTCTGATTAGAATTGCCGACTGATATGCGACTTCGCTGTCATCATTAAAACTAAACAACTATGCACTGAAAGTGCATAGTTGTTTAGTTTTGACCTTCTACTGTTTCTTTGTTCTCTCAAAAACGGTCG
>NZ_BBWW01000005.1 GCF_001485215.1 Leptolyngbya sp. NIES-2104
GGTTCTAGTCTGTCTCTCGTCTTTGCAACCACTTCACTCACAGATTTTTGGTGAAGTTTGGATGTCTCCCGAAACGAATTGTACGTTTTAATTAGTGTGTCTGCTAATGCAATAGCTTGAGTCGCTGTCTGTAGTGTCGCAGGTTGGCAACCCGAAAGGAAGATGATCGGAGTGGCGAGTAGAATACCGTACCGTCTGTCCATCATGTATGTTCACCTCGTATCTAGAACAAAACTACTAATCCATACAACTTGTATATCAAAATTTCCGCGTAAAGAAGATAAAATTTCTGAAATGACCAAAATTTTTGTCACAGAACTCTCATAAGCGGTTTACGTATACAGCACGGGTATGACATTCGCACCGTGCAAGAACTCCTCGGTCACAAGGATGTCAAGACGACGATGATTTACACGCACGTTCTCAATCGGGGCGGCAGAGGAGTGCGAAGTCCACTTGATCCGTAGCGATCACTTCGGAAGTATGGTTGTGATCTGGTTTTCGGAGTGAACTTCAGCATTACAAACAACGAATCGTTTTGTTTTTGTGGTTGCTTTAATTTCCATAAGTCTGCCCCAGCCGCATGACCCAGAACCCGTGACCCAAGCCTTGACCCCCTGACCCATCGGGCGGGTCAGGGTCTTTCAAGCAGGTGGGTCAATGGGTCAATCATCATTCAGCTTGTCAATTTGTGTGAGCAAATAGCGAATTTCAGGACGACTGAATCCTTTACGGCGAGCGTTGTATTTTTCATAGACCTTCTCTGGCTCGATCTCAGGATTCTTATCCAACCATTCACCCAATTCCGCGATCGCTAATATCAATTCAGTGCGGGAAAGATTGGGTTTTTGAAGGTTCACTTTCGAGTCAGACTGGAGTGGTTCTTTGCGATTCAAAACGGTCTTTTCAGGTAACTCTACTTTCTGAGCCGAAGTAAACGATCGAGAATCACGATCGTATCCCGCATAATTCTCCAGTTCAGGCATGGCATACCAGCGCTGCCCGTCCGACCAAGCACGACCGATTGGAGAACGTCGCATTTCTGAACGGCAGGCTTGCATATCATTCGCAGAATCCGCTAACCATTTCGCTCTTAAGATTGCCTCCACCTGCATTTCTTCGTTGGACATGGCAATCACCATCGGACGGAAGCGAGATCGCGCCGCTCCATTGATTTTCAAATCATCGGTGTGCCCCGATTGTCCTGCTTCCCAACAGTATTTCTGCCTGGAATCCCCAGAGCTAACCAACGATGCGATCGCATCGACATAACGCTTCGATTTGTCCCTAACTAACGTTCCTTCGTTGCAAATCAGCAGCGTTTTTTCAGGGCGACCATTGAAATCATCGATCACCGCATCAATCCAAGCTGCAACGGTCGAATCGCTCGATACTTCCAAATTCAAGCGGTAGACCTTCACCTGTGGCAGATTGGCAAAGTAGCCATACTCTTTCGAGTCATCCTTGCAATCCATCATAA
The DNA here is from genome assembly GCF_001485215.1 of Leptolyngbya sp. NIES-2104. Taxonomy (NCBI): domain Bacteria; kingdom Bacillati; phylum Cyanobacteriota; class Cyanophyceae; order Leptolyngbyales; family Leptolyngbyaceae; genus Leptolyngbya; species Leptolyngbya sp. NIES-2104. The sequence goes on from NZ_BBWW01000005.1 coordinate 1,481, forward strand.
TCACGCTGAACTGCGGATAGAGCGCTAAGAATTTGCGAACCGCATTCGACAGTAGGAAGTCTTTGCCTCCACCTGACACTGACACAATCAGCGAAGTTCTCAGTCGATCACCGATCAAATAATCGACGGGATGAGTTACGACAGGATTTTTGGCAGTTTCTGAATCAGTAACGGGGTTCAGTGTGGTTACTTCTCTGGATTCCACGGGAAGTGCGCCGAGCCGCGTTGTGTTGCCGACAGCAGCTAATTCTTTTGACTCGGTTTGGGTTGTAAATGCCTTTCTGACTTCCTCAAACGTGGTCGGGGTCAATCCTCCCTCGATCAGTTCAACGATCTCGATCGCGGCGGGTGTGAGCTTCATGCCGTCAATGTGTGCCTGTACTGCTTGATCAATGATGAACTTGCGTCCGGTGAATCGAATCAGTTGGGCGACTTCACGATGGTTCAGCAGGTGGCAAAAGATCCCGGTCTTCGCCACGTATTCTGCCTGATGCCCGTTCTTGATAGCTTTCTTCACCGCATTTACCAGAAATGGAAGCGCGATCGCGCAACTTGCTGGAAGTCCACAGGGAATCACTAACGCGCCGAAGATGCCAGCGGCAATGAGAAAGCGTCCGGTCGGTGCGTTGGTTAACTTGCTTGAAACTTGTTCTTCAAAGTCTTCAATTTTGTCTGCAATTTGGTCGGGGTTGAATTTGCCCTCGGATTCGTCGTAACGACTGAGCATGATGAAATCCTCTGCTGGGTGTGAGAAAAGGAACAGAAGCCCAGTAGGTTGCTCTACAAGGCTTCGATGTGATTACGCTTCGCTGTCAGCTTGCCGCGCTCGAATCCAGAACACCACAATCACAAATGGAATCAGCAAGGCTTCAAAGCTGAACATCATGATTAACAGCTTCCAGAGGTTGCCCCAGTCGATGCGGCTGGTGATACCCGACGAGATCGCTACAAAGAAAATTTGTAGACTGCGAGCTGGCGGATATTTGTGAATGCCGATCACGAAATCGAAGGCGTAGGCAGCAAGTGCAAGTAAAGCACTCCAACGAATGAAGAAAAATGGAATGCCATTGAGTCCTTTGGCGACTTTCCGAGATCGACGATCGCCAAACGCATTGGCATCTACACCGTTGCGTCGGGCATCTTTTAACGCGCCGCGCTTCGCTTTGCGGTCTAGTGCAATCAAAATCCACAGCACTTGGAAGATTTGCACTACTGCCCACACGAGGATTGCCCCGATCGCGCTAATCGCTGTGTTCCATTGCGTGATGAACCAACCCAAAACAGGCAGATTCTTTACCCACGGAGAATCATTGCTTGCACCTTGAAACAGGCTGTAATACGGTTCGATGTTCGTGATTGCCACTCGTACCAGTGCCACCCCAAGCCCAATCGCCAGTAACCAAGCAATGAAGCCGAATAGGGGATTATCCATTGCATCTCGCGCTTCTCTTCCAGCTCGGTGCGCGAAGTCTTTCGCGTTGTCTTTCCAGTTCCTATCTGTACCTGCGTTTGTCTCTGAGCGAAGTCCCATGTTGTGTTACCTCCTGATTACTTGACTGGGTTGGAATAGATGCCGCGTGCGCGTTCCATTGCGCTCTTAATCAACGCCTGATCGCCCGTGTTTGCTAAATCTCGTGCCACTGCAATCCCATTGAGACTGGGATCTTTAATGAGCTTTGCGGTGTTGCCGAGCGGATCACAAATCGTCATTCCTGCGGGCAAAAACGCATCTCTCGGCATCTTCAGATAGTTCAATTTCTTGCCGCGATACTTGGAGGCGAGTTCGCCCTTCAGGGTCGGTTCGCCCTCGGTGATTGCCGTGTAAAACCCTTCACGATTGAGCGAGAAGATCATGACGCAATTGCTTCGATAGCGCTCGTCGGCGACTTCTTTGCGCTGTTCTGAAACTAATTGCTCAACTTGCAATCGCTGGTTATCAGCTTGCTCTACTTTCATGGATTCGCGCAGTTGATTGTTTTCACCCATGAATTGCTTGATGCTGCCAAGATTCGTCAGTAAAGCAACCACAGCGATCGCGCCACAGATACACTCGGCTCTGTGTTCCTCAAAGAAGTGCTGAAAGTTTGATTTCATAGGGTAGCCTCTAGTTGTGTCGTGTTTACAAGCGGTCGATCGAGGTTTTCGATGTTCTAGGAACCTGAACCCTTCTACTGAACGAGCCAAGCAATCAGCGAGTAGCATTGAGCGGCATCACTCAGCGTCGAGAGGGCTTCGAGTGCCAATGTCATCGGTGCGTCTGGTTCTTCGGTTTCTGCTGTAGTTTCAACACCATCGCCAATTGCGTGTTCGGCATTGGTCCAGAAGTCTTCTTCGAGTCCGGATTTCAGCCCCCAGGCATGAACCGAAAGGACAGCGAGTAGAGCAGATTGATCGTTGTCAGGGAGTTCTTTGCAGTTTCCGCTCATGTCTTCAAATTGCTCTGAGAACTGAGCGATCGCGGGATGGTTGTAGTTCCCGCCGAAATATCCAATTGGTTTGACCATTGTGAAAGCTCCAATCTGGTGTTTTGTCTGGAGTCCAAATCAGTAGGAAGCGGAATTGAGCAAGTCTTCTAACCCGTCTGCTAAGAGTTCGTTGGGGTCTTTAGCAAGGGCGGTAGGGGTTTCCGATTGATGCGTTTGTGAACGCGAGCAGCGACAGATGCCACGCTTGTGGTCAAGCAGAATGATCGAGACGACTTCGGTTGCATCATCAATGCCAAGCTGCGAACTCACTTCTTCGATGTAGTGAATCAGGTGGCTCTTAATCGTGATTCTCATGGATTCACTCTCTGTAATTGAGCAATCCGAGCCAATCCACGAGCGTTAGACCATGCCCCATCTGGAACGACGACGAATTCCTGACGCGCTAGGAGCTGGGCAATTCCAGGCAGTTGTGAGCCACCGCCGATCGCCAGTTTCGTACTGGCAGTCGGAACCCAAGGCGAGGCAATCTTTAACGCCGGAGCGAGTACCGACTGCACCCACGGTTTGAGTTCCTGATTGTAGATATCGCGAAAATTCCAGTCGATTCGCCCGTAGCTGAAAGTACTGTTTTCAATTCCAGTCCGAATCACAGCACGATCCCCTTCTTGAGCTAACCGCTTTCGCGTTTCTTGATTGGTTGCAATCGCATCGATCAGCCGCTCCACTCCGGCGGGGTAAACTCGTCGATCGATCAGTTTGCCTTTGGCTCCAAACAGACTAAGAATTGTCGTTCCACTGCCAAAGTCGATCAGAATATTTTGCCCATCTGCATCGATCTGAGCGCGGTTTGAGAGGATAGCGCCAGATCCTTCCTCCATCACTGAGGCGACTTGAATTTCGACTGTGGTGTGATGTTTACCATTGAATTTGACCGTGTGAGTTCCTGCGATCGCAAGTTTCAACTCAGACCCAAACACTTTGGCATCTTGAATCGAGGCAACGACAAGCAACCGCCATAAGGGGCGATGCGATAGGGTTGCGATTCCACCCAAGAGCATTTGCAAGCCATATCGAATTTTGCCGCGCTCGTCGTCCACGATTCGCAGGCAGGCAAGCGGGTCTTGAGTGTAGGCAGGCTTTCCAGTAATCCAGGTTTGATTTACTAAGTCAGATCGAGTGCCTTCAAGATATTGCACGAAGCCCCCGTCGATCGGGGCTGGAATGTCGTATGGCTCCCCATGAATCGGTAAGAAATAGCTAGGGGTGCGGATCTCTGCATGGTCAACAATTAGCTTCAGGTTGCCGTTGCCGCAATCGGTCCCAACAGGTAGAAATTGGTTGTCGCTGGCTAATGTCGCCAGTTTTGGAGAAGACAAAACCATTCGGGCTACTCCAGATAAATTGAATCAAAGCTTTGTAGGACGCAGTAGAGAAAGCGCTAGCACAGGCGTTATGAGAAGAATTGAAGATTCGCTACAACAGCCAATCACTGCCGCCCTTCGCCACTGTATGACTGCCATATTATCATCATAATTAAAATTTGGGACGAAGATGGGATAAATTTGGGATAAATTTGGGTCAATATTTCTAGATACAAGTGTATGCTTTGTTCAATGGGACAAAAACGGGACAATGTAGAGGCAGATATGGAACTTATAGAAATGCCCAGGAAAGATGATCGAACCGTTCTTTCTCCCATTGGAGAGTGGTATGAAGACTTACTAGCAGCAGATGCAGCAATCAATTCTCGATCAATTTCTTTTCAAGGTAGTTCGCTTTTATGTGCCAAATTGCAAGAGAGAGAAGCGCTCATCATGAAGCGCGTCGAGTATCTTGCAAAGAAACGTGGCATATCTTCTGATGAATGTTGGAAGCTTTGTGTCACAGGAAAGCTTGAAAAGATTACTCCTGATGAGTGGTCGAAAATGCCACAGGAAGACAGCTCTACTGGATAGTTGGAAGTTCTATTTGTGATCGGCGACAATTTTTTCTAGTGCTTTTGTTCAATTTGATGAAATCCCTGCTAAGATCACACCGTTTAGTACAAGTTCACTTATGCCTACTGTAATAGCTTTTTCGCTAGGGCAGCGGATGCGAAAGCGTCGTGAATCACTAGGACTTTCGCGACACAAAATAGCTATAGCTGTCGGGGTTACGGAAAACACTGTGATCAATTGGGAGGCGGACAAGCATATTCCAACGTTGCCGCCGAAACAATTAGCATCACTAATTGAAGCGCTCCAGTGGGAATTCAAAGATTTAATTGAGAACTGAAGGAGGAATTCTCTGACAAAACTGAATAGTGAGAAACCCCTGCTAGTAGGGGCTGAAAAGCTTATGTAAACCAAAAACCGAGCCGCACCACTCAAGACATCCCACCAGTCGCCAAACTAAGTGATGTTAATGAGTTCCAAACGCGCCCCGGTTTCGGTCTCTGGCACTACTGTATTGCAGTAGGGCAAGGTTGTCTATTGGTTTTTGTATTTGCAGACGTAACTGCATCATATCTTAGAATATTTCAAAATTTTTTGAAGATTTCAAGATTTTTTGGATACTCCAGCCTACTGGAATATTTCAAGATATGCTCATACACCCCCACACTACACCTACCGTTAGAAGCTGCCCTCCGTAATCTCCGAAAGCCAGCGCCAGAACCAGCGCAGCGGCTCGGCTCCCAGCAACAAAAGGGTAGCCGACAGTGAATTTTTTAAATGCTCCAAACTCCACAAACTTCCATCTGAATTCCACAGCTTTCTGCATGCGACAGCCTGCATTTCAGGAATTCAAGAGTAAAATTCAGCGTGAATTTCTCGACGGTAGCGCGATCGCACCTGACTTGTTTTCGGCGGCGATCGAAATCCTCTCCGACACCCAATTTTCTCTTGGCGGCGACGTTTCATATCCCATTCACGAAGCGCTCAACTGGCACGTCACTCGGTTTGGCGCAGAAGCCAGAGAGAACCTAGAAGCGGCGCTTTTCAGGAATGAAGATCAATCGCCCTGGCAGGTGAAACTGTCGCGCAGTTTGCAACCCGACAGGAAGCCGTATCTTGCTCCGAAAGGCAAAGGTTCGCAGGCATTCACACCCGCAGTCACAGTGCAAATTTGGGTCAAAATTGCCCAGCGCTACAACCTGATCGATCGTCTACCCCAGTGGGTCAGGAGCGCTCACAAAAATCGGGATTTCACACTCACGAGCAGCGCTCGCGGGTTTGGCGTAAACCCCAAGGAGTCGAGCTTCTGGCAATGGGTCCGAGATAACGACATTGAAATCGTGTTGACTGAAGGCGGTAAGAAATCCCTCTGCTTGTTGTCGCACGGCTATGTTGCGATCGCGCTCTACGGCTGCGACGGTGGACGACTCGTAAACGACCTGATCGCAGGCGAGAAGATTCGCAAACTCAAGCCAGAACTCATTCCTGACCTTAAACCGTTTGCCACCGAGGGACGAGAATTTGTATTCGCCTTCGACCAGGACGCGAAATTCGAGACCCGTTACAAAGTCAGTCGGGCACTCGGTCAGTTAGGCGATTTATTGATTGAAGCGGACTGCAAGGTCAAAGTCGCCACCTGGGACGGTAAAGACGGTAAAGGGATCGACGATCTGATCGTCAATCGCGGCGTTGTTGCATGGGAGCAATCCTACTCTGAAGCTGAAACTCTTGCCCAATGGAGAATTCAGCAGCATCTAGCACGAGAAGTCCGTCGCAAACCAGACCTAAATATTGGCGATCGCGAATTCACCGAAATTGCTTTAGAACTGCCGACATCAGGGATTGCCGCTCTCCACGGTGGCAAAGGGTCAGGCAAATCGAAAGCGATCGGGAAATGCCTGAAATTGTCTCGCTGGCTCTCCATCACGCATCTCACCAGTTTAGGACGCGACCAGTCGGCAGGCTGGGCTGGAGTCTTTGTCAACGATGGTGACTTCCACGGCTCGAAGCTGCTCAAAGACGGAATGCCTGTTAATGGCGGCTCGGTCTGTGTTCCATCGTTAATGAAGGTTTCAGCCGTCGAAGTCGATACGCTCGTTCTAGACGAGGTGACCGCGACTTTAGAGTTTCTGCTTGGCTCGAAACTCGCCAACAAAGATGGCATCCGTCCCTTACTTCTAAGCGAGTTCGTTCGACGAGTTAGAGCGGCGCGATTAGTGGTCATTGCCGATGCCGATTTGACCGAAGAAGCGCTGCAATTTATTGAAGAAATTCGAGGTGAACGGGCGTATCTCGTGCGATCAGAACGAAAGGCATTGACCTACGAGGCGACGGTAATCGACGGCTCCAAAGATGCCACGATCGCATTACTTCAACAGCACATCGATCAGCTTCCTGACGGCAAAATCATTTATATCAACTGTGATGCCAAAGGACTGGCAGACTCGCTGACCGAGCTTTTAGGACGCAGTCAAACGCTGTTAATTTCTGGAGACACCAGCGGCGGAGAGATTGAAACCAGTTTCCTTGCCTCCAAAGGGCGCGACCTGCCGAACCTGATTCTGCAAGGCATTCGATTTATTATTTCCTCGCCGTCTGTCGTGCAAGGCTTCTCGATCGAGCATCATACCAACTTGATCGACAGCGTATGGGGCTTCTACTCTGGCTGCTCGATTTCAGCGCACCAAATCGCCCAAGCGCCGGATCGTGTTCGAGATAGCCAAGTGCCACGTTACTTTTGGATCGCCAACAAAGGCAGTGCTTACAGCAAGCACAGTGGCGCGTTCAACGTTTCGACTTATCTTAAAGAGTTTCGCCAACTCAACACCGCTGCGGCGCGACTCGTCAGCCACTCGCTGAAGCCTGAAACTGCCCAGGCAACCGAGTTGATCGACTGGCAGAGCGAAAATCTCAAGATGTTCGCCGCGCTCGAAGTTCGCCGCAATCGGGGCATGGTGGCATTACGGGAAACCCTGATCGCCCTGCTTCGCAAAGAAGGTAAGCGAGTCAAAGTCATTCGCCCCAACCTCTCAAAATCTGAGATTCAATCGGCAAAGGCGGCAATCACCGAAGCCAGCCGCGTTACCCACAAGCGCTACTGTGAGGCAGTCGCGATCGCCCTAGACCTCACCGACGAAGCGGCAAAACTGCTCGAAAATCGGACCGAAGCACTCACCCCCGATGAAGCGCTCTCGTTGACCAAATACTATTTGAAGGACTTCTACGAACTCGAAACCGTGACCAGCGCTGATGTCGAGTTTGATCGTAAAGGTCAAACCCGCACCGAAATCAAACGACTCGAAGCCGTTCTGCATCCGGACTTGGCAACGCAACGCACCGTCAAGTCGATCGAGCGCAACCCCGACACGCCGCAAGACTGGAAGCCGGATGTGATCGCACTCTGGCTACTAGAGCAATCGGGAGCTGCGGCACTCATCTGCCAAATTGCAGCCGGGGAAATCGAGCGACTTCCAGCGGATCAGGTGCAATCCATTTCTGCGTTTGTGCGATCGCACTCGGTCGAGTTCCGGCTGGCATTCAATTTCCGCAATATCGAAACGCAGTCCGACCAGCAAATCATCGGTGAAATCCTATCTCGTCACGGCATCCACACTCAGCGATGCGGCAATCGGAATAATCGGCGTTACGAAGTCTGTAAGCCAGAACTAGAAACGCTTCTCGCCATTATCGAGCGACGTAGAAAGGAGATCTCACCCCTTGAGAAAATAGAAGTAGATCGGGAGGGTGCGATCGCAGAAGATCCCTTTAATTCCGAGGATCTCGCAGACATTCGAGGACTTTACGAAAGCAGTTCAGACCCAGAAGCGCGAAGGCTACTCCAAGAAAGCATTCCACCCGACCTGTGGGAGCGAGCAATTTATCAAATTGCCTAATCGATCACACGGTACTCCGGCGCAAAACTGCTTATCGGTCTCCTCCACCTGGTTGCGGGCATTGCGTACAGAAGGGATCGATCGAGAATTAGAGTCACTCAACGCAACGCCCACAACCAGGAAAGTTCTGCGGCTTGGGAGCAGAGCGAGACTCAAAAGTTACCTAAATTCTGGACTGTGGATTCAGTCTCTACTGACTTTAAGTTGGGCGGTTCTCGCGTCCGTGGTAAACCTTCAAAATCACGACTTCATCCTCGATCACAGCGTAGTGAATCGTGAATCCGAACTTGCCGAATGCAACTTGCAACTTACGTAATCCGGTGGCGGCATGAACGATCGCGCCCCGTTTCGGAAAGGTTTCAAGGCGGTCTCCAGCCTCGCGAATGGCTTGAGCTGCCTGAAGCGCGATTGTTGAATCAATTAGCTCTAGGGCTTCATAATGCCGTTGAATGTCTGCTAAAGCAGTCTCTGTCCACGTTACTTGGGACATGAACGTGGCTGATCACTGCCTAAACTATCGAGCCAATCCCGAACTCGTTCGTGCGAAACCCCGTTGCGCTTGCGCTTGTATTCAGCCAAGACCTGCAAGCTACTCTCAACCATTTCTGCATTCGTCATTTGATGAAATGAAAGGGCTTCATCAAGCTGACCGTACTCCAGTGCTGTTTCCTGACGCGGCTCACCACCCAGCAAGCGCTCAAAATCGCTGAGACTGCCACTGGTTTCCGAAAGCCAGTCCAACACGAGCGCTTTGACTCGCTCACTGTCTAGTTCTTCTACCTGATGGGCGATCGCGTGCTGATCGGTCATAACAATTTTTCGGAGTGCATTGGTTCGACAAAATAGACAGCTCATCGTTTCACCACTTTAACATTCCAGCGAAGGCGGTTCTTTTTACAATGAGTGCCTTGAACAACGATTGGAATAAAGTTAGACGATACCGCCGTTCGGTTGTATTTCAAAGCCTGCATTCTCTCATTGAGCGACTGTCACAACCTCAACCGTAGAATGCGGGTTTCTACGTGAAGCTCTGCGGATCGAGGCAGAAGGTCAAAGGTTCTAAACGTTCGTTCAAATGGCAAATCCGCCTAAATTTGAGGCTGTAGATTTTTGCCGTCAAACGCCGTTTTTTGCCGTCAAACAAAGCAAAAAGTTGTACATTTTTGCCTACACGAGTGAGCGTCACCCTTATCTGAAGTTGATCTGATAATTTCCGCCGTTAAACGCCGTCAAATGCAGTTTTTTGAAGACATTTTTTGCATAATCACGCACTGCCTATTTACTACGACAAAAACGTAAATTCCGGTTGAGTAAATTCTCAACAGTCAGCCCCTCAAGCCGTTGCTCAAGCTGAGATCTCTGTCGCAAACAAGTATTCCACCCAAACTGAGATCGTTGCTGTAAAAGAGGGTTTCACCCGATCTCAATCCTTGCCTTTGAATTTTTCTGCTGTTCTCTGTTGTGGTTCTATTTGAAAGATAAGGCGCGGTCGGAATATCCGCAAAGCACGAATGAAGCACGAGCAAGGCACGAGGCACATCTGAGACACAGGTGCGGCACAAACGTGACATCGCTAAAGCACGAGGCATGATTGAGGCACGAGGCACGGTCAGCAAGGCACGAGGCACGGTTGGCGTTAGATGTAGGAAATTGCAAACAACGCAGTGGATCGAAGCTCACACGAGCCAAGCCGAACCATTTGAGCCATGCTCAAGACTTTAAAGACTCAAGATGTCAGGCAGATGAAAGACGAGTGCAACTGGTGTGATCGCGTGTAATTGCCGCAAAATTCTCGAAATTTGTGCAATTTTCACGGGAGTAGCCGCGCTTTCGCATACGACTGACACATCGACTGCTTGAAGTATTTTTGTCGTGCAATAAAGTTCCTCCAAGTTCCTACGAATGCCTTGCAAATTCCTCCAAGTTCCCACAGAGGGGTGTAAGCACTCGTTTTAGCTAGGGCAGTTCGACAAAATTGGGCAAAACGTTCCTTCGCTGTCCCACAAATTTACATAAATTTCCACAAATTCCCGCAAAAGTCCTCAACCTGAATTTCGGGCAAATCGAAGACTTTCTGATTCACAAAGCGAAATCCATAAAGCGAGTTGTCTATGATTTCTACGATTACTCTGGCGATCGATCCTGGCTTCAGTCTGAGGAAGTCGATTTACCAGATCGACGACGGAATCGACATCTGTTGTTTGTCGAACCCGATAGCGCAGTTGTGACGCGGGAGTTGATCAATCACTCTGAGTGGAGGTGGCACGATGACTGTGAACTATAAATTTCGCTGCCAAACCCGACATGACAATGCCCCAATCTGAATTTTGCTGCGATATCTGCTCGATGAGGCTTTACTGGCACGGGCTAAACTGAATCACTCGACTCGATTTACCTCACTCCTTGGTTTTTGCGATCGCTTCATACTGGTTTTTGAGGTCTTTAATTGAAATTTGCACACCGCGATTGACAAAAATCTTTCGGATGTCCGTGTAACTGTAGCCCTGCTTAATCGCTATCTCAATTTGCTCAAACCCTAATCTCACCACTTCCTCTGGCGAAATCTTCTTAGGCTTCTCCGCCAGTTTTTTCAAGTCTTCTAGTGCCCCATTCAAATCGGGTTCCTTCGGCTCCTGTGGTTCGTTTGAAGCAGAGCCGCTATTTTTAGATTGCGCCATTTTGAGTAGTATCTTAGTGCTGTTTTAATCGTAGCGATTGTTTTTCTTCACAGACAAAGCCTTTACAGATTGTTGCGATCTCTCCCAAACCGCGACGAACTTCGCTTTTACGCGCTAGTCTGAACGTACTTTCAAAGAAATTTTGCGAAGTTGGCAAGCTGTGTTTTGTCTTACGCAGCTACGCCGCTCCAGACAAATCTAGCTTGCCCAAGGGGGCGACCCCCTTGGAGAACCCCCACCGAGCCGAGCAGCGGAAATGAGCGAATTTGATCGCGACCTAAAACATCTTGAGAAACTGCTCGACCCCGTGCTACCAGGAGCGAAAAAGGAGAGTGAAACCAAATTCACAATTCGTCTAACAGATTCATTAAAAGAGTCATTGAAAGCGGAAGCAGAAGCACGAGGAATCAATTTTTCTGACTACGTTCGATCAAAACTATCCGGTGAAACCCCGCCGATTCGTCGCCGCAATCGACGGCAAGTGAGCAGGATTGATCGCAGTCTCTTAGTTGAACTGAATCGCATTGGAATCAATCTCAATCAAGCGGTAAGAAGGCTGAATAGTCAAGCTCAACCTAGAGTGAGTCAAGCCGATCGACAACTCCTTTCCCAACTGCTCGAAAAGCTGCAAGCAGTGGAACTGGCTCTAATTTCGGAAGCGAAGGAACTCGAAGAGGAAACGTGAGTACTGCCAAAATCAAACTCAACAATTCCGCCCGTGCCACCATTTGCTATGCCATTAGCAAAGCGGGCGCACGGGTGATTGGCGGCAGTGCAGCACCCTGGGTTGAGCGCGATCAACTTTCGCACAATCAACTGCAAGCCGTCGTGAGGAACGCCACGCAAAAATTTATGGTATCGATCGACCTCAACGATCGCGTCAAGCGCTCGGTGGGGCACACATCGATTTCGTTTCCGCCCGGTGAAGACCTCGATGATCAGCAATTCGCCGAATACTGCGAAAAATATCTTGCCGCAATGATTCTGACCTCAGAGCGTCCAGAATTGCTAAAGGAATTTAACGAGCCAGAATTTAGAAAAGCAGTCGAAGATTTTCGAGAGACTGAATTACACAAATACACTTACTCGATCGTTCGCCACACCGATGAACCCCATCCACACGCGCACATCGTTTACAGCCGAATAAATCTGGAAACGGAACGATCGATCAGCACTTCGTTTGAGCGTTATCGATCGCAGCAAATTCTGCGCGATTTGGAGCGACAGTATGAACTTACAGCGGTCCCGAATAGCTGGGAAGTTGGGCGGCGATCGCAAACGATCAGCCAACTTCAGAAAGAAGCAGCGACCGGAGAAGTCAGCGTTCAGAAACGGTTGCAGGATCTTTTAGAGAACGTTGGGCAACGCAGCGCATCAGTGACTGAATTTATCGAGAATGCCCAAGCCGAAGGAATTGAAGTGCGAATGGGATTCACTCGAACTGGGAAATCGAAAGGGATTTCTTATAGCTTGGATGGAGTCGCGTTATCAGGCAATTCACTAGGGACGCGCTACAGTTTCAAACACTCTGACCCAGGACTGTGTAAAACCTTTGAACTTGCCTACTCAGAGCGCGACAACCCAAAAATTCAGGAACTCTGTCAACGGAAACCTTTAACTTATGAGCAACGCCAGCAGAACGCCCTCAGAAACGATATTACTTCAAGCCTTGGCGGAACAGCAGAAGCAGTTCAGCGACTTGATTGCAGCACTCCAGCCCTTGCCTCAACGCCTCGATCAACTGGAGCGCCAGGTGGCAGCGCTGACCGCATCAACGACACAACCCCAGGAGGTCGCCCAGGGACTTCAGCAATTACGGACCGAAGTGGAGGAATCGATCGACGACCTGTTCGCCGAATTCAGTCGCCACAGTTCGCAAGTGATGACGAAGATCGACGAGCGATTGAGCCAAACCGAAGCCAAACTCCCCTCGGTTACACCGCTGGAGAATCAAATCACCGTCGCGAATCGACACTTGACGCGATTAATCAGCAGCTTCGAGACTTTGAATCGTCTAGTCACGTCGAACTTCACCGAATTAACCAGCAACTTGCAGACCTTAATCGCGCTCTGGAAGAAAAACGGGACAGCCGACTAAAACGCCAACAGCAAAGCCGTTACGCCGCGCAGATTTTGCCGCTGGCTGAAGCAATCTTTGAACACTATGCGACGATCGGCGCGACATTCGGTAAAGAGTCGGAAGCGAGTACCGAGTATCAGCTTCAGGTTGACTTTGGCAATAAAAGCTATCTGCTCAGTCGCGACGATCGCGACTTCAGATACAACGTGCGGCGTGAAGCGACGAAAATGGATGTCCAGGCTCAGGAAAACATTACGATCTCAGATGTTCAGCTTTGGCAAGATCTTCACCGCTGGCTGGTCGTAAACGCTCAACTGGGAACTGAAACTACTTCTGATGCTCAGAAAACCGAAGACCTGCCCGCACTAGAGCCAGTTTTGCCAGAGACGATTGAACTTCCACCTGATCCGCCTCCGGTTCAGGAGGGTCCTGCTGCTTCAGAGCCAGATGCTCAACTCGAAGCGCATCGGCAATACTATCGTCAAATTTATGAGCGCTTATCGGTTAGACTCGCGCATTTAGCGCCGCTTGACCGGGATGTGCGAGTCTCTCTGCTTGCTCTACAGGAATACAGCACTTGTGATGACCCGATGCAAGAAGCGATGAACATCATCGCTCAGGGCACAGAGGCGCAGGCGATCGTGCAGCGCGATCTGGACGAAGCGAAAGCTTATATTCACGCTGTTTACACTCAGGTCGAGGCGGTACTAGCGCGGGCAAAATCGCTTGAACGAGAACGTTGAATCGATCACAACCGTTGTCAGTTGCTGTGATTAGGGTAATTCGCGTTTTGCGTGGCTCGTGAGCAGTGAACTTCTGCTGGATGTGAGCTAGGGCAAAAAATGCTGTTTTACCGATGTTTCCGTTGATACTATGAATAGACTACAGGTAGAACGGCATGAAGCCAGAAGATAACAAGCGAATTCAATACTTTCTCACGATTTGGAAAGGCTCTCAGGGAAATGAGCGCGCCAACTATCAGAATTTTTTTCGCGACTTGTGTGATGCGTTAGGGGTCACGGCTCCACCTCCCAAGGGCAATGTTTTTGGCGATCCTTACTGTTTTGATAAGGAAATCAAGTTTTTCCACAGCGATCGCGATTCTACGACTCGGTTTGCTGACTTTTACAAAGAAGGACATCTGCTGGTTGAAGCGAAGCAGGGTAGCGATATCTCCGGCAAGGGCACGGCAAAGCGAGGGACAGAAACGTATCGCAAGGCAATGGAAAAAGCATTTTTTCAGGCGCGAGCGTATGTCAAGCAACTAGATGTGAAGCCCCCGTTTCTCATAACGTGTGATATCGGATCTCACTTTGAACTGTGGATGGACTTTAGCGGCAGCTACTCGATCGGATATGGAGCGAGAGAGCGGCTCGATCTCGATGACCTTTTGAAGCCGGATGTGTTTGATCGATTTGTGGCGATCTTCACTGATCCACAAAGCTTAAATCCAGAAAGATATCGGGCAAGAGTGACGCGAGATGTTGCCGCAGAACTGGCAAAACTGGCGAAGTGGCTTGAAGAGCAGCGGCACGATCCGCATGAGGTCGCTAATTTTTTGATGCGCTGCATTTTCACCATGTTTGCCGAAGATGTAGGGCTATTGCCGAGAGAGGTGTTTAAGGCAGCTTTAAATGAGCGGTGGATTGCTGACCCCAAACGCTTTAAGCCAGAGATTGAAAACCTGTGGCAGACGATGAACACAGGCGGTAGTTTTGGATTTGAGCGGATTTTACGATTTAACGGCAGCTTTTTTGCAGATGCGACCGCGTTTGAGTTGCCCAAGGAGCAGTTAGAAACGTTGTTTAGAGCGGCGAACAAGGACTGGAGCCAGGTAGAGCCTGCGATTTTTGGCACGTTGTTAGAACGCGCTCTTGACACCAAAGAGCGGAGCCGACTAGGGGCGCATTACACGCCGCGATCGTATGTAGAGCGGCTGGTGCGTCCGGTAGTGATTGATTCGATTCGGCAAGAGTGGCAGCAGGTGGAAATGGAGGTCGATCGCTTGCTCAAGCTGGACGAGGGACAAGAAGACCCCACTGCTGCACAGAAAAAGAAGGCAGAGGTGGAAATTCGCGCCTTTCTCAAGCATTTGCGGGAAATCAAGATTCTTGACCCCGCTTGTGGATCGGGCAACTTTTTGTATGTGACACTGGATTTGCTGAAAACCCTTGAGGCTGAAGTGATGCAGCGATTGGTGGACGTGGTAGGGGCGGTGCAGCTAGAGACTGAGCAAGTTAACCCATCGCAGTTTCTGGGCATTGAGGTCAATCCTAGAGCTGCTGCGATCGCTGAGTTGGTCATCTGGATTGGTTATCTGCAATGGCACTTTAAACGCTACGGCACCACGCCGCCGCCTGAACCTGTTTTGCAAAATTTCCACAATATTGAACATCGAGATGCGGTGCTGGCATACGACGGGAGGGAAGAGGCGATCGACCCTAAAACGGGAAAGGTTAAAACTCGGTGGGGTGGTCGCACGATGAAGCATCCAGCGACAGGTGAGGATGTCCCTGACCCAAGTGACCAAATTCCGATTTATCGCTATATCAATCCACGACCGGCAGAGTGGCAAGAGGCAGATTATATTGTCTCAAATCCGCCATTTATTGGTAATGCAAGAATGCGAGAGCGATTAGGAGATGGTTATGTAGAAGCTTTAAGATCGGTGTACAGAAATATCCCTGAATCAGTTGACTATGTAATGTATTGGTGGGACAAGTCAGCATCTTTACTGCAAGAAGAAAAGATAGATTGCTTCGGTTTTATTACAACTAACAGTTTACGCCAGACATTCAACCGCCGTATTATTTCTCCCTACATTGAAGCTAAAAAATCGATTTCGATAATTTTTGCTATTCCTGATCATCCTTGGGTGGATGCTTCCGATGGAGCAGCAGTCAGAATTTCCATGACATCAGCCCTTAAAGGTCAACACAAAGGCTTGCTAAGTATAGTAACTGAAGAGCTATCAAAAGAAGATGGTGAGTCAGTAGTCAAATTTGAATCTAAATTAGGCAGCATCTTTTCTAACTTGTCTATAGGTGCCGATATTACGTCTACTAAAGTGTTGAAGGCGAACGAAAAAATTGGGAATCGGGGAGTTCAATTGATTGGTTCTGGCTTTGCCATAACTTCTTATGAGGCAAAAAAATTAGGTCTAGGAACAGTCCCAAACACCGAAAAATATATTCGTAGATATCGTAACGGAAGAGATATTACAGATAAGCCACGAGATATCATGGTCATTGACTTGTTTGGTTTATCAGAGGATAACGTGAAGAGTGATTTTCCACTTATTTATCAATGGATTCTTGAAAGAGTTAAGCCAGAACGAGAACAAAATAATAGGGCTTGTTATAGAAAAAAATGGTGGATTTTTGGTGAACCAGTAGTCACTACTCGTAATGCTCTGGAAGGATTAGATAGATACATTGTTACGTGCCGAACAGCAAAGCACAGAGTTTTCACATTCTTAAAAAATGATATTGTACCTGATGCAAAACTTGTGACTATTGCACTAAATGATTCTTCCTTTCTTGGTATTCTGTCCTCGCGTATTCACTTAACTTGGGTATTACGAAGTGGAGCATGGCTTGGAGTTGGTAATGACTCTAACTATAACCATTCAGAGTGTTTCAATAAATTCCCATTTCCTGACCTATCTCCTGAACAAAAACAGAAAATCTGTGAATTGGGTGAAAAGTTAGACGCGCATCGTAAAGGAGTTCAGGTACAACATCCTGATGTCACAATTACCGGAATGTATAACCTGCTAGAAAAGCTTCGCCGGGGAGAACCGTTTACGGACAGCGATCGCACTTACAACGACAAAGCTTTAGTCTCCACTCTCAAACAAATTCATGATGACCTTGACATTGCAGTGTTTGAGGCTTACGGCTGGCAGCCCACCCTCAGCGATGACGAGATTCTAGAAAAACTGGTCGCACTCAACATTGATCGCGCCGAAGAAGAGCGTAATGGTTTAGTCCGGTGGCTGCGCCCTGATTATCAGGCTCCCGGCGAAGCACAAGTACAGCAAACCTTGACTGGAGTTATGGAACCAGAGACAGCAGCGATCGAACCTGCCGAGCAAAGAACTTGGTCAAAGCAACCAAAAGAGCAACTCGCCGCCATTCAAGAACTCCTCAGCACCAGCCAGGGCGAATGGACAGTAGACCAACTCGCAGCGCAATTCAAAGGCGGTGCCAGAGCAAAAAAGGCAATCAAAGAAAATCTGGAACGGTTAGAATTCTTTGGCTATGTCATTTGCCGCACCGACGAAGTGGGAGTAATTCGTTGGCAATTTGTTGAAATGCAGAAGACTGCTTGAATGCTCGAATAGCCGGCGTTAAATGATGATAGTGATTGTGGGATAAGAACCTGCCGCTGTCATCTAGCAAATGTCATGCTGTTTTTTCTCTTCAGTCTCGTCAACCATTATTCCCTTCGCGTAATAATATATTCCGGCTTTGTGAATATATTCCAGCTTTGTAATTTGAGAGAATATCTTCCTTGGTGAAAGGATGGATAAGTTCTGATGGTATTGCGATCTCAGGTTCAGTTAGAGTTACAAATCCTCTCCATCTATCAAAATCCAAAAGGTCTCCTGGGCACCGAAACGGAGCTTGAGAATTATTCTCACTCTGCCCCTTCAATACTGACTGCACGTTTGCAATGGACATTGCCGCCAACTGTAGTCCCCAGACCAAACTCTCCAGGTTCCAGTTGCGTAACTCACCTTTAAGGCATAGATGATGCGCTTGGTCGCCAACCTTTTCAAAGTTGAGATAGCTTGAACCAAAATCACTACTTGTTACTTCTACCATCTTGTCTGTTGGTGGTGGTACACCAGGTTCTTCTGGAATTCCTATATGCAGTTTGAAACCTCCTGAGCTTATCCGAAGTCCATGCTTAATGCTGTTGTACTCTCGAATAGAGCCGTCATCAAGGAAATCATAGGCGAAACGTTTCCATGTTCGGATGAAGCCATCCCTAACGGCTGACTTGTAGATTTCATCTTCTATATCTAGCGCTGGGAACAAAAAGTCGTAAACAGTTGACCATGAAGGCGTTTCAGTTTCTAGCAGAGAGATTATCTGCTGTGTCTCCTGAATTTTCTCAACAAGGTCTCGCAATTCATGGTTCTTGTAAGCATTAACCCATGCTGGTACACACCAGGGTGCCTGAATCGCTGAACAAATTAGAGCAAACAGAGTCTCCAGTGCTTGGGCATATGCAGTACGAAGAGCTAGTGCTGCATGTTGTGCCTTTCTGCTTGTTGATTGATCTTGAGTGTTAAGTGAATCTGAATAAAGTTGACCCAAGTATTCAAAATAACTTGGGTCAATGCTATTGAGAAACTTTAGGTTTTTGTCGCTGATACTCGTATCCCATAGGCAAAGTGGGCGAGTACCAACGACAAAAAAGTGACATCGTAAATATAAGGTTTCTGTAGTCATTGTGCTAATAGCTGTGGATCACGTAAGAGGCTGAATCTACCGGATTAATCATAGATGTATTAACGTTGAGTGTATCAATCTAAATATGTATAAAATAGTGCCGCAAGTTTTAAAATCACTTACCTCGGACACACTTTAAGCATCAGATCCTCTAGCCACGACATTTCTACTACATCTGCGTTCGCCGTCGCCGCTCAGGGCGGAGTGGGTATTGGTGAATCAAATCCTGCCCTGAATGAGCACTTCAGAAAATTTACTTGATTAACTCAATGTCTTCAAACGTTCGTATTCTGTCGGCAAGTGCTGTTCTTTTCAGTACTCTTCCATAGAACAGGTGGAACGATTCGGGTCGAATGTAAAACCAAATCTCGTCATACTCGCTCAATGCGCGGTCGAACGCTTGAATAATGCTGTCTTCCTCGTATTGGGTCACAGTATCAGGGTGTTGCTCGTACCAAGCCTGATGCTGATCCGACCCAAACACGTCGTAGAGATCAGACAATACTCCCCAACTCACCCCCATTGATTTACATCTGATCATGAATTCTTGAATTCTGGGGTGGGTATAAAGGGCATCCGGTGTGGCGGTTTTTCCAGAGTCCTTAAGTAGCGGTTCTCTCTCAGCAGAGCAATGAGTGAGATACACGCGCATGATGTTCTGAAATTTCCTCATAATCTCAATGGCTATCTCTTTCAACCTTACATTTAATTGCTTAAATAGCTGCGCGAATCTCGGAATTCCTACTCTACAAAAGCAACTCAGTTGTCACCGTAGCAGACTGCGAATCACTATATATGCGAAAAAATAGTAATTTTTTCATACATATAGCGTTTTTCGGAAGATTTGTATAAAATATGTCTAGTACATAATCTGAAACACCTGATATGTCTCTTAGTAGCGCAAGCCGTCAGCTCCACACTCTGCTGAAACAAGCTCAGGAAATGGACGGGCAACGATCAATACAAACGATATGGGCGGAGGTTCTGGAAGCTAACCCTTCAGATTATGCCGAAGTTTGCCAAAAGGTAGGTCAGTTGTTTGTCCTTTTTGATGATGTAGAGCAGGAAATCCGCAGTTTAAAAGTTACAGACACTGATGTCTATCTTGTTCCTCTGAACAATCTCAGACTCTCCTTGATGAGTCATCCCATTCTAGGTGGTGTCTGGGAATCCGTGAGAGGAGATTTCAGACAGAATCTAGATCTGCTTGCTGCTTGTGCAGATATTGTAGAATCTCAAAATCGGGGAGTACATGAGCTGTCTTCCGAAGAGTTGAAAGACTTAAGACAAAAGATTGGCGAGTTGCAGAACGAGATTCTTAAGTCCGACATAGATGCAGAAATCAAGGCGTTTCTGATCAATGAACTCAGAAAAATTGAAGCCTCTTTGCTTAACTATCAAATCAGAGGTTCCATTGGAGTAGCCAGAGTTAGTGAGGAAGTAGCTGGGAGGATTCTATTTTCTGGTTGGCAGGGCGCAGGAACAGCGGCACAAGAAATAGTTGGGAAAGCTTTTAATTACGTTTTGACGCTTGACAAAGCCGTCAGGATTGGTGGAAGCATACACAAACTGGTGGAGGGTCTGAAAGATTATTTGCCGCTTCTGCCACCAAGTTAAACTGTAGACATCAATTTTCCTAGCGACAGTAATTTTTGCTCTTCTGCGTCCGCCGCAGAAGTCCTAACTGAATGAAAATCACCCAAATGCACATCTGCGCTGATTTCGAGCGGTTTTTTATTGAACTAAAATTGAACCGCGATCGCAATGAGGAAACGCGGGTTTGAGGGCGATTGTATTACGCTCACCAGTCCAAGTTTAGTCCAGTGCCTGTAGTGTGAGATGTAGTATCCCCTTTAGACAGGTCGCAGCCAGCGCGAAGAATTCTGCAATTCTTCGCCTTAGGCAGTTTGCAACAGGCAACGCGATCAGATGAAATTCGAGGATAATGAGATATCGAATTCTGGTCGCCGTTCATGACTCAGCAACTTTTCGACACCCAAGAAATCGTCACCGAGATTGACGTGAGCCATTTGACGATCGAGGACGATACCCCTGTGGACAATTTGCAATCTGAGAAACAGCAGCGGCTATTAGTCGAACCACTCTACAGTTCTAAGCCGTTGCCGTCACCGTTTCTGACGGCTGCCAATGTGGGGTTGTTCTATAAATTGAAGGGCGATCCAGTCGTTCCCGATGTGATGCTGAGTCTTGGTGTGCAGTGCGCCGACGACTTCTCGAAGAAGCAGAATCGATCGTACTTTGTGTGGGAGTTTGGCAAACTGCCAGAGGTCTGTGTTGAAATCGTCTCGAATCAGGAAGGCGACGAGCTGACATTAAGCCGGAAGTCGCGGCAGAAGGGAAAGACAACCATCAAGAAAGACTTGTATGCTCAAATTCGCATTCCTTACTACGTAGTGTTTGACCCGTTGCAGCAGATTCAGGGCAAAGACGACATGAATGAAGCGCTATTGCGGGTATGGGCGAGTGCTCCTGATGGCTACACCGAACTGACTCCCGCTGAAGGAGTTAGCGAAGTAGGACAACCGATTTGGTTGAATGCAGTGGGCTTGGGCTTGGTGCTGTGGGAAGGACAGTTTGAGGAAGACGTGACGCGGACCTGGTTGCGCTGGTGCGATCGGGCTGGGCAAGTGATTCCAACTGGCGCAGAACGAGCGGATGAAGCAGAAGAACGGGTAGACCAGGCAGAAGAACGGGCGGGTGAAGCAGAGCAAAAAGCTCAGAGATTATCTGAGTGCCTACGAGCAATGGGCATCAATCCAGACGAAATCTAACCCAGCATTGAGCCTAATATCTTTAAGGTATTAGAGGTTTAGCTGTTTCCTCAACTCTTCAGGAGTCCGGACTTCAGCCCAGTTCACCGGAGCAGATGCCAATAAATCAATGGCGACCTGAATGAGATGCTGTGGATAGCAGCGATCGCTAGCAGGTACAGGATCAGGGTTGTTGTCTCTAACTTGGCGAGCGATATCCGCGAGCCATTCTTGTTGCTCACGCGCAATTTTGATATTAATCGTCACTGGCTTTTCAACCTTCTTCAGCTTCTTTTGCTCTTTTGATTTGGCAGGAAGGCTAACAATTTCTACTTCTGGTTGTGAGGTTTCTGGTGCTTCAGGTTGTGTCGTTGAAGTTGGAAATTCTGGAGTCGATCGCCCAAAATCACTGAGCTTTCCTAGCCCGCCCATTCGTTTTGTCATGGCTGTACCTTCCAGAGCTTCGCAACTTCTTTTGCCAATGACTTATAGGCAACCGCCCCCGCTGATTTGGGCGCGTATTCTAAAATGGGCTGCTGTTGCGCGATCGACTCTGCAACCTGAATATTTTCAGGAATGACTGTGTGCAGCAGTCGGTAATTCAAATCTTCTGCACTAGAGATTAGTAGATCATCAGCCTCGCGAGTCAGCACCAAGCGAGGCTTGTATCGGGTGCGAAGAACTTCGATCGGAATGGCTGTATTCTCACCCCGAACCAACTCAACCGCTTCTGACAGTCCTTTCAGTGCGGCTGGCTCACAGAGTGTCGGCACCATAATGCGATCGCTCGATAGAATCGCTTGCACTGATGCCACGCTTAACGAAGGTGGGCAGTCCATCAGGACCACATCAAATCCGATGAGACGTTCGAGTGCAGGTGTAAATAAATCTGTATCAGCCGTGAGCCGAAACATCTCGATATCGCCTGGAATCAGCGACAGATTTTTGGTCTGGGTAGCGATGGGCGTAAAAAAATGCGTTGAGGTTAGCCAAGTTAAAGTCGTGGGCGATTGTCCGTCCAGCCCTAGCCCAAAAGACAACGTTCGCTGCCCATCTAAATCAATGACGAGAACTTGCCGCTTTGCCAACGCTAAAGCAGCGCCCAGATTCAATGTGGTCGTCGATTTTCCAGTCCCTCCTTTGAAATTGAAGATGGCAACTTTAAGCATCTCTGAAACCTAACAAGGTATTAGACCTTTAGATATACCAGAAAAACGATTTAGCGCCTTTACCATTAGGGCTTTATAGTATTAGACCTTAAAACCTTAATAGTATTTGATCACTGGCAGTGATCTGCCGAACCTCGAAAAAGAACGAATTGTAGAAATAGTTTATTGAGCCTGCTTCCAACGTTTCGACTCACCGCTAATTCGCCAGCGTTATAAAACAAACTGATGAATCAACGGTGGAATCAGGGTTCTAGAAGTTTTGAGCGATAAGTTTTGCCTAATTCACCCGTTTATCCGCTCTGTTGAGGCAATCGAGAACGAAACCTCAGCACTTCTAGCCCTCAACCTGACAATTTAGTATTTTGTCAGGTTAGGATGAGGGTACAGATTTGTTTAGAAGACAAAACATGATCAACTTCGACATTGATCTGGGGAATTTAGAAGCAAGTGCCAAGGTCGATGGTCATGGACAGGCAAAACTGCTCACCGATGAAGAATTGGGGCGATTGTTTGAGGAAGGCTTTCAGACGTGGCGCGATCGCGCTTTGTTTGCAATTTGTCTGTTTACGGGCTGTCGAATTAGTGAGGCGTTGCAGTTAAAAGCGGAGATGATTCGCGGCAACTTTGTGACGTTTACGCGGCAAACTCGCAAGGGAAAGACGGGCACGCAGCAGGTAGAGATTGTGCCGGGGTTGCGATCGTTTTTGAAGGATTGGCAGCAATCTGGGGAGATGCCCGAATCGGGGTATTTGTTCAGAGCACGACCAGACAGCAAACAGCCGTTTTTGAGCCGGATGCAGGCACACGAGGTTTTGCAGTTGGCGTGCGATTTTGTGGGGATCGAGGGAGTCAGTACCCACAGCTTCAGACGGACCTACATCACCAAGCTCCGCGCCAAAGGATATTCACCTGCTCAAATTCAGCGCCGGACTGGGCATAAGCGGCGGGAAAATCTGATGCACTATTTCGATCAGGTGTAACGGTGCTGGTTAGTGGCAATCCGCCAATTCAACTGCCATTGGAGGGTGGAATCTCGTTCGCTGGACAGCAACCCAACGCCCTCCAAAGAGCTTTTATTTTTGTTCTGTCAGTGTTTTTATCTAAACTTTTCTCATGTGGTTCACAGTTTAGATTTTTCGATAATTTCTTGTCCTTGCTGGGCAGCTTCTTCAATTTGCTTAGAGAGGCTAGATGCTTCATCAGCAATGCTATTAAGTTGATCTATACTAACCTCGACTTCCTGCCTCATTGCATTAAGCATCATAATGCTGTGAAAATCTTGAGCTTTAGAGTTCAGTTCTATTGTCAAGTTAACGTGCTGCTTCGCCCTTTTATATGTTTCATTCCACTTTTCCTGGAATTTGCGATTCTTTTCTTTTTGTTTCTCTCTTAAAGCTGAGTCATTCATCCTATTAGTAATATCCTCTAACTTGCCCCAGTATTGTTGACTTTTCTGATCAATGTCATTTAGGTTCTTCTGCAATTCCTGAGAACGAGATAATACATCTTTCCATCTGTTTTCCCATTCATTCGCAACTTCTGGAAGGTTTATTTTTCCGGGCGAAGTGAAAGGCATCTGGATCAATGGCTTCGGA